>NZ_FOLE01000002.1:0-131007 GCF_900112255.1 Flexibacter flexilis DSM 6793
GATTATCATAACAATATCATTGGACGCAATTCGCTCTACTGGACAGGAGAGCATGGTTTGTATGAAAAGATGTACAAGGAATGGTTAGGCTTTCGAGCCACCACCAAGCCCGTTACTTTTCAGGCACGCATCGAACCCTATCATTTGGCAAGATTGCAGTTTGGCAAAGCTATACGGATTAGAGGTGTGCGTTACCTTATCGGGCAGGTACGAATTACTTTGCCCATCAAGAAGACAGCCGAAATAAAACTATATAAACTGTAAATCAATTGTTTATCTCTTACTTAAACTAATACTTTAAGTCCGCAATTGCGGATTTTTGCGGACAATTGCGGACTTTTTTTATTGGTCGGGAGAATGTAAGCGCAGTTGTGCAATATCTTCCTCGTCTTTTTTTCGTGCTGTAACTTCTTTGCTTTTAATCAGGTCGTCTTTAGACAAAATATGAATTTCTATCTCCCTTACTATCGTTGTAATTCGGTGGGGGTAACTGCTATAAAATCGTTCAAGACCCAAGACTTCAGGCAAAAAATCAATTTTGAAGTAATCAAACTCATGCGTAAAAAATGACTTTTTGGGATTGATTACTTTTTCTTTTCGGAATCGGGCTACATTTAATCCCAATGCCTCCAGTGCTTGCAGCAGTCTAAAATAATTTTCAAAGGTGGGATTATACCAAAAATCAAAATCATGTTTATCTGATGGTTGGCCATCGGGGAGCGTTGTTGGGCGATAATGCCCGTGAAAGGCCAATGCTGTACCTCCGACAATCATATATTCAACCTTATGTGTTTGCAAAATCTGACAAACGCGAAGAATATTCTCTACAAAATTACCTTGCATTTTTAATTGGATTCACGGCTGAAAGGTTGCGGCTGGGTATCGCCGTAGATGGTTGCGTAGGAACAACGGAGGCTTTCAATAAGTCTATAAAATTGATAACATCTGTGTCTTTGGCAGAAACGGAGCTAACTGGCTCAACCGAAGTAGAACGCTCTTTTAATTTGGAAAAGCTATTGTATCGTTCCATATACGCATTTTTTACGTGATTATTACGCAAAGGTACAGATTTCCGAACATACACAATAGCTCTTTTTTTCTTTCTTGGGCGTTGCCACCCGAAAAAGGGTGGCCGCTCCCTTGCAGACTCCGCTTACGCTTCGGCCTCTTCGCGGCTGCTTCGCATCTTTCAGGCAGCTAACGCATTAAAAAAATAAAAGGCCGCCCCCATATTGGGACGGCCTTTTGCTTTAAAGGAACAGATACTTAAATAATCGCACCGATGGCAACGACGACCAGTAGTGTTTTATAGAATATCTGTATCCATTTGAGAGGTATTCTTCTGCGGTTTTTCATAAATGTCTGGAGATAATTTATCCATTAATTGCAATTGCTTATCCAGTGCGGCTAAATCAAATTCGGCATAGTGTTTTCGCGAAGTAGTTTCGTTGTTGCCAAGTGCCGCAGCGACTACCTGCATTGAGCCGCCCCGAATATTCAGCAGCTCATACGCTTTAGTATGTCTGGCTTTGTGGAATGTGATATGCTTGTTGATGCCAGTTTGCATTAAGGCTTTTTTTAAAACTTGGTCAGCTACCTGAGGATATTTTGTCAAGCCCGAGAAATCATAATTATATTTAGCCCAAATACTTTCAGCTAAAGGCAATAATTCCGTGAAAATATTTTGGTTTGTTTTGCCTCGTTTCATAACGATATAACGTCTGCCATTAAATTCTTTAATATTCTGCTGTTTTACGGTCCTATTGTCATTATAGGTTAGTCCCGTCAGGCAAGCAAAGACAAACATATCCAAATACTTTTTTTCGGCTTTATTATAAGTGCCGTTATGTATTGCCATTACTTCCTCTGGTGTTAAATACGTGATAGGTAGTTTTTCTACAACAGGCTTAGCCACTCGTTTCAACGCATTTTTTGCGACGTAGCCTTCCTCAAGACTAAATCTAATGACCGACTTAAGGCCAGTGTAATAATTTAATGCTGTTGATGTTTTTGTAATCGACCGTAGCCATACTTTGAGGAGTTCTGTGCAGGTGTTGGCCGAAATGCTCAAAGTGGGATTTAAGTTGCTGACTTTTTTTAGGCTTTTTTCAGCGTACTTGACACTGTTGTAGCCAAATTCCGATTCAAGTCTATATTTTTCAAACAGGTCGAATATGGTTAATTCTTGCACCTGATTTATTTGCTTAGACTCAATGGTTTTGACTTCCCTGATTACTGTTTTTTTGCCTTTTTTTCGCTTGATATACTCGTTTTTTACATCGTTGGCAGTTATTCCCCTAACTCCATGAGCCATGCACAAATACGTGTAGATTTGATGTAGCGTTTGCTCTATCAAGGCTTTTTGCCCAGCAATAATTGGACTTGTGGCTAATGCTTCTTGCGTGCAGATAAGCCCCGCAGCAAAATCACCGCTTTTAGTATCTCCGACTCTGATATACACCCAGATAGGAGATTCTCCGTTTTTGTTCGTTTGGTTTAAACGATGCCAAAAATGAATTGTCATTTTTTAGGGATTCGATATACATACTATATTGTGTTATAATGATTAATTATTTAAAACGCAATAGTAAGTAATATTAGCAAGTAAAACAAAATAGACTGGTTATCAGTTAGTTATACAGTGATGCAATGTTTTGAATTACTGTCAATAGCTTGATTATCAACTGTTTAATTTTTCCTTGCTTTTTTTGCAGGCCACAAAGGTATAAATATAATTAAAAAGCACCAGCCTTGCGGACTGATGCTTGTATATTTTGTGGAATAAAAACGTTTATTTTTTGAGCCGTCGGCCAAACGGATTGGGCAGATTGAAGCCAAAATAATTGAGGCTCTCGATCAGAAAAAATGCGGCAGTGGCCTCGTCCAGATTGCCCACAAAGGGAATATTATCGGGGATTAGCTCAAAAATGCCCGCCGTAGGGTTGATGAGATACAACGTAGAAAGCAAACCCGCCACAAAAACAAAAATGGATTTCATAGAGAAAATATAAGTAATCAATTGGCACCTAATTTCTGTATAATTTCTTAAAACATCAATTATTTATTCCTAAAGTTGTTTAGCGTTATGGAGCAATATGGGTATAATAATTTGGGGGATATTTTAAATTGCCACTCAATTATGAGTTTGCTAAATATCAAAGCATCATTTTCAGATAGATTT
Source organism: Flexibacter flexilis DSM 6793 (assembly GCF_900112255.1). NCBI lineage: Bacteria > Pseudomonadati > Bacteroidota > Cytophagia > Cytophagales > Flexibacteraceae > Flexibacter > Flexibacter flexilis. Next base: position 3,182 of record NZ_FOLE01000002.1, read on the forward strand.
TATCTTATCGGATCAAAACATATCACTCCATATCCCAACTAATAACAATAATCTTTCGTTTATTGCTCAGAGCAATTTTTACACAATAATTACACAACCCATCATCTTATGACACAAATAATATCTAACCTCGAATTTAAACAAGTCAGCAACCCCGAAGATTTGGCCGTAATACACCAACTCGCCGCCCAAACTTGGCCAGCCACTTACGCCAACATTATCAGCCAAGCGCAAATAGATTTTATGTTTGAGAAAATGTATGCGTTGCCTGCACTGGCCGCGCAACTGACCGAAGGGCATACATTTTGGATTGTGTGGCGCGATGGCCAAGCCGTTGGCTTTGTGTCATATATCCTCTCCAATGCGGCGGCGCAAGTCTGGAAAATACAGAAGTTGTATTGTTTGCCACAAAAACAAAAGTCAGGGCTTGGCCGTGCCACCATTGATTTTGTACGCGAACAAATCCGCCAGCAAGGCGCAAAAACCTTGATTTTGAACGTAAATCGCTACAATTCTGCACTACATTTTTACCAAAAATACGGCTTTGAAATTGCCCAAACCGTTGATATTCCGTACTACGATTATGTGCTAAACGATTATGTGATGCAGATTGCCGTGTAAATAACAATGTAGATGCCACACCTACGGCGTTAGATATTATTTAGATTTCTTTTTCTACAAAGAGGCCAAGCCTAAAGGCTTTTTTTATTGGCAAATGGCCTAAACCCGTTAGGGTTTAAACATTGATAGAAAATTGATATTCAGTTATTTAAAACGCCGTAGGCGTGACATCTGGGGCTTAAACCTTATGGTTTTAAAAATCTATAAGGTTTGGGGTATTACTTTTTTTCGGCCAAATAATCGTGATACCAATGCAACACTTTGGCTGTCGCACCAACTTTACTTTTTACATAATTCCGCGATTTTGCGGCGATAGCCTCGCGCGTAGTTGTGTCGGTAAGCAATGTTTTTAGCTTGGTTTCAAACGCCGCGGCATCGGCGGCCACAGGCGCAGCGATTCCTTCAGCCACAAGGTCGAGGGCTTCTTGGAATTTTGTATAATTTTTATTTCCAAAAAAAATCGGCATGCCAAAAGTGGCCGCTTCCAGTGTGTTATGTAAACCTTTGCCATACGCGCCACCAATCCACGCTATTTCCGCGTACTGATACAATGCCGAAAGCATTCCTACATTGTCAATAATAAGCATATCATATTCACTTACAACCACTTGATCCGACACTTGAGAATATCGTATGCTTTTGCCTTGATAGATTTGCTCCCAATTTTTCATATTTTGGGCTTCAATTTCGTGCGGTGCTACCATTACTTTCAGACGGATATTTTCGGCTTGCAACTTATTCAAAACGGGCAAAATAATGTCCATATCTTGCGGCCACGCGCTGCCCACAATCAACAATAATTCATTGTTTTTGAACAACTTAGCCATTTGTATTTCGGGGGCTGTATCTGGCAAAACTGCCACGCGGTCGAAGCGCGTATCTCCGCCGAGTTGCTGACGTGTAATGCCTATGCCTTCCAATAACTTAGCCGAACTTTCATTTTGTACAAAAATCATATTCAGGCGGCGCAAAATTTGCCGATGAAATTCGCCGTAAGGCTTAAAAAAAATCTGGTTTGGGCGAAAAATGGCAGAAAAAGACACGACAGGCACATTATTTTCTTCCATCACCTGAATGTAATGATGCCAGAACTCGTATTTGACAAAAAAAGCTACCGACGGTTCTACGGTCAGAAACCACTGTTCGGCGTTTTGACGCGTGTCGGCGGGCAAATAAAAAATATAGTCCGCCCCAGCGTAATTTTTGCGGATTTCGTAACCCGACGGCGAGAAAAACGTTAGCAAAATTTTATGTTCGGGAAAAGCAATCCGAAAAGCCTCTATCACAGGGCGGCCTTGCTCAAACTCACCCAACGAAGCACAATGAAACCACGCCAGCGGCTGGCCTTTGTGCGTATTGAGCAAATCTTGTAGGCGTGGCCGCCAATCTTTTCGCCCATTTACCCAGTGTTTGGCTTTGGTACTACGCCATGCGGCCAAGTGAACGGCAGCCGTGTAAAGAGAAATCCCCGCATCATAAAAAAATCGGCCTAACATATTTTGTATTGTGTTTTTAAAAAATAAAACGAAACCTCTGCAAATACCCAAAACAGTATGGCGGTGCGAAAATAAATGATAAAGTCGGAATCATAATTTAATATTAGCACTATATTTGCGACCTTAAAAATGCTTTACCAACACCAATCATTTGCAAAATGGCATGGTTTAACAGACAACAAAAGGGGATTGTAACGCCCACAGAACTAAAACGCGAAGCTCCAGACGGTCTTTGGTACAAGTGTCCCGAATGTAAAACGGTAACACTTTCCAGAGCACACCGCGACAATGCTTATACGTGTGTTTCTTGTAACTATCATACAAAAATTGGTTCTGCCGAATACTTTGAAATTGTATTTGATAACAATACGTTTACGGAGATGGACGAGAACATGATTTCTGCCGATCCTCTCAATTTCGTGGACACCAAGGCTTACCCAGACCGCACCAAAGCCACTATCAGCAAAACAGGCCTGAAAGATGCAGTTCGCACAGCGCACGGCAAAATAAATGGCTTGGACATCGTGGTAGCTTGTATGGATTTTGAATTTATCGGCGGCTCGATGGGCTCGGTGGTAGGCGAAAAAATCGCGCGTGCCATTGACTATGCCCTCAAAAACCGTGTTCCGTTCCTGATGGTTTCCAAATCTGGCGGTGCGCGTATGATGGAGGCAGGCTTTTCGCTGATGCAAATGGCCAAAACATCGGCCAAATTAGCATTGCTAGCCGAAGCCAAAGTACCTTACGTTTCGTTGCTAACCGACCCGACTACGGGTGGCGTAACAGCTTCGTTTGCGATGCTTGGCGACTTTAATATTTCTGAACCAAAAGCACTCATTGGCTTTGCTGGCCCTCGCGTTATTCGCGAAACGATTGGCAAGGACTTGCCAGCAGGTTTCCAAAGCGCAGAGTTTTTGCAGGAACATGGTTTCTTGGATTTTATCGTGGATAGAAAAAGCCTTAAACCAATGCTTACAGATTTATTGCATTTGATAAAATAGCATAAATTTGCCATAATCACTATTTAGCCCACACACCTAATGCGTGTTGTGGGCTTTATTTTTATAAACTTTATCATAAAAACTAACAAGGCATTCGCTTTGCTTAGTCTTGTATATTAAATGAATTATATGCAAATTTGTACACATTTTTCATACAAGCAACATGACTTATACGAGAATTATCAGAACTATATTTATAATCCTTTCCATTGGGTGGGGTTCTGATAATTATTGTTTTGGGCAAAAAAATGCAAAAACGGTACAATCAATACAAAAGCCATCTTCTGGTACAAAAAAAACAATCAAAACCAGTATAAGAAATACAACATTAGCCAAAAAGGCTCCCAATAAATTGGTCAAACCAAAAGTTTTGCACAGTTACCAAACTTATACAATCAAAAACAAAGGGCAAGGAAAAATACAACCACTCAAAATAATAAAAAAAACACCGCCTCCCCCACCGCCAGCACCCGAACCAACAACACCACACACCCCAGGAGAAGTGCAGCTTGATCCCTTAGAACAAACCCAAATTAACGTACCACCTACCGTACCGACAGCCAAAATCGACCCCAAAGCCCTGAAAGACGAGAGCATCTCTATTTTGCCAGATGCCATTGCAGGTGCTACCAGCGTAACAGGAAAGGGACTTATTAAGGTTTTTCATCACCTCAATACTTCTTATCACGAAACGCACCCCGTTTTTTCGCCCGACGGGCAAACATTATTTTTTGCACGTGGCCATTGCCCCGAAAATACTGGCGGCAACGACGACCCTCAAGACATTTATTTTTCCAAACAAAATCCTGATGGCTCTTGGGCTTTGCCTCAAAATATGGAGGAACTGAACAATAATGGGGCAAATGGTGTTGCTTGTATTTCGGCAGATAGCAAGCAAATGCTTCTGATACATTCGTATGGTGGAATGTATGGCTTTCATTCGGAAATTGCTTTTACCGAAAAAAAAGACGATGGTACATGGAAAAAGCCCAAACCTTTACGCATGATAAACTATTACAATTTAAGTAGTTATGCGGATTTTATTTGGACGCCAGACCAAAAAGCCATTATCATGGCCTTGCACCGCGACGACTCGGTAGGTGGCATGGACTTGTTTGTGAGCGAAAAAATGCCCAACGGAATGTGGGGGATTCCTAAAAATCTGGGGACGCGCGTCAATACGACAGAAGATGAGTTTGCACCCTATATGTCTGCCGATGGCCGAACACTCTACTTTTCGTCTGAAGGACACAAAGGCTATGGGCAATCTGATATTTTTAAGGTTACTCGGCTGTCGGATACGAGTTGGACACAATGGTCTGCCCCCGAAAACTTAGGCAGCCACATCAATACAGACAAATGGGAGGCTTATTTTACCGTTTCCACGAGTACTGGCAATATTTGTTTTGTTAGAGCGGAAGACCCCGCCAAACAACGAAACTCTGATCTTATTCAAATTTCATTTACCAACCAAGAACTCAATGAAGTCTTCAAAGAAGCCAATACAAATTTACCTAAGTAACACACAAACTAATTGAGACGTTTCTTATTACACACGTAAAAAAACAAAAACGCGCATTGCAAATCTTTAGCTATGTTTAAAAATCCATTTTCGTTAGATGGCCGTATCCGTCGAAAAGAATACGGTATTACGCTGCTATTCAGCATAATATCCGCCTGTATTCTTCACTTGATTTTATCAAAATACAGCCTACCTTTTGTAGAAATTATTCTTATGCTTCCGCTGGTTTGGCTCGCACTTACGCAAGGCTCAAAACGTTGCCATGATTTGGGGGTGAGTGGCTGGTTTCAATTTATTCCGTTTTACCCTTTTGTCATGCTTTATGTGGACGGGCAAAAACGTGAAAATGATTATGGCCTTTCTCCCAAATACGAAAACGTAGCCGAAGCCAACATTAAAGAAGAAACGCAAGCCCGCATTGAAATCATGACGGCATTTGCGGAAAATATCGGTACAGGTAACTTTGATGTGGAACTAACCAGTACCAATGACGACGACAAACTTACGTTGGCATTGGTGGGAATGCGCGACAAACTGCGTGATGTAAATATGCGCGACCAACAACGCCGCTATGTGAATGATGGCCTCGCCCAATTGGTAGAGATTATGCGTTCGGGAGAAGAATCCGAACAACTGTATCACCATGTATTATCGTTCATTATCAAATATTTAGATGCTAATCAAGGCGGTCTTTTCTTGCTCGAAACCGATAGTTCAGGCAAAGAATATCTGGAAATGGTGGCGTGCTATGCTTTCAACAAACGAAAACATTTGCACAAAAGATTAGAAAAAAATGAAGGCTTAGTGGGCCAGTGTATTATCGAAAAAGATATTATTTACATGACCAAAGTGCCGCAAAATTATGTGCAAATTCGTTCGGGACTCGGCGGCAGTACGCCAAGTTGTTTGCTTATCGTACCGCTCAAATACAACGACAAAATTTATGGCGCATTAGAAATTGCAGCTTTTAAGCCTTTTGAGCAATATCGTATTCATTTTGTGGAGCGTTTGGCCGAAAGTTTGGCCTCTACGGTGTCTGGTCGCAAAACCAATGAGCAAACGCTGAATTTATTAAATGATGCGCAAATGCAAGCCGAGCAAATGCGTGCGCAAGAAGAAGAAATGCGCCAAAATATGGAAGAGTTGCAGGCCACACAAGAAGAAATGGAACGCAAAGAACGCGAGCATTTGCAAGAAATAGAACGCCTTCAACAACTCCACGAAGACAACATGACGCAAGTACAGGCGCAAAATGACCGCATAGCCGAAAGCGAAAAACAACTCAAAAAAATGAGTGCGGAAATGCAAAGCCAGTTGGAGGCTATCGAAAATTCGATGCTTGTGGTGGAATTTGACATGAACCGTACATTCGTACGTGCCAATGACCAATTCCTAAAACTTTTTGGCTATACCCCAACCGAAATGCATGGTATGTACCACAAAAATTTACTCCCAGCACAGGGAACAGATTTTGGTGAATATGAAAAGCTTTGGGAAACGCTTTGGGAAGGCAAATCCGTACGCAATACCTTCCGCCGCAGGGCCAAAGACGGCAGCGACGTTTGGCTGGAAGGGGTTTACACGCCTATCAAAGACGAACAAGGCCGCATAATAAAAATATTGAAGTTGGCTGTAGATGTTACCAAAAATAAACAATTGGAGGCCGCCGAACGCGAACATATCGAAGAGTTGCGTGCGCATGAAGAAGAGTTACGCCAAAATATGGAGGAAATGAAAGCCATTCAGGAAAATCTGAACAAGAAAAACATTGAATCCCTGCAACTCATGGCCGAGCTTAATGCTCGTATTGAAATAGTAAGCAAAGCTGCTATCCTTTCGGAGTCAGATACTTACGGAAACATCACACTCGTCAACGAAAAAATGCTGCAAATAACAGGCTATACACGTGAAGAACTGATAGGCAAACCACACAGCATTTTGCGCCACCCCGAAACGCCCAAAGAAGTGTTTAAGGAAATGTGGGCAACCATCAAAGCAGGCAAAGTATTCCAAGGAATTTACCGTAATCGTCGCAAAGATGGCTCTACTTATTGGGTAGATGCCACTATCGCGCCTGTAATGGGCTTAGACGGCAAACCAGAGAAGTATATTAGCGTACGATTCGATATTACGCAAGCCAAAGAAGCCGAAATCGCTATGACGGAACTACTCAACGATGCGCAAGAACGTACGATCCAAATAATGAAAAGCGAAGCCGAACTCGAAGCACGTATAGCCGCCCTCAACGAAACGGCTATTCTTTCGGAAGCTGATATTTACGGCAATATTACATTTGTCAATAAAAAACTCTTAGAAATTACTGGCTATACAGAAGAAGAGCTAATCGGCAAACCGCACAACATTTTGCGCCACCCCGAAACACCAAAAGAAGTGTTTAAGGAAATGTGGGCGACCATCAAAGCAGGCAAAATATTTAGGGGAAAATATGCGAATCGCAAAAAAGACGGTTCGGCTTATTGGGTAGATGCTACCATCGCGCCAGTGCTTGACATGGGCGGCAATCCAGAAAAATACATTGGTATTCGCTTCGACATGACCGAGTCTGTAAAAGCAAACCAAGAAATACGACAGCTTTTTGAAGAGTCGCAGCAAAAAACGGAAGAATTGTTGGCCACCGAAGAAGAAATCCGCCAAAACATGGAGGAAATGAAAGCGATTCAGGAATCAGTAGCCAATAGCGAAGCAAAACTCAAAAGTGTGCTGGATTCAGCCAATTTCATTATCATGACCGTACAGCTCGACGGAATTATTAGCTACCTGAACCCTGTTGCGGAAAAAGCCTTAGGCTACAAGGCCAGCGAATTGGTAGGCAAACAAACCCCTGCCATCTTCCACGACCCAGCAGAAGTAATTCAAGCGGCCAAAGAAATGAGTAAAGAATTAGGTCGCGAAATAACTCCAATGGAACTGTTTGTTATCAAACCTTCACAAGGTCAGGTTTTTGAAAAAGATTGGACTTTTATAAGTAAAAACAAAAAGAAATTCCCTGTACATTTGAGCCTTTCGGGCATCAAAGATGGGAAAGGTAACTTTGTTGGTTTTGTAGGAATTGGGTCGCTACTTAAATCAAAAAAATAAAAGCGTAAAAAAGCGTTCGGATGTCAATATCTGAACGCTTTTTTATTTATAAAACTACTTTATAAGCCGTAGCACGTTTTACTTCTTTCATTACAAAATTACTGTGATATTGCCCTACATTCGGGATATTTGCAATCACATTTACAATAAAATCATTGTAATCAGAAATATTTTTGGCCACAATTTTGAGCATATAATCATACGTTCCCGAAATACTAATTACTTCCAATATTTCAGGGCGTGCCGCTACTGCTGCTTCAAAATTCATTAGCGAAGTTTTTGACTGCTCTTTCAGAACAATATTACAATAAACAGCCAATTCTAAACCCACCAATTCACGGTCTATAATGGCCACATAACTCTGAATTATTTTATTTTCTTCCATGTATTTAATACGCTCATACGTTGGCGTAAAAGATAGCTTAATGCGGGAAGCAATTTCTTTGACCGAAATCGTAGAATCTTCTTGCAAAATATTGATTATATCAACGTCTATTTGGTCGAGTTCAATGCCTTTTTTGTTCTTCATTTGGTGTATCAATTTTAGTTTGTATAAAAAACTAATGGGACAAAAATATACTAAAATTCCCCTCCAAAAGTTGAGAGGGGAATCTGGTTATTAGGTGTGCCCACAGACAAATATACACTTATTTTCGTACAATTTGCTCAAAAACCTGTGCAAAAGCCTTTCCAATAGCCTCATTTTGTAAGTTCCCGATGCTGCCCGCGTGTGTGTGATGCACGTTTCGGTCAGCTACAAACGTTTTATTTTCGATTTGTTTTCCAATTTTTTGGTAAGCGTCCCGAAACGGCAAACCTTTTAGCACTTCCGCATTGACGGCTTCCACGCTAAACAAATCGTTGTATTTATCATCAGCTAAAATATTGTCTTTCACACGGATATGTTCCAACATGAAAGCCGTAATTTGCAAACAACTTTGCAGTGTTTCGATGGCTGGGAACAAACATTCTTTCGTAAGTTGGCCGTCGCGGTGATAGCCCGAAGGCAAATTATTCGTAAGCAATGTTAGTTCGTTGGGCACGGCCTGAATGCGGTTACATTTGGCACGCACCAACTCAAAAACATCTGGATTTTTTTTGTGGGGCATAATGCTACTGCCCGTCGTCAGCTCGTCAGGAAATGAGATAAATCCAAAATTCTGATTCATATACAAACATACGTCGTAGGCAAATTTGGAAAGCGTAGCGGCAATATTAGCCAGAGCCTGCGCCACTATTTTTTCGGTTTTGCCGCGCGTCATTTGCGCATAAACTACGTTGTAATTCAAGCTATCAAAACCCAATAATTCGGTTGTAAATTCTCTGTCCAGTGGGAACGAAGAACCATAACCAGCACCCGAACCAAGCGGGTTTTTATTACACACTTTATAGGCTGCCAAAAGCGTTTCCAAATCGTCGGTAAGCGACTCGGCATAAGCCCCAAACCAAAGCCCAAAAGAAGACGGCATCGCAATTTGAAAATGCGTATAACCCGCCAATAATTTATCTTGATGCGCCTGACTTAATTCTAATAATTTAGCAAAAAGAACGCGTGTATCTTCGGCTATTTCCTGAATTTTGGCACGCAAAAAAAGTTTAATATCCAACAAAACTTGGTCGTTGCGAGAGCGGCCTGTATGTATTTTTTTTCCAGCATCACCAATCTTTTGGGTAAGCATAAATTCTACTTGCGAATGTACATCTTCTACCCCATCGGCAATGCTAAAATTTCCCGCACGAATTTGCGCCAAAATATGATTTAATTCTTGCTCAACTAATGTCCATTCTTCGGCAGAAAGAATATTGATTTTGTGTAACATTTGCGCGTGCGCCAACGAGCCAATTACATCGTATTCGGCCAACAAAATATCAAAATCTTTGTCATTTCCTACCGTAAATTTCTCCACGATTTGCTGATAATTATTCGACGAACCAGCCTCTTTTTGCCAAAGTTTTGTAATCATTTTTTTTTATAAAATAGAAGATAATAATTTGCAATAAATTTCGATTCCTTCGCGGATTTCATCCACAAAAATAAATTCGTCGCTGCTGTGCGAGCGCAACGAGTTGCCCGGCCCAAGTTTCACGGTCGGGAAGTTCATGAGTGCTTGGTCGGAGGTGGTCGGCGAGCCATAAATTTTTCTGCCCAAAGCCAAACCCGCCTTTACAAATGGGTGTTCGGGACTAATCGCCGACGAGTTGAGACGCAACGAACGCGCCGTTACTTCACTGCTAACATGCTGTTTTACAACCGCTAACACATCTGCATTGCGGTATTTATCATTGGTTCGGATGTCCACCGTAAACTCGCATTTATCCGAAATAACATTGTGTTGCGAACCCGCCTTAATGATAGTAACCGTCATTTTCACATCGCCCAAAATCTCTGATTTTTCGGGAAAATGATACGTTCTGAACCATTCAATATCGGCCAACGCCTTGTAAAGTGCATTGTTGTTGTTTTCGTGTGCCGCGTGCGAAGCCGTGCCATGCGAAACACAATCAAGTACCAAAAGTCCCTTCTCGGCAATAGCCAAGTGCATTTCGGTTGGCTCGCCCACGATGCCCAAATATATTTCACCCAACTCATTGGCTATAAGCTCAATACCGCCAGTTCCCGAAACTTCTTCTTCGGCAGTTGCCGCAAAAATTACGTTATAATTGAGCGAAGGCTTATCGTAATAATACAAAAAAGCGGCCATCAGACTAACCAATGCACCGCCCGCGTCATTGCTTCCCAAACCATATAATTTACCATCTTTTTCTATCGCCTCAAACGGATTCAGCGTGTAACCTTTGTTAGGTTTTACCGTATCGTGGTGCGAGTTGAGCAGAACGGAAGGCTTGGCCGCATCGAAATACAAATTTTTAGCCCAAACATTATTGCCTTTTCGCTCAAAAGCAATGCCCAATGAGGCGAGCGTATTTTGTAGCAAATCAGCGGTTTTGTCTTCTTGTCGGCTAAACGATTCTATTTCAATTAGTTGCTTGAGCGTACTGAGTGCCAAATCGGCTAATTGCGTGGTGCTATTTTGTAAGTGTAGTTCCATAATCGGGAGCGTTTTCGAGTATTTCTACAATGTCGTTATCGTTGCAAATCGTGACGGCCTGCACGCCTTTGGCTATGGCCGCAAATGCGTTTTCGAGCTTGGGAATCATGCCGTCGGCTACGATGCCATCGGCCAAAAGTTGCGTATATTTTTCGGGATTAATGCTGGTAATAAGCGAGTTATCGTCGTTTATATCCGCCAAAACGCCTTTTTTCTCAAAGCAATAAACCAAGCGTACAGGCTGCGTGGCAGCCAATGCCGTCGCTACCGTCGAGGCGATAGTGTCCGCGTTGGTATTGAGCAACTGGCCTTGCGCGTTGTGCGTAATTGAGCAAAACACGGGCGTAATTCCTGCCGAAAGTAATTGATTGATTAGCAACGTATTAATTTCTTTAACATCGCCTACCCAACCAAAATCAATTTCACCAACGGGGCGTTTTTGGGCTAAAATGCTGTTGCCGTCCGCGCCCGAAAGTCCGATAGCATTACAGCCGTTGGCCTGCAAAGTCGCTACTATTTTTTTATTAATAAGCCCCGCGTAAATCATCGCCGTTAGTTCCAGCGTTTCGGTGTCCGTAATGCGGCGGCCATTGACCATTTGTTGTACAATTCCGAGTTTATCGGCCAACTGATTTACTAATTTTCCGCCTCCATGTACTACTATTTTACGGCCTTTGGTACTGGCCACTTTCGCAAGGAAAGCAGCCAGTTTTTCGGGGTCGTTGATAACATTTCCGCCAATTTTAATGACGTAAATTTTCTCTAAGTCCTTAGACATAAATATTTTATCAAAAAAAGTTTGTTTCCAAAATCTCCTTCAACACAGCTTGCGCGGCGTAAAGTCGGTTATCGGCTTGTTGCAAAATCAGGGAGTTTTCGCCGTCGAGTAGCGAGTCACTCACTTCCAAATTGCGGCGCACTGGCAAGCAGTGCATCACTTTGGCGTTGTTGGTAATTTGCATTCTTTCGGGAGTGAGCAACCAATCACCCGACACGGCAGGCGTTTGGCCATAGTCCTCAAACGACGACCAATTTTTCACATACACGAAATCCGCACCTCGCAACGCCTCATCCTGATTGTGCGTAACTTTCACGCCTTGCGTAAATTCTGTACTCAATTCGTAGCCCTCAGGGTGCGTAACCACAAAATCAACGTCCGCATTGCGCATCCATTCCGTAAAAGAATTGGCCACCGACTGCGGCAACGGTTTAATATGATGTCCCCACGAAAGCACCACTTTGGGCTTACTTGGTTTATTCCAATTTTCGGTAATCGTAATAAGGTCGGCAAAGCTCTGCAACGGGTGGCGTGTAGCCGACTCCAGCGACACGACAGGCACGCGACAATATTTTATAAACTGGTTGATAACCTTTTCGTTATAATCGTCTTCGCGGCTGGTAAGCGACGGAAAACAGCGAATCCCAATCACATCGCAATACTGCCCCATAACAGCGGCTGCATCTTTGATATGTTCAACTTTTGCGCCATTCATCACCACATTATCATCAAACTCCCAAGTCCAACTTTCTTGGCCAACATTGAGCGCAATCACGTTCATTCCCAAATTGTTACCCGCTTTTTGGGTGCTTAGGCGCGTGCGCAAACTTTGATTGAGAAACACCAACCCCAAAGTTTTGCCTTTACCCAAATGTTGGAAACCCAACGGATTTTTTTTGAGAGCCAATGCGTCCTGAAGCATTTGCTCCACACTTTTTACATCGTGTACCGAAGTGAAATATTTCATTGATTTTGTTGAATATAATTAATTGAGTTAGTGTTCAAATTCTGTAATCATTACTTGTTTAAATGCCTCCACGAAAATATCTATTTCGGCAGTCGTAACATTGAGCGCGGGCAAAATTCTAAGCGTATTTTTGTTAGAAGCCGAACCCGTAAAAATAAAATGTTCTTTGAGCAAAGTATTACGCACATTCGCGCAAGGTGTATCCAATTCAATGCCCACCATTAGCCCCAAAGCACGAATTTCTTTAATGCCCTCAATGCCTTGCAATTGGCTTACCAAATAGTCGCCAATTTTCGCTGCATTTTCCACTAAATTTTCGGATTTTATGACTTCCAAAACGGCAATTGCAGCGGCCACAGCCAAATAATTTCCGCCAAAAGTAGTGCCTAACATGCTATGTTTTGCCTTAATTTCTGGGCTAATTAGCACGCCCGCCACAGGAAAACCATTGCCCATTCCTTTGGCCGTTGTGATAATATCGGGGCGAACATTGGCGAATTGATGTGCAAAAAATTTGCCCGAGCGTCCGTAGCCTGATTGTATTTCATCGCAAATCATTATTGCGCCAAATTGTTGGCACAATTGCTTTATTTTTTGCAAAAATGACTCGGTCGGAATATTAACGCCACCAACGCCTTGTATGCCTTCAATTATGACGGCTGCTATTTGCTCATCAAAGGCATTTTCTAAGGCTTTTTCATCGTTAAAAGGCAAGAAAATAATATTTTCTGTTTCGTTTACGGGTGCAACAATACTTTTGTCGTCGGTTGCTGCTACGGCCATCGAAGTACGACCATGAAACGATTTAGAAAACGAAATAATTTTCTTTTTTCCTGTGTGAAATGATGCTAATTTAATAGCATTTTCGTTTGCTTCTGCGCCCGAATTACACAAAAATAAATTATAATCATCGTAGCCACTTGCCTGCCCCAAAAGCGTAGCTAATTGCTGTTGCATCGGGATTTGAACGGAATTAGAATAAAAACCAATTTCGTTGAGTTGATTCGTAAGTTTTGCTACATAATGTGGATGACTATGACCAATAGAAATAACAGCGTGTCCGCCGTACAAATCCAAATATTTTTGGCCTTTTTCGTCCCACAAATAACTACCTTTTGCCTTTACTGGCGTGATGTTGAATAACGGATATACGTCAAACAGTTTCATTTATTTTCTGTTTTAATATACAATTGATTTTAGTTTCAAACCTGCTGTTTCTTCTATTCCAAACATCAAATTCATGTTCTGAATGGCTTGGCCAGAAGCACCTTTTAGCAAGTTGTCTATTGCCGTATGAATTACTAATTTATCGCCTTCTTTTTCCAACGAAATAACGCACTTATTCGTATTTACTACTTGTTTTAAATCGATGTTTTTATCCAAAACAAAAGTAAAAGCAGATTCGGCATAATATTCTTTGTACAAATGATAAATTTCTTTCAAATCATGCGTAATTGTAAGCATGGAACTTGTAAAAATTCCGCGTGCAAAATCGCCGCGCCAAGGCGTAAAATAAATATTTTTACCAAAATTTGGTTGCAAAGAAACCAGCGTTTTTTGCATTTCGTCCAAGTGCTGATGCGTCAGCGTTTTGTATGGCGAAATGTTGTTGAGTCGCCAGCTAAAATGCGAAGTTTCTTGCAATTTTTGGCCTGCGCCTGTGCTACCTGTAACGCCCGTAGTATAAACTTCGGAGAGCAAACCTTGTTGCGCCAAAGGCAAAAGACCAAGCTGAATGGCTGTGGCAAAACAACCTGGGTTAGCGATATTTTGCGACATTCTGATTACATCTCGCTGATATTCAACCAATCCGTACACAAACTCGCGGTCTCCGCATTGGCCGTCCAGACGAAAATCGTTGCCCATGTCTATCACAAACGTATTGGCATCGAGTGTATTTTCCGACAACCAAACGCGACTTTCGCCATGCGACAAACACAGAAACAACACATCTACTTTGGGCGTGTCGTCACAAAAACGCAATTGTGTTTCGCCGACCAAATCTCTGTGAATTTCGTACAAATATTTGCCTGCTTGACTCTTGCTATTGGCAAAAATCAATTCGGCAAAAGGGTGACCAAGCAAAAGGCGAATTGTTTCGCCTCCCGTGTAGCCTGCTGCCCCAATGATACCCGCTTTTATTTTCATTTATTCAGCAGAAAAAGTATTATTTACTTGATGGAAAATGGCAACATTATTCCCAAATATTTTTGAAAATCCTTTTACATCTTCACCGCTCCAAGTATTATTCATTTCGCCGTAACTTCCGAACTTAGCAGACATCAAATCATTCTCCGACTCAATGCCATTGAGAACAAAGCGATACGGCAATAAAGTTACAAATACTTTTCCGTTTACAGTTTCTTGTGTTTGGCCTAAAAAGGCTTCAATATTGCGCATTGCAGGTTCAAAAAATTGTCCTTCGTGCAACCAAGAACCGTAATAAGCAGACAATTGTTCTTTCAAAAACAGTTGCCATTTGCTAAGCGTATGTTTTTCGAGCAAATGATGCGCTTTAATTGTAATAATTGGAGCGGAAGCCTCAAAACCAACGCGTCCTTTAATGCCAATAATCGTATCACCTACGTGAATATCGCGACCAATTCCGAACGGTGCAGCTATTTCCTGCAAACGTTGAATAGCATTCACGGGGCTTGCAAATGTTTCTTCATTAATGCCCACTAATTCTCCTTTTTCAAAAATTAAAGTCAAATTTTCTGGAGCATTTTTAGTTAGTTGTGTCGGGAACGATTCTTCGGGCAAATAACCGTGTGAAGTAAGCGTTTCTTTTCCGCCCACAGACGTACCCCAAAGGCCTTTATTGATAGAATATTTTGCTTTTTCAAAATTCATTTCAACGCCATGTTCTTTGAGAAAATCTATTTCGGCCTCACGCGACAATTTCAGGTCACGAATTGGCGTAATTATCTCAATTTTTGGAGCTAAAATATTAAAAATCATATCAAAACGAACTTGGTCGTTTCCTGCGCCAGTGCTACCATGTGCAATGTATTCTGCACCCAATTTTTTGGCATAATTGGCAATAGAAGTAGCCTGATAAACGCGTTCTGCACTGACAGAAAGCGGATAAGTATTATTTTTGAGAATATTACCAAAAATCAAATATTTGATACAGTTTTGATAATAATTATCTGTTTCGTCCAGACAAACAAAAGATTTTGCACCAAGAGACAAGGCTTTTGCTTCGATTTCTTGGATTTCTTCGGTAGAAAAACCGCCCGTATTTACGGTTACGGCATGAACTTCTAAGTTTTTGACCTTAGACAAATAAATAGCACAAAAAGAGGTGTCCAAACCACCACTAAAAGCAAGAACTACTTTTTTCATTTTAATTGATTATACGAAGAATAAAATATTTTTTACTAATTGTTTTTTGATGCGGAGCAAACGCTCATACACTTTGCTTTTTTGCTTGAAATGCAAGGCGGTTTCGGCGGGTGTATAGTGGTCTTTAGGGTCGTAGAGCATGGCAGTACACAAGCAATTTTTGCGGTCTTTGCTGGTGAGAATATCATAATTCACGCAGCTTTTGCAGCTTGCCCAAAAGGTCTCGTCGGTGGTCAGCTCCGAGTAAGTAACGGGTTCGTAACCCAAATCGCTATTGATTTTCATGACGGCAAGCCCCGTAGTAAGGCCAAAAATTTTGGCGTTGGGGTATTTGCTGCGCGAAAGTTCAAATATTTTTTGCTTAATGCCTTTGGCTACGCCATGTTTGCGGTAGTCAGGAGACACGATAAGGCCAGAATTGGCCACAAACTCACCGTGTTGCCACGTTTCGATATAACAAAAGCCCGCCCATTTTTCGCCATCCAGAGCTATCACGGCTTCACCTTGTTCCAATTTTTTGGCGACATATTCAGGACTTCTCTTAGCAATACCCGTTCCACGCGCTTTGGCAGAAGCGGCCATTTCCTCGCAAATTTGCTCGGCATAAATGGTATGAGTGCTATTAGAAACAGTAATTATCATTGCTAAACTATATTATTGGTCGTTTTGTATCGCAAATGTAGATACTTTATCTATTAAAATAAAAACAAAAAGATAAAATATCTTTCATGTTAGCGAGATTACAGAAAAAATATGCTTGGTAATACTGCCATAACAAGAAATTGCAAAGGATTCCGTAATTTGCGGCCATTTGTAATACCAAAAGTTTTCAGACGTGCTAAAAAAATTTATACCTACTATATTGTTAGGGTGTGTAATTTCGACAAACTACGCCCAAACATTACAAGAAAAACAAACCAGTGCTTCTAATATCGCCATGACTATCAACAACTTGGGCATGATAGGCAACGCGTTCAAGGGAAGTTATTATACAGGCTCACCTTCGTGTCAGTTCCCTGCCAAATCGGGCGTAGAACATTTGTTTCAAGGCGGCCTTTGGGTTGGCGGCAAAAACAGCAACGGTGAAATTTCCGTTACGACAGGTGCATTTGAGTCGTCGGCGGGCTATTCGGCGGGTTCTCCCAACTTTGAAATGACAGCCCCTGTTGGTGCAACTTTGGGCGAACGCTCTTCATTATTCAATAGTCCTTTGTATAATCCAAATGCTATTTCGCACCAAGATTTTTATGCCGACTTTACGGACAGAAATTTGGTAGTACCGGGCACGTCCAAGCCCGTAACCCAAACAGCTACAGGAACTACTATTCCACACAAACCATTGGGTTTGGATGTGCATTTTGAGAGCTACAACTGGAACTTTGTTTTTGCCAACTTCTTTGTAATCTTAAACTACGAAATCACCAATAACAGCACACAAGATATTGATAGTGTGTATTTTGCAACATGGGCAGACGGCGTAATTCGTAACGTAAACCGTACGGCACCAGGCGGAACAGCCTTTTTCAACAAAGGCGGTAACGGCTACGTGGATTCTTTGTATTTGGGTTATGAATTTGATGCGGCAGGCGATGTGGGCTTTACAGAAAGTTTCTTTGCCCTCAAATATTTGGGCGCGTCCGATGTGGATGGCACCAACAAAGACCCTCGTTTTAGTCCAAATTTCAAAGTACATTATAATACATGGGAATTTGGCTCAGTTGGTTTGTATGCAGCACCTCAATCTGATTTGGAACGCTATGTAAAAATGACTGACGGCCTTAACTACCGCAGCGATTGGAATACCATCCAAACACAAATCAGCCAACCAAGCAACCGTTCTACGCTTATCACAGCTGGGCCTTTCAAAAAAATAAGAAGCGGCGAAAAAGTAACTGTTTCGTTTGCTGTAATTTGTGCTAAAAAAGTAGATGACGGGTTGCCAAACACAGCCAACACCGTAGCACAAAAAGCCAATCTTTTGAAAAATACAAGCTGGGCACAAACAGCCTACAACGGCGAAGACGTAAACGCTAACGGTATTTTGGACGAAGGCGAAGACGTGGACGAAAACGGCAAAATTACACGCTTTGTATTGCCATCACCTCCAAACATTCCGCCAACAAAAGTAATTGCTCGCGATAACGCTATTGATATTTATTGGACAAAATTTGCCGAAGAATCCGTTGATCCAATTTCGCGTAAAAAAGATTTTGAAGGATATAAAATCTACAAAAGCAAGCTCGGTTATGATGTACAAAGTACCATCGATGTGGCATCTAACTTAGAACTGGTGGCTACTTACGATAAACCAGGCGACAAAATTGGTTATGACAATGGTTTTGAGCCGATTACATTAGCCAAACCTGTAACATTTGGCGAAGATACAACAACGAAATATTACTATAAATATACACTAAACAATATCCAAAACGGCTGGCAATATGTAGTGGCGGTTACGGCCTTCGACCAAGGCGACGAAGTTAACAACCTTGACATTTTGGAAAGTGCGCCACTGGCCAACGTGTATCATGTGTTTGCAGGCAAACCAGCCAACGGCAACATCAAATCAACCGACCCATTTGTTTACCCGAATCCGTATTACGCGGGAGCTTCGTGGGAAGGCCCAAGTACACGCGCCGAAGACAAAAAACTGATGTTTGCCAACTTACCAAAGCGTGCGCGTGTGCGTATTTTCTCGTTGGCGGGTGATTTGATAGACTCTTTTGAGCATAACCAGTCGTACAAAGGCGAAGATGCTGGCTGGTATTCCACTTATTCAAGCGTTTCTAACACGGTATTTTCGGGTGGCGAACACGCTTGGGATTTGCTCTCGGCCAACAGCCAAATCATTGCCAGAGGCTTGTATTTGTACTCGGTAGAGGATTTGGACAACAACAAAGTATTTCAAGGCAAATTTGCCGTAATCAAATAAGTTTTGCCTAAAGGCAAAAACCAAAACGCGCCGTCGGGGAACTGATGGTGCGTTTTTTTGTTTATCTATTTGATTATCAATAAAAATTTATTAGATTTTTATTATTTTTGTAGAAAAATAATTCGATTAGGTCTTTTCTTATGAAAGCCAATCGTCGCAAACTAACCTTTTGATAAATAACATTGTATGAAAAAAATAATTGCCTTTGCTGTGTTTGCGGTGGTCGGGCTGATGGCTTTGCAACTGTACGTTAATTCGCGCAATGCCAACCCCGACAACTATAAATTATCTATTGCGCAGTATCGCCAACAAAAAGACGAGCATTTTCGGACAGACGAAAACTCTCCTTTTGGCTCAACGGGGCGTTTCAAATCCTTGCGCTATTATGACGCAGCCCCCAAATATAAAATTGAAACAACGCTAAAAGTGCTAAAAGATACCGCTACATTTTTGATGCGCATGAGCGACAAACAGCAAGAACGATTCCGCAAATATGGTTTTGCACTAATTAGCATAGACCACGTAAAAGACACTTTGTATTTTTACCAAAAACAAGGTAACACCGAAGAAAATATGCTATTTGTGCCGTTCACGGATGCCACCACAGGCCAAAGCACTTATGGCGCAGGTCGCTACTTGGACGTTCCCGTACAGCCGCAAGGACGTATCACGCTGGATTTTAATTTTGCATATAATCCCTATTGCGCTTATAACTACAATTATAGCTGCCCAATACCGCCGCGCGAAAACAGTTTGCGCATGGCCATAGAAGCGGGCGAAATGAAGTTTAAAAAATAGTACCCCAAGCCTCCGACGGCGCATAATGCAAAAATCCATCTTTGATTTGAAGCGGGGAATCGATGTTGTTATGATACAGTTGGCCAGTGCCTAAGCCTTGTGGCATGGCGGCAGTGTTGGGAAATTGGGCTGTAA
This sequence comes from Flexibacter flexilis DSM 6793, assembly GCF_900112255.1. NCBI lineage: Bacteria > Pseudomonadati > Bacteroidota > Cytophagia > Cytophagales > Flexibacteraceae > Flexibacter > Flexibacter flexilis. Next base: position 22,929 of record NZ_FOLE01000002.1, read on the forward strand.
ACTGCGCAATGGCGTTAAGGCCTACATTAGATTCCAAAGCCGAAGTAATCCACCAACTAATATTATGATTAGCCGCCAACTCTATCCAGTCTTGGCAGGCCGCGAAGCCACCCAAAAGCGAGGGTTTGAGTATCAGATACGCAGGTTTGAGCACTTGCAACAGCGCGGCTCTTGCATCAAAATCCGTGCAGCGAATCAGCTCTTCGTCGAGGGCAATGGGAACGGGAGAAATACGACAAAGCTCGGCCATTGCTTGTGTTTGGCCTGCGGCAATGGGCTGTTCGATAGAATGAATTTGCAAATCGGCCAAAATCTGTAAAATTTCGGGGGCTTGGTGCGGCAAAAAAGCACCATTGGCATCTACGCGCAAGGTGAGTTGGTCGGCACTGAAACGCTGGCGCAACATCTGCAAAATCGCCAATTCTTCTTTCCAGCCAATTGCTCCAATCTTCATTTTCAGGCACTTATAACCCTGTTCGAGCTTTTGCTCTATTTGCGAAAGCATAAAATCGGGTTGCCCCATCCAAATAAGGCCGTTGATAGGAATCGCTTTTTTCCCTTTGTAAAAATCATTTTTGAAAATAAGCCGTCTGCCACCATTGAGGCGGTCGTAGAGGGCAGTTTCTATCCCAAAACGAATAGATGGAAATGTTTCGGGAACAAAATAGGTACAAAATATATTGATAATTTCGCTTGAATTGGACCAAACATTGTTCACATCAAACGGCGAAGTGGATATTTTATGACAAATATGCGCCAGATGCGTTTCAAAATCGGGGCGATCGTCCAGACTCAAACCCGAAAGCGCACCACATTCGCCCCAACCCGACAGGTTTGGGTGGCGATCGTCGTAAATACGAATAAAATACACGTCTCGTTCGCGCAACACACCTCTAGAAGTGCCCGCATCAAACTTAAATTGTAATGTGTGTTTTTGGTAGGTTGCTTTTAGTTGCATAGTATGAAATTCAATAGCTTGGTTAAAATCAGGGACTTCAATTTGCATCAAGACAAATTACCACTTATTACGGCAATATTTTTGCGTTTGAAATACCAAATAACGCACTATGTAATGAATTACACAATTTTTCACCTAATATAATTTAACAAATATTTGTTTAAAGAAATTGAATTTTTTTCATAACAATCCAAATTTAGGTTTTACTTTTGGCTCAGCGATAAATCATCAAAAAATCTAGCATGAAATTACGATATATTCAATTGTTTTTTGTATTAAATATATTCTGTATAGGAATTTCAAATAAAGTAGTAATTGCCCAAGAAAGTCGCTATCAAGTACGCGGGCAAGTGCGCGAAACATTCAATAACCATGCTCCTATTCCTTTTGCACATGTCATTGTAAACGGACAAATGCACTTTTTTGCAGACATTGAAGGCCAATATGACATTGCACTTTCCCAGCCTATCAAAACCTTAGACTTTGAGAGCCATTTGTTCAGGTCGGTGCGCGTAGCACCCCAAAACCCCAAGGCCGAAATAAATGTTACAATGAGCCGCTATTTGTTTTTTTATTTTGATGAAGAAACCAGCCCACAAGCTGAGCAATTGATCAATAAAGTATTAGCCGCCAAGCATACCAACAGCCCATTACTCCAAAAACCTTTTGATTATCAATCTTATACAAAACTTACTTTTAGTTCTGATAGCCTTGTAGCCGCCAAAAACAAAGCCAATAAATATTTAAAATGGTTTGGCGTGAGCCTACCCATGTCCGAAAAGACACATCATTTATTTGTAATGGAATCTTCCACAAAACGTACTTACCAAAACGATTTGCGCCAGCAAGAAACCGTGCGAAGTAGCAATGTTTCGGGCGTAGAAAGTCGTTCTGCCCTAACTATGATGTCGCAATGGCAACCTTTTTCAATCTACGAAGATTACATCAATATTGCGGGCGCAAACTACATCAGTCCGTTGGCAGGCAACCCGTTCAAGCGTTATATTTTTTCGGTAATAGACACGGCCTTAGTCGGAAAAGACACAGTTTACACACTCAAATTCAATCCGTTACACATTCGACAAGTAGCTGCTCTCAAAGGTTTTTTGTATATAAATACCAACGGCTACGCCGTGCAACTCGCCGAAGCCACGCCAGCCCGCGAAACAGACACGCGTTTTGCTGTGTACCAGACTTACGCCCAAACGGGCAAACATTGGTTTCCTGTCCAGACACAAACCAAACTCCTGACGCGTGCCAATGGTATTCCAATAGTTGGTACAAACAATACTTACATTTATAATCCTCGCTTCGGGCGCGGCTCTGGCAAAACGCCCAAAAGTGAAGTAGTGCTTGATTTTACGACAGGAATGCCCCAAGACACCGTGTTTTGGAACAGTGTGCGTCAAGAACCTTTTACCGAAAAAGACAACAATACGTTTGATTTTTATAAGCAAATGGGCAATTTCAAGGATTTTGACCGATTCTTGGGAATAGGCTCACGCATTGCACAAGGAGCTGTACCGCTGCGAAAAACCGATATTATTTTGCGTCGTTTTTTCAAAATCAATGAGTACGAAGGACTGCGGCTAGGCTTGGGATTGCAAACGAACCAACGCTTTTCCAAAATATTCCAAATGGGCGGCTATGGCGGTTTTGGCTTTAGGGATAAGCTTTGGAAATACAGTCTTTCAGGTCAAAGTATTTTGCACAAAGATTTGCAAATTGTAGTGGCGGCCACGCACACGCGCGAAATTACAGAACCAGGCAGCGTAACTTTTGCCTTTGATAAAACCATGTATCGTTCTGAAAATCAGCGATTACTTCGAGTGCCACGCATGGATTTATACACGGCCAACACGGTAGCCCTTCGCGGTCATTTGCGCAACTACACATGGTTGCAGTTTAGTTTCAAACGCCAAAACACAGAGCCGCAATACGTTTATTCTTACGAAAAAAACAACGTGAACAGTTTCATTACCAACGAAATACAAGCTGCATTGCGCTATTCGTTGGGCGAAAAATTCGTAAAACTTGAAAACGAACGCATTTCTTTAGGGACAAAATATCCCGAAATTTGGGTGCAATACACGCGCGGCCTTACGGCTCTGAACGGCGATTTTGCCTATCACAAATGGGACGCAAAGTTGCAGTACAAACGTAAGATTTTGGGGTTGGGAGAATTTGGTTTGCAGGCAGTGGCAGGCAAAGCCACAGGCGCACTCCCCTACTCGCTTTTGTATAATGCCAAAGGCAGTTACAGCGAAATTTCGACTATCGCCCACAACAGTTTCGAGACCATGAAATACAACGAGTTTTTGTCCGACCGCTACGTGGCCATGTTCTTTTCGCACAATTTCGGCAAAATGTCTATTCCGCATTTTCCATTTTATCCATCTATTTCGATTTCTCACAACATGGGTTATGGGGCTTTGGCGGATAACACGCAGCATGGCGGCCTGAAATTCAACACCATGAATAAAGGCTATATCGAATCGGGTATGTTCGTACACGATTTGTTTGTACTCAAGCTCAGCAGCTTGAAAACGGGCATTGGTGCGGGGGCTTTCTTGCGACACGGCTACTACAAACTACCCAACGCCTCCGACAATATTTTTTACAAATTCACGGTGTCGATTGGCGTTTAATTAAAATCAATTTATCGTTTCCTCGCGCGGCTTTATCCTGAAAGATAAGGCCGTTTTACTTTTATTAATCAATTCTTTGGGTTAGATTTGCCTATCTATAAATAGGTAGAAATTTTTAACAAATTAACCAACAATGGAAAACAAAAGAACACGTACTTTCAGTTGGGAAAACCCACTGGACGGCGCAAGCAAAGCCCGCAACATGTCAGGATTGGAATATTTGGAAGCCATGCGCGACGGACACATCGCACCGCCTCCGATTATGCACACGTTGGATTTCAATGGATTTCGGGTAGAAAAAGGCTCGGTGAGCTTTACAATGAACCCAGAAGAGTTCCAGTACAATCCCATCGGAACGGTACACGGTGGCGTTATTTCTACGATTTTGGATTCGGCAATGGGCTGTACGGTGCAATCCGTTTTGCCGAAAGGTTCGGGCTACACGACACTGGAACTAAAAGTTAATTTCTTGAAAGCCGTAACCACCAAAAGCGGCAAGATGACTGCCATAGGCAAACTCATACACGCAGGCAAAAGCACGGCTTTGGTGGAGGCTTCGCTCACCGACGAAAACGGCAACGTATATGCGCATAGCGTATCTACGTGCCTGATCATGCAGTTTTAATTTTTTCAAAAGTGGGTCGTTTGTATGATTAAAATAAGACAAACGACCCACTTCAACATTACAATCCAATCAAAATAAACGAAGACCAATGGTAAGGAGAATTATACGGAGATGTGCGAATCAACTTTAATTTGGCTTGCTGCAAAGCCTCCGCATAACGAATCGGCTTGTTTAATTTGGACTGCGTAATGATGTATTCGTAGAAATAAGTCATCAACAAACGAGTTGGTTCGTCGGCCACGCGCCACAACGAAACCGATAAATTAGAAGCTCCTGCGTACAAAAAACTTCGGCTTAATCCCACAAGGCCTTCTCCTTGTATCAGCTTCCCAAGCCCTGATTCACAAGCAGATAAAACGACTAAATCCGCGTTAAGTCTCAAACCATAAATTTCAGAAGCATATAATTTTCCATCGTTATCAGAAAGCGAATCGCGCAAGAGCAGTAAACCCGAAAAATCAGGATTTTTATCGCTAATAATTCCGTGAGTAGCAAAATGTAAATACTTATACCTGAATAAATTTTGAGATTTTACGGCTACTTCAGAGGCTTGAGTACGCAAATAAATTTTATTTCTTAGTTTATTACTGGCAAAAAGGCTATCTAGTTTTTTTACCTCAAGTTCTGTTGCAGGAAGTGGTTCCACATCCATCAAATTTTGTACATTACGGCCACCTCGAAGTGTTTGAGTAGGGTGCCATTGGTCTAGTTTTTGGCCAAAAACAGGAGCAAATGCCGCTAATGAAGCATCCGAATTAGCTGTACTCGGATTTCTTTTTTCTGACCAAAGCGTCGCAGAATATTGATAAGCAATTGTATATTTATTCAACAAATATATCAGCTCCTTATCTTTTGATTTAATCAGTGCATCAAAAGGCAAATACAATAATGCTCCATCAGGAATAATAACGATATTATTTACATTATTATTTTCATTTAGAATATCTTGTATAGGCTTCCATATTTCATTATATATTTTTTTACTTGTAGGAATAAAATCTTCATCCGATTTTACCATAATAGCTTGTCTAATATTTCTAATTTTAGTTTCCAAACTATCTGCCAATGGCAACTTTATTAGTTTTGAATCATTGTTGCTAATTATAAATGCATAAGTAGCTGAATCACTCACTACATAAGAAATAATAACATCATTTAGCTGTGTTTTAGTTTGTAAATCATTCAAATAAATAGGTTGTTGACCTTTACTCAACTCAAAATATTTAGGGTATTTTACCATTGTTTGAGCTAGCCAATTTTCGTATTCTTTATATTTTTGTAGGTAATATATTTTTAAAGAATCTATAAAAATATTATCCTTATTTTTGGCTTCAAAAAAATCCTTTTGCAATGATTTTAGTTCGTGTATTAGCGACTTTTCCTTTCTTTGTAAAGAATCTGGAAGTCCCGCTGCTTCTCTTAACTTACTTTCACTTATTGTTTGTAAAAGCACCTGCATTTTGTTTCTTTCTGCGAAAAAGAAGGCTTTATTTAAGTAGTTTTTATCGTTTAGTTTAGTATATCGTTTATAAGAAAGTCTCACGCCTGCACTATGAATATCATGTACAAGAGAAACGTATGCCAATCTGTCTGCATCGTCATAGAAGTCTTTATTCATAGACAAAGCCACTGAATCACAAAGACTTATTATTTTGATTGCTTGTTCTTCTTTCTCATTTTTTTCGCAAATAAGTGCTTCCAAATAACTTTTTCTTAAATTAAACACACTACTTCCGTGTGTATTTAAATATGTACTCGGTTCTATTTTACGAAAATATTCAGTGGCTTTATCTACTTTATTTTGAATAAGATATACTTCCGTTTTTGACAACAAAAAATAATTTTTATCAAAAATATGTAGTGGATAAACATTTTTGGAGCAATGTACTAACCCTTTATCAAAGAAAAACATCGCCGAATCTAATATTTTATTAGACAAATAAAGCTGGCCTATATTAAAATATATTTTTGCTGTTGATTCTTGATCTTGATATTTTTGGCTTACCTCTAAGGCACTCATACTATATTTTAGGGATAATTTATACTTTCCTCTAAAATGATAGGTATTGGCTATATTATTATAAACAAGTATAAGATTATCTACGTTTTCTTCTGGTGAATTTGCACACAAATCCAATGCTTTTTTCTTATAAAAGAACGCCTGTTCATGCGCATCAATGGCATCATATGAACTGCCAATATTGCTATATAATCCAACAAGAAAATCTACATTATTATTATGTTTTTCGGCGATTGAAGATGATAACAAGTAATAATCTATAGACTTTTGATATAAAGCTAAATAATAATATATAATACCTATTGATCTATAAATTTGCGCTAAATCAGGATCATCAATAGATTGCTTCTTCATTAATTCTACCGCTTTTTGGTAATAAAATAGTGCCTCTTTATGCGAATTTATTTTTATATAAAGAGCTCCTAAATCTTTATATACTCCAGATAATTTTGCAGTTTCATTTGCTTGGTGCTTAAAGATATATTGAGCCTGTTTTTCTTTATACAAAATAGCATTTTCATAATCAATGACATATTCATATGCTTCTGATATTTTCTCATAAGCCTTAACATAAAAATCTGCATTATCCTCTTTAGTATTGCTTATAAACTCAAGAGACTTATTGTGAAATTTAATAGACTCTTTGTGGTTATTTAGGTATTTATAACAAATACCCAAAGCCTTGCACACCTTTGCTTTTAGCATATATTCTTCTGGTATTTCTTCCAAATAAATATATGATTGAGTTAAATATTTTAGCGAAAAGACATAATTATTTCTTTTCCAATAAATATTCGCTATATCCTTGGCTATATTTGCCAAAGAAACACCGCGATAAATATGTAAACTATCTGCCCGATAAAGGGCATTTTCCCAAACAATAAGAGCCTTATCTTCTTTTTTATCATTAAAAAGAATCAAGCCTTTTTGATACTGTTTTGCGAAATAATCATCATCTGGGAGCGTAATCTTAGCTGCATTAGTGTCTATATCAAGCAGCAACAAAAAAGTACACAGAAAAAGAGTATATTTATATATCATACAATAATACAAAATAACAAACAAGTAATGCTTTAAAATATAAAGCACACTTATTTTAAAGTTAGAGAAACACACACAATATAAAACACTATAAACAAGAAACTTAGCTATAAAATACCAAGAAATCATAGCTTCTTTTCCCAAAAATACGAGAAATAAAATATGCTACTTAATCATTGATATAATTTTTGGCCTAATAATTGTAATTAGCTTTTTGGTAAACAAATATAATCGTAATTTGTACTTACATCTCACTAGACACAAAAGCATATCAATGTTATGAAAAAATATTCTTTTTTTAGCCTTTTAGGAAGTTTGAGTTTGCTCACTAGCTTCGATGTGGCAGCCCAAACCAGCAACATAGACCCCAACGCCTATGGTTATTATCAAGACGCGCTTCGCTTTTCGCAAACCAAATTTGGTGGTAGTGCACGCACGCTCGGCGTGGCGGGTGCCGTCTCGGCCTTAGGTGCTGATATGGGTGCCACCGCAGCCAACCCCGCAGGGCTTGGGCTTTACAAAAAATCAGAATTTGCGGGAAGTTTGGGTGTAGGTTTTGCAGGTTCAGAAACCAACTACAACAACCTGACTTTGCGCGACAACAAAGCCGCTGCCAATATTCCACAGTTGGGCATCGTATTTGCCAATCCCGTACGAGCCAGCGACCAACAACAAAGTGGTTGGCGTGGTGGTGCTTTTGCCATTACGCTTACGCGCATGAATAACTTCCAAAATCGCTACAGCTACGACGGTAACAGTCCGCTACAACAACAAAACGGCCAGTATGTCAACAATTCTGTCATGGACTATTACAATGACTTGATGGGAAAATATTCGGCCAGTGTTTTAAATATTGATGCCGAAAACCGCAACTACGAACAAGATTTGCTCAACTCGGCCTACGACAGTTACATTGCAGATGTAGATACGGGCACTAACGAACTTTACCCGATTGTGCCGCGTGGCGATTTGCACCAGTTCGGCACAGTAACCACCACAGGCAACCAAAACCAATGGGATTTTGCTTACGGTGGCAATTTTGACGACCGCCTATACATTGGCGGAGCAATCGGCGTGGCAACGTTGAGCTATCAGCGCGAAAGTGTTTACAACGAAACCATTACGAAAGTGGCCAACAACTCCTACAATGCTTTTAATGGTTTTACTTTTCAGGTAACTGACAAACTAAAAGTTTCGGGAACAGGTATTAATTTCAAAGCTGGGCTTATTTTCCGCCCAACGGATTTTGTACGCATTGGAGCCAGCATCCAAAGTCCAACTTTTTATGCCCTCAACGAAACTAGCCACACAGACATGAGTGCCAACTTCAACGGCCTACAATACGGCAGCACCACGCTGTACAACGAGTCGGCCAAAGGCACAGAATTTAAGTACGATTATAGTCTCCGTACACCCATGAAAGCCACTGGTGGAATTGCATTTATTCTGGGAAAAGCGGGTTTTGTCTCATTCGATGCCGAATACATCAATTACAGCAATGCCAATTTGAGCGTGCGTAACAATACAGGTAGCAACATGGCCGCCGACAACCGTACCATCAACAACCTTTACAAATCCGTACTTAATCTGCGTGGCGGCCTAGAATTGCGCTACAATGTTTGTCGTTTCCGTGCGGGAGCAGCCTATTATCCAGATCCTTATACTAATAGCACTTCTAATCTCAAACGCGACCAACTTTTCATTACAGGCGGTTTTGGGGTGCGTATGCCAAACTATTATGTGGATATGGCTGTCATAACCAACAAATTTGAAAATAGTTTTCAGGCACACAAATACATGGATGCCATCAGCGTAAAAAACAATTATACCAACGTCGTTTTTACGGTCGGAACGTTCTTCTAAGATTTTATTGCAGACTAAATGATTTGCATTTGTTGATTACATAAAAACGGTAAAAAGCCTGTCGGTGCGTACTGACGGGCTTTTTTATTGGGTAATTTTTAAATATCTATCTGCAAATCGTCTATCGTTTTGATGGCAGCGCGTTGGGCGGCTTGCAGCTTGGCGCGTGTGTCGAGGTAGGCATTCCAATCGGCAAAAAGCGCAGGTAATTGCGAGGTGGCATTGTTTTCTGAAATAATAAGCCACTGATAACGAATGTTTTGCTGTTGTTCGGATAGTTGATTTTGTAAAGAATAACAAGTTTGCAAACTTATTTTTACGGGTTCGGCTACGCTGCTAATCGCGGGTTGTTCGGTCTGATAAATAGCCGTGTTCCAATACGGAAGCGCGTAAACCCAGTTGTTTTGTGGTTGATTGCGGATGTTTTCAAACAAAATATGGGCTTCGGCAGCCGACAGCGTTTGTATTTTCCAATGCATCGTATCGGGCGCGGGAAGACTGGCCAAAACTTGTTGGTTGTGTTTGATTTCGGAGCGAATCGCCAGCAATGCTTCGGCGGCTTGTTTGTTGGCCAAGCGATTGCGGCGCATATCGTTGAGCATCAGGCCGAGCAGAATGGCCACGACCAACACCAACAACTGCAATGCCATCCGAACGGGCACATTGGAGCGTTTCGGACGCTTAGTAGGTTTGATACGCATGAGAAGTTACAAAATTTGGTTTTACGTTTCTATAAAGTAATTGGGCTGCAAAATTAGAAAATGTAGCCTTACTATACGTTTTGCCACGCCAAATTATTGCGCTAATTGTTGTTTGAGTGCGTCGGCGAGTTGTAAGTTATCGGGCGTAATCATGATTTTTTTGTCTTTTCGGGTCGTAATCAAAATGCGGTTTTTGTTTTGTGTGGCGTACATCAGAAACGTGCCGATAAGTCCCGAAGAAAAATAACCAAAGTACCCAAAAAAGCCGCCTACACCAAACACCCGAATCGCCAAAAGTTTCGTTTGGTCAGGAATAACAGAAACCTCTTTAATGTCGGCCAACGCAATGGTTTTTGGGTTTAAAACGCCTTTTACCGTGAGCGTTTTTTTATCTAAAATATAGCCTTGCGGCGCGTAGAGCCACGTAACAAAAAACACGAAAATCAAAAAGAAGGTAATACCCAAAAGTGCCAATGCTTCCGAAACGGATTTGTTAACGAAAAACCAACCAACCATTATGATGCTACTACCCAATACGACAAATACAACACCTGTCAGCCACTTGGCCAACGTGTCCATTGATGCCTTGTAAAACATTGAAAATGAATTTATTTTTTTATGTGAAGTAAAACTCGAAAGCAAGAAATATTGCCTTCGTCTTTTGGCTTAAATTTAATCTAAATTCTTTTATTGAAAATATTTATCTCCAAAAAGAAACAGGCGTTAAGTGCAAGAATACATACTCTTAAGTTTATTGTTCGGTACAAATACCAAAAAATACGTTTGAACAAATTTTTTTTGAAAAGCAATAGCATATTATTGTGATTGCCAAACAACATAAGGTACGTTTTCACACTTTAGACTACTACAATGAAAAACAACACTAAGTATGCGTATTTAACACAAAATCAAATTGTTATGCCCGATGAGGTTTTTTTTGCGGGGCTTAATGTTTCCGAAAATATGATTTTTGAGGATATAGAAACTTTTGGAGGGCATCATTTTCGTTCGGATTTTTTCTCGGTTATTTTAGTAACAGAAGGTCAAATTAATGCAACTATTAATTTGCAACCTTATAGTAATAAGGCCAATGATTTAATTGTTGTGCCGCCGAATGGTATCAAACAATTGGTTTCTTGTTCGCCAGATGCCAAAGTAATGGCGGTTAGTTTTACGGTTTCCTTTCTGATAGAAGCGGGAATGCCTGCGCATACGCATTCGGTGTTAGATTTTTTTATCACCAAAAGTAATCCTGTTTGGCAGTTGGAAGAAGAGGATTTGAGGACTATCAGAGACATGATGCAGGATTTGTACAAGCGTTGCAAGCTGGCTAACGTGCGGATGTGGGGCAAAGAGCAGCTTTTTCATACGTTTTTTTTGTTTTTGTATGAGTTGGGGATTCTCAGCCACAAATATTCTTCGATTGGGATAGTCCAATACACGCGCAAAGAAGATTTGATTATTCGCTTTACGGAATTGGTAACATTGCATTGTATGCGCGAACGCAGCGTGCAGTATTATGCTGACCAGCTTCATGTTACGGCCAAATATTTGACGGAAACGGTGAAAGAAATTAGCGGCCAAAACGCAGGCGAAGTGATAGACGACATTGTAATTATGGAAGCTAAATTGCTGTTAGATAATCCGTTGTACAGTATCGGGCAAGTGGCCAGCCTCATGAATTTTAGCGACCAATCATTTTTTGGGAAATATTTTAAACGCCATACGGGCATTTCGCCCAAAAAATACAGAACAGCCATTTATTAAGCGTTCGCACCACGTTCCAAACCGACTTTTAGACCAAAAACCCCGAAATCAAAGCCTTTTATGGGGTTTCCTTTGTCAAGACCTTTGTTCCCGCGATGCGGCCACTCAAAAGCCGCCAAAATCAGTCAAAAAAAACAAAGTTTAAATCAAGTTGTATGAACAAAGGTCGGTTGTCAATCGTCTCTATGCTTGTTATGGTCTTAATAAGCAGTTGCCAAAAAGAAAGCCCCAAACATGTGGCCGCGCCTGTGAAGGTGAGCCTGTTAGAGATTAAAAATACCAAGCAGCAAAGAACACTTTCTTATTCGGGAACAATAGAAGCGGAAAATACCGCCAATATTGGCTTTGCCGTGCCCGGTGTTATTAACCGAATCGCTGCACAAGAAGGACAAAAAGTAAGTAAAGGCGAGTTGCTGGCCAGTGTGGACGATTTGGAATACCAAAACGCCTTGGCCATCGCAAACGCAGGCTTAGAGCAGGCCGAAGACATGTATAAGCGTTTGGATGATTTATACAAAAAAGGCAGCCTTCCCGAAAAAGATTACATTGATATAAAAACCAAAGTAACACAAGCCAAAGCCAATCAGAAAATCAGTGCCAAACACATCCGCGACAGCCGTTTGGTTGCCCCGATGAGTGGCACGATTACGGCCAAAATGATAGAGTTGGGTGCAATGGCCGCCCCTGGAGTTCCTGCTTTTTCTATCGTCAAGACAGACAAAGTATATGCGCGTATTGCCGTACCCGAAAGCGAAATAGGTTTGTTGCAAAAAGGCATGAAAGCCAGTGTTTACATCCCGACGATTAAAGAAACATTGAGCGGCACGATTGCCATTATTAACCCGTTGGCCGACGACATGTCCAAAACCTACACCATCAAAGTAATATTGGATAACCCGAAAGGCCGTGTGTTGCCCGGTATGCTGACCAACGTTTCGTTAGAGAATCATCAGCAAGAAGAAATTATCGCCGTTCCCGTGAAGGCCATCGTACGCGATGCGGACAATATTTCGTATGTGTACACGAGCAATTCCCAGAAAAAAGCCACACGTAAGCGTGTAGAAGTGGTGGGAATGTTGGGCAATAATGACGCGATAGTTTCGGGACTTCAGGGCGGCGAACAAGTCGTAGTAGCAGGGCAGACGCGCCTGAAAGACGGTACAAGTTTAGCCTTCTAATTGCCAAGCCAGCAGTAAGGGAAATGATTGTTTGTAAGTGTGCCTTTTGGGGTTTACACGAGATAGCTCATACATAAAAAAATACAACAGATGAAACATAAAATGAATCTCATCGAGGCGGCCATGAAGTATAAGCAAGTAACCTTGATGGTGGTGTTGCTGTTACTGGTGCTGGGAGTCAATGCGTTGGTGAATATGCCGCGTTCCGAAAATCCGAAAATAGATATGCCCGTTGCGATGGTATATGCTTTTTTTCCAGGGGCGGACGAAGTGCAAATGGAACAACAGGTTACCAACAAAATAGAGCAGTATTTATTTTCTTTTGAGGAAGTAGATAAAGAAAAAACAACGTCGCAGACCAAAGACGGACAGGTATTTATTACGGTGCATTTGCATACGGAAATCAAAGACAGAAAGAAGTTTTGGAGCACGTTGCAGCACGGTTTGAATAGTGCCATGGCGCAAGTGCTGCCACAAGGTGTGATTGGGCCGATTGTGAATAGCAATTTCGGCGATGTGACGGCGCAAATCATTACGGTATCTTCCGACCAACGTAGCTATGCCGAAATCGAAGATTACCTTGACAAAATCGAAGACGGCCTCAAAATTATTCCTGAAGTATCAAAAATCAATCGTTCGGGCGGTCAGCGTCAGCAATTGTATGTAACCGTGGACGATGCCAAAATGATGCAATACGGTTTTGATTTATCGACGGTGGTCAGAACCTTGCAGTCTCAGAACATTACGGGTTATTCGGGTGAAATGACCATCGCTTCTAACACGATTCCGATTTTCACCAACAGCCAATACAAAACGCAAGCCGACATTGCCAACCAAATTGTTTATACCAATCCGCAAGGCACGGTGGTACGCCTGCGCGACATCGCGACCATCGAACGCCGCTACGAAGAACCTTCGTCTTTTATTCGGATAGGAGAAGATAAAGTAATGATGTTGGCTATCGAGATGCAACCTGGCAACAATATCGTGCAGTTTGGCCATACGGTAGAACAAAAATTAGACGACATCAAAAGCGCGTTCCCGCAAGATGTGAAAGTGAATATTATCGTTAATCAGCCCGAAGTGGTGGGCGAAAGTATCGTTCACTTCATGAAAGAATTTGGCATTGCCATTGGTGCGGTAATTTTAGTCGTGATTTTGTTATTGCCGTTTCGGGTGGCGATTGTGGCTTCTGTGGCCGCGCCAATTTCAATCCTGATTACGTTCGGGCTTATCAACCTGATGGGCGTTGAGTTGCACCAAGTAACCTTGGCCGCGCTGATTATCGTGTTGGGCATGGTGGTAGATAACGCCATTGTGGTCGTGGACAATTATATTGAGAAATTAGATGAAGGCATCACGCCTTGGACGGCCTCTTGGCAAGCGGCGCAACAATTGTCTTTGCCGATTTTCACGGCCACTTTAGCCATTATCTTTGCTTTTGCTCCTTTGGCTTTTTTCATGGAAGGCATTGGCAAAGATTTTATTGCAGCCTTACCGACTACCGTAGCCGTGGCACTTTTTGTCTCGATGCTTATCGCCTTGTTTGTAACACCTCTAACGTGTTACATCTATATCAAAAAAGGCCTCAAACATCAGGTAGGAGACCGCCAGCCCCGCAAAAGTATGCTTGATTATTTGCAACATGCTTTTAATGTGGGCATTGAGGCGGCTTTCCGCTGGCCAAAGCTGACGGTATTCGCGGCTGTGATTTCGGTGGTAATGGCCATCTTTTTGGCAGGAAAAGTTTCGCAAGAATTTTTCCCAATTAGCGAAAGCAAACAATTTAATGCCGAAATCTGGATGCCGAACGGCACTTCCTTAGAAGAAACCGAAAAGGTGGTAAAACGCGTAGAAGCCGAACTCAAGAAAGACAAACGCGTACTGGATATTGCCAGTTTTGTGGGAACAAGTTCGCCCCGCTTCAACATCACTTACGCGCCCGAAATGCCTCGCCGCAACTTTGCCCAAATCTTCATTACGACAGAAAGTGCCGATGCCACCAACGACATCGTACAAGAATATTTGCCGCGTTTTGAGGGCTTTGTACCAGACGGTTATGTGCGTTTGCGTCAGCTCAGTATGCAGGAAGGTTCGCCGATTGCCATTCGCGTAATTGGCGAAGATTTGGCCAACCAGAAAAAAGTAGCCGCACAAGTAGCCGAAATTTTGGCACAAGCCGACGGCACAAACTGGGTACGTTCGGACTACGAAGATGATTATGTGGGCTTGAGTATCAATATCAAAGAAGATGTGGCGGCTCGTTTGGGCGTTCCGCATCAGGCCATTACCCAGACGTTGGGCGCGGGGCTAAAAGGCTTTGCCGTGTCGCAACTCTGGGAAGGTGATAAACCCGTTGATATTTTCATCAGACTGGACTCAACAAGCAGACGCGACATCAATGACCTTCAGAATTTGCACCTGACCAGCCTCTACGGTAAAAAAGTAGCCTTGAAAGAGGTTGCCGAAATCAAACCCTCGTGGCATACGGGCGTAATCGCGCACCGCAACGGCTTGCGTACGCTTACCGTGTTGTCCGAAGCGCAGTTAGGCATCAAAGCCTCTGATATTCTCAAACAAGTAGATGCCAAAATACAAGCCATTCCATTGCCCGACGATACGCGCATTGTCTATGGTGGCGATGCCGAATCTTCACAGGAAAATGCGCCAGGCATGGGCAAAGCCTTGCTTACAAGTTTGATTCTGATTCTGGTTACGCTTTTGTTCCAATTCAAGAAAGTGGGCAAAACGCTTATCATTCTGGCCACTTTCCCGCTCAGTTTGTTGGGTGCGTTTTTGGGATTGTATGTAACCAACAACCCAATGGGCTTTACGGCTTTCATGGGCATCATTAGCTTGATTGGGATTGTGGTGCGCAACGGAATTATTTTGGTGGACTACGCCGACGAGTTGGTACACGACCACCAATACAGCATCAAAGCTGCCGCTTTGGCTACCGCCAAACGACGGATGCGCCCTATCTTTTTGACTTCTGCCGCCGCCGCTGTGGGCGTTGTGCCGATGATTGTGGGCAAATCGCCGCTATGGGCTCCGCTGGGTAGTGTGTTGGCTCTTGGGCTTATCGTTTCGATGGTGCTTACGCTTTTCGTAATTCCTGTTTTGTATTTCTTATTCATAAAGCCAGAACCCGAAACAGAGGCGCAGGTAGCTGATGCAGACGTTGCCATTCAGTACAAACCCTCGCATCACGAAGGATAATTGATATCAAAACGCTAAATGGAGTTTTTCCCAAGAAAAGAAATGATGAAAAATTTAAAATATAAGATGTTAGGCCTTGTGTTGCTTTGGACTGTGCTGGCTGGCCAAGCAAAGGCGCAAGAGGCTGCCAAACGCTATTCGCTGCAAGAATGTAAGCAAATGGCTTTGGAGAATAACAAAAAAATCAAAAGTGCCAAGTTGGAAGAAGACGCGGCTTTGATGGCGCAAAAATCTGCCGAACTTAACGCGTACCCGACTTTAGACGGCTCTGTGTTGGGGCTGCATCTGGGCAAACCGCTCGGCGGCGCAATGGGCGGCCTTATTCCCAAAAATATGGTGGATGGTTCACTTACAGCCACACAACCCATTTATGTGGGCGGAAAAATTCGCTACGGAAAAGAAGCTACTGCCAAAGCCGTAGCCATTCGCCAAGAACAAAAAGCCATGACCGAAGCCGACGTGTTGTTGGAGGTAGAAAAAGCCTATTGGCAAGTGATACAAGTCCAAGAAAAATTGGTCATGGCCAATAAGTTTAAGGAGATGTTGCAGGCTTTGCGCACCGACCTCAAAAATGCCTACGACGCAGGCATGATTTACAAAAATGACTTGTTGCGCGTGGAAGTTAGCCTCAACGAAGCCGAGCTTGGCATTACGCAGGCGCAAGACGGTTTGGTAATGTCCAAACTCAATTTGGCGCAAATCATGGGGCAAGCAGGTGAAACTTCTTTTGCTTTGGCCGATTCGGTCGCAGGAAATTTTACCGCTACCGCCCAACTCGTAGAAGCCGCCGCCAACAACCGCCCAGAACTGCGTTTGCTCCAAAAAAGTATTGAAATTGAGGAGATTCAGAACAAAATCTTGCAAGCAGACCGCCTCCCAACTTTCGGCGTAAGCCTGAGCGGTTCGGCTGCTGTGGGCAAAGGTGTGAATATCCAAGACGGCAGCAATTTTATGAAAACCTATTACGGCGTGGCCAGTTTGTCGATTCCTATTTTTGATTGGGGAAAGCGTGCCAGCAAAGTAAAAGAGCAGTCCTACAAGGTAACTATCCAAAAACATCAGCTCGAACAAACCCGCGAACTCATCAATTTGGAAGTACAAAATGCCTATTTGCAAATGCGTCAGTCGGTCAAAAAAATTGAGTTGTCGAGCATTTCGCTTCAGCAAGCCGAAGAAAATTTGAAGCTCACCCAAAACCGTTTCAAAGCGGGCACGGTGGTGGGCAAAGACGTACAAGAAGCCCAAGCCATTTGGCAACAGGCTTACAGCAAGCTCATTGATGCCAAAATCGACTTTAAAATCAATGAAGTTTCGTACAAGAAATCTATTGGAGAGCTTCGGCCTCAATAGTGTTTAGATTACCTGATGATATACATTATTTTTTATTTTAAGTGTGTTTGTAGTGTTAGCAAAAAGTGCCGAGAGTTTCTCTTGGTGCTTTTTTGTTGAAAGGGGATTGAGTAGCTGGCCAATAACGCTTTCCATCAAAACCTTTCAAAGCCATTCATCGGGAATATAGGCATAAGTCTTCGGATAAATAGCTCCTTACTTTTACCTTCGAACGAATAATTTTTATATTCGCACGAGTTATTTTTATGTTAGAACGGATAATTTTTATGTTAACACGAGATGAAGAACCGATGAGGAGCAATGATTTTATTAAAAGAGGGGATACATCTCTTCTTGCCATGAATAAAGAAGCAAAGCCACATGATCGTAAGAACTTTTTGGGTAATGGCGGCGTTAATAGCTTTGTTTTTCTATCTATCAACAATTTAGCTATCGAATGAAATATTTACCCAAAATACTTGTGTCGGCGGCATTGGCTTTAGCGACAACGCACGCGGCACAAGCCCAAGACAGTTTGCAACTTCCTGACGCTGTGGCCGAAGCCATCGAGAAAAATTATGGCGTAGTGTTGGCCACCAACGAAGCGAAAGTTTCGGCTATCAACAACAATTGGGGAAATGCGGGTCTTTGGCCAACGATCGGGTTTTCGGGCGCATACAATTATTCCAACACCAATCTTAATCAGGAACTTACCAACGGCACAACCATCAAGCGCAACGGCGTAAATAACCAGTCGCTTACAGGCTCGGTGGCGTTGGCTTGGACGGTTTTTGATGGAATGAAAATGTTTGCCACCAAAGACCGCCTCACGGAGCTGGAAAAAACAGGCCAAACGCAATTGCGCAAACAGATGTTGCAAACCACTTATACCGTGATGATTGCTTATTACAATGCCGTGCGTTATCAGCAACAAATCGCCAATACACAAGAATTTATCGCTTTGCTGACCGAACGCGAAAAAATCGCAAATCGAGCTTTTCAAATAGGCAGCTCGGCCAAAACCGATCTGTTGCAGTCTCGTCTGGATTTGCAAACCCAACAAATAGCCCTCACGCAACAACAAACCGCCCTGCAGAAAGCCAAAGCCGAACTAAACCGTTTGCTTACGCGTAGGCCCGATGCACCAATGGCCGTTCGTAATCGTTTTGATGTGGGGGCTGCGCCAGATTTTGCGGCATTAGAATCCAAAATGTTGAGCCAAAATGCCGACTGGCTCATTACGCAACACGCCATCGCGACGGCCACTTTTACCCAAAAAGAGATAGATTCCCAAAAATGGCCGACACTACAAGTATTGTCGGGTTATAACCTGTCCAATTCGCGCAGCGATGCGGGTTTTACCCTCGTAAACCAAAATTATGGGCCTTATGCGGGCTTGAGTTTGCGCATTCCGATTCTGAGCGGCAACACGATTCGCAACCAAAAACAAGTGGCCGCCGTGCAGCAAAAAAGCCGTAGCATAGAAGCAGAAAGCCTCAAAAATGATTTGCAAAATTATTTTTATACGGCACGCTTGGACTACCAAAACGCCCAACAAATCATGTCGCAACGCGCTGGAAACATGGAACTTGCCAAAGAAAATGCAGATATTGCGCTGCAACAATTCAAACAAAAGCAAATAGACATCATCTCGCTGCGCCAAGTGCAACTCAACTATCAAGAAGCCTTTACCTTATGGCTCGATGCGCAATATCAGCTCAAAGCCGCCGAAGCGTATTTGCGCCTGTTGGCTGCTGATTTTAACTAACAGCCGCCGCGACCATGTCTTTATAAAACTTAACCCAGCCGCGCCATACGCCGTATTCGCTCAGGCTTTCGTTATGAAAAAGCGAGCAAAACATTCCGCCCACAGCTTTTACTTCTTGGATAATAGCTTTGGTTTGGGTCAGTGCTTCGGCTGGGCTAAGTTGCATATATTGCTGCATGGTTACGTCCATGACGGCAAACGGATAGATTTTTAGCGGTGTAATACGTTCGTTTTCAATGTCATACCACAAAAAAGGCGTACATAGACTTGCCCTAAATCCAATTTGCGAACTATACCCCATCGTAAAATCGGCTTGTATGCCTTCGGCCATAAGTTGGCGGTAGGTTTCGGGAATCTGCAAGCGCAAATAATGCTGCCTAGAATGTATAATAGTTTGATTAACAATTTCCTCTAAACGTTTTTTTTCTTCTTTCAGCACATTTGTTCTTTCGCTGGAAAAATAAGACGGGTGAATCCCTGAAATATGCTGATGCGCAATGCGCCGTATAAGTTCCTGAAAATCTTTATTTAAGTAATTGATGTTTTTATCAAACTTAGAATAATTGGCCAACAGCCAGAAAAAAATTGGCTTGGGCGAATACGATTCGTGTATTTGTTCGATAAGTTCATAAGTATCGAAGGGGTCATTCCCGTCCCAAAGCAGCGTTTGCCAGCGTTGTAAGTTATTGTTCTGCCGCTTGTTGAGCAGGTCCGAAGCAGAAGCCAATAGGGTACGGCGCGTACCTTTTAATCTAAAAGCATAGGCACTGTCTATGTCGAAAGTAGGCAAAAACCAGTATTGTTGTTCTGTGAAAGAGGCGTGCGGGAAAATGCCACACACTATCTTTTTGAGCTGGTTCGCCCAGATATTAACCATTGGTTTTTGCAAAAAGTGATGCTTAAAAGCCGTGCTGTCTTCGGCGCGGTAGCGGCCATGCTCATCGGGTTTGTGTGGCCAATATTCTTCGTAGCGAGTCGCCAAAAAAAAGCAAGCCGCCGCCACATCAAATGGCAGTTCTGCATTTTTTTGTTCGACTTCAAAAAGCGTCAGACAGTTCTCGTAAGTACCAATAGAAATATCCAATTGCTGTACGCCTTTTTGCCAAAGTAAAGGCGTAGCTCGCAAGTATGGAAAAGGGGTATTACTGCGGTGTTTTTCGCCGCCATACTGAAGTTTAATATCCGTGTCATTGATAAATAAAACTTTATCAGTGGTGAAACGTAACGGATGTGTGTAGCCAAGTATCTGTCTGAATATCAAGTCAAAAGTATACTGTACACGGGCTGTGTGTTGTTGTACCCAGATGAGCATAGAGAAGTCTTAGATATTTTTTGGGTTAGTGTATGTAAACAATTAAGGCTAAGGTAAGTAAAAAGTTTAATCAAGAAAGATTTTACCTTTTTTATTTTTAGAATATAAATAATTAAACTTTTTGTTTACCTTTTGTGGGCATTCATTATTCATGTAAGAATTTTATTAAAAAATATGACTAATACACAAACACTCCCTCCTATTTCAAAGTTTTTATCATAGCTATCCGCATAATGAAATTACGTCTATCTTCTCATTGGTCAAGGTATTACTTTTTATTATTGGGCTTTGGTGGTTTGTTTAGTATCAAAGCCTCAGCCCAAAACTCCGTTGGGATTGGTACTAGCAATCCAAATGCAAATGCCGTTTTAGAACTTAAACCATTGGGCAAACAAGGCTTTATAATGCCTCGTCTTAATGCCTCTGATACACTTAGCTGGACACTTAGTCCCAAAGAAAAAGGATTAGTCTTTTTCGATACAACTTCCACACGATTTTTTGTGTATGATGGTGCTTATTGGAAAGCCGTCGGCAGTGGTGCGGCGGCCACGGGTAGCGGCTGGGAATTGAATAGTGGGGTATTGTACCCGCAGGATTTGGCCAATGTGGTAAGTGTTGGCTCAAGTACAACAGATAATGACACAAGGCTTTATGCCCGTAATGATGATGGTTTAGGCATTGCTTTATACGGCGATTCGCGGGCTACATTGCCAGGCACAACCGACCGAATTGGTGTGCGTGGCAATGCTCAAACAGATGATTTGACTTTCAGTAATGTATATGGTGCCAAGTTTACCGCCAGATCTACGAATAGCAGCCCAACAGTAGTGGGTGCGTACATGAGTGCGCGAGGCTCCACTGGGAGTGCGAGTTATGGTGGATTTTCTGAAATAGAATCTTCCAATTCTTTGGTCAATTATGGCTTCCGTACCAATGTACAAAGCTCAAGCCTTTTTAGCTCAAACTATGGTATGTATGCGAATATTTCGGGCGATGGCACAAACTATGGCATTTATTCGGCTGTTTCGGGTACGGGTGCTAATTATGCTGGTGCATTTGTGGGCGGTGGTGTTGGTATTGGTACGAGTACACCACGCAGACTTTTGCACGTGGCTGGCGGCGTACAAATAGACACCTTGGCAGGCGTTGGCGTGCGAATGGTGGTAGCGGATGCCGATGGTAGTTTGTTTACACAAGAAATCCCTTCGGGTGGCGGTGGCTCTGCTTGGAGCTTGGACGGGAATACGGGCATAGACCAAGATACTAATTTTATTGGGACAATAGATAAAAAACGCCTGAATTTCAGAACCAATAATGCGCCTCGCCTAACGATTGATCCCAATGATGGCGCAGTTTCTATTCTACAAAATGGCGCAGATGCTACAGATTTAAGTACCCAATCACCAAGTGCGGAACTGCGTTTGGAGGGTTCGTATTGGAACAGCGACGCAGGTGCAGAACAAAAAGATGTGTTTAGAATTCAAAATATTCCTGATGCTGACGAGGATAATTCGGGTTGGTTACAATTTCGGTCAAATAATAATCAGCACTTAATGAGCTTGCATAAAAATGGCGGAATGCTGATTGGGCATGATTTGGCCGCTAATTTTCCGCCGTTCAATGGTTTGGCTGTAGAAGGCTATGTGGGCATAGGAACCACAACTCCAAGTCATCATTTGGAAATTTATAGTACTTATAATCCTACTGTAAAAGTTTTTAATGCAGATGCATGGCAAGCAGCAAGCCTTACAGCAAGTGGCTACGAAAGCATTTTAGAGTTTAAGAATAAGCTTATTTTGATGTCTAATTCCAGTGCAAGTGATGTTGGTAATGGCTCTGGTAATGGGGTGATGCGTGTTAGTAATAATGGAATAGTGATTGCCCCAGATGAATCTTCCGTTTCTGCTTCGGCATGGCTTCATGTTAATTCTGATGGAGAAGGTATAACGACACGCATAGAAAACACCAGTACTTCGGGTTCGCCTATTGCCTTAGACGTAGATGCTAGCGCAGAGGGAAGTAGTGGTATTGCTGCGCGGTTTTGGGGTGGATATAAAGGCATTGAGGCTTCGGCTCAAAATGAAGACGGAACAGGTGGCTGGTTTAAAGGTGGAGCTACAGGTGTAAGAGGTTATGCCGATGGCAATGGCTCTGAAAGCGGCAATACAGGGCTTATTGGCATGGCCGAAAATAATACAAATGGCAATATTGGGGCGAGCGGCTGGGCTTACGGCAACAGTGGTACGATCATTGGCTTGAAAGGCATCGGCAACGGAAATCCTTACAACTCTTATGGTGTATGGGCAGGCACAAGTGCAGACGGTGGTATTGCGGGTAGCTTTATTGCCGATGGCTCAGCTGACGTAATCGGTGTGTATGGCAAGGCCCCCAGCGATGCCAATAACTGGGCTGGTAAATTTGATGGAAAAGTACACGTAACCAATGGGTTGTTGGTGGGTACTGAAGATGGTTCAGACGCTTTTAGTGTGAATGGTAAATTAAAAATAAATCCTTATGACGGGGACATGAATTTTAATGAGCAAACGAGTAGCATCATTTTCCCTACTTTGCTTACCGATACCGAAGAGCCAATGATTTATATGTACAATACTGGTGATATTGGCAACAACAAAGGCCGTTACTTATTTTCTTATTCTCAGGATAACAAGAAAACAGGTTTGGCGTATGATGCAAGTTCCTTGCGTAGCGTATTCCGATTTGTGGATAATTCTACCGAAACACTTTATAATGTGCTGAATGTTAGCTTGCATAATCACAATGTAGGGATAAATGTAGATGACCCGTCTCATGCCTTACACGTATCTGGAGACGGCAAAATAGAAGGCGATTTTTATGTAACTGGCAATGCAGAGGCTTATAGTTTTATCTCCAGTTCCGACCGCCGTTACAAAAAAGATATTCGTAAGCTTTCGGGTGCGCTGACCACCATCAAGCAACTGCGCGGCGTGAATTATTTGTGGCGCAAAGACGAGTTTAAAGACAAAAAGTTCGATGACCGTCTGCAAGTGGGTTTCATTGCGCAGGAAGTGGAAGCCATTGTACCAGAGCTTGTTCATACCGATTCGAAAGGTTTTAAAGCCGTGAATTACGCGCAATTTACCCCGATTCTGGTGGAAGCACTCAAAGAACAACAAGCTCTCATCGAGTCGCAAGCCCAACAAATACAGCAACTCAAAGCCGATTTGGGTATTTTGCGCAGCCTGCAAGAAGACGTGGCACACCTCAAAGCCGAATGGGCGGGCAGCACAGCCAAGAAATAATATTCAATCATAACATCACTATACAAATGAGCCTTTGCCGCGTGCAAGGGCTTTTTTGATAATAGATTGAATGTTTTTCAGCGAATTATTTGGCGATTATCTTTCGGAAATATGTTAATTTTGCCATTCTAAAAGGTATTTTCATAACCAATCGCACTATGAGTTTAACTGCAACCAAGCCCTCTTTGGCCGAAATGGTAGAGGCATTAGGCCAAATTGTTGGGAAAGAATTTGTTTTTGTAGATAACGAAACGCTCGAAAACTATTCGCACGACGAAACCGAAGACCTACATTTTTTGCCAGACGTGGTCATCAAACCCGCTAACACTGAGCAAGTAAGCCAAGTAATGCGCTATTGCAACGAGCACTTGATTCCCGTAACGGCACGCGGCGCAGGTACTGGCCTGAGTGGTGCGGCATTGCCTGTGCGCAAAGGCGTGTTGATGTCGATGGAGCGTTTTAACAAAATCCTGAACATAGACGAAAGAAACCATCAGGCAACCGTAGAACCTGGCGTAGTAACCGAATTTTTGCAAGAAGCCGTTAAAGAAAAAGGCTTGTTCTATCCCGTGGACCCAGCCAGCAAAGGCAGTTGCTTTATTGGCGGCAATGTGTCGCAGTCGTCGGGCGGCCCAAGAGCCGTAAAATATGGCACTACGCGCGATTATATCCTGAATTTGGAAGTAGTGTTACCGTCGGGAGACGTGATTTGGACGGGTGCAAACGTGCTGAAATATTCTACGGGCTACAACCTGACGCAACTCATGGTGGGCAGCGAAGGAACATTAGGGATTATCACCAAAATCGTCGTGAAGTTGCGCACTTACCCAAAAAATAACTTGGTGTTGCTGGTGCCTTTTGCTTCGGCGGAACAGGCTTGCGAGGCGGTTTCTGCGATTTTTATGGCGGGGCTTGTGCCTTCGTGTCTGGAATTTATGGAACGCGATGCCATAGACTGGGCGATTGATTATACAGGTTCGTCGGTGGTCGTGCCTGCGCATATTCAGGCGCATTTGCTCATTGAGCTGGACGGCAACGAAATGGATTTGCTTTACCAAGATGCCGAACGTTTGTACGGTGTGCTGGAGCAATACGAAGTAGGCGATATTTTGCTGGGTGAGTCGGCACAACAAAAAGAAGAACTTTGGTTGTTGCGTCGCAAAGCTCCGTATGCAGTGCGTCATAATTCTGTTTATAAAGAAGAAGATACGGTAGTTCCGCGTGCGCATTTGCCGCAACTGCTGAAGGGCGTAAAAGACATCGGCAACCGTTACGGCTTCAAATCAGTGTGTTATGGCCACGCAGGGGACGGAAACTTGCACGTAAATATTATCAAGGCGGGACTTTCGGAGGAAGATTGGCATTCGCAATTACCGAAAGCAATTACCGAAATTTTTGAATTGTGTGTGAGCTTAGGCGGTACGATTTCGGGCGAGCATGGCATCGGATTTGTTCAAAAACCGTATATCGGCATCGCGGTCAGTGATTTGCAACTGGAAATTATGCGCGGTATTAAGCGCGTTTTTGACCCCAACAATATATTGAATCCTGATAAGATTTTCTAATTAATGAAAACGATACATCATACGCAATAGGTTTGTTATCAATAAAACCTAACATGATACTGTTTTTGTGATAATAAAAAGTTGGAAAGCACACCAAGAACTTTGTATCTTGGTGTGCTTTTTATGTTATATACAGCCCCATTTACACACTTAACCTATAACACAGTATGAAAACCATCTTTGGTATTGTGCTTGCTGGCTTGCTCCTTGGCATTGTTTTTACAGGTATAACGCTACTATCCGAAATTTTTGGTCTGAGCCGTATTTCTGATTATTTCAGCACTTACTCAGGTAGTATGTCGTATAAGTATTATAAAATCACGTTTCGGCCAATCGCTAAGCAATCGGTGGAAGATATTAGCTTTCCAAACCTGAAATATGGTTATGAATTGGATGATAACAAGTTACTAAAAGTCAATGTTTTACAGTCAGAAATTCCATATCAAAACATTGAGTACATCTTTTATAATACCAAAAATATAAGCGCAACTTTCAGCCCAGACAGTATTTATTTGGCTTGGGTGGGCATACGCGGCAATTATTTTTCTTTCCCATTTCGGGACAAATACGGTTTTCAGATTACACAAGTGTCGGCTTATGTCGGTGCGGACGAAGAAGTTTCTATTTACCCGACACTAGAAGCCAATTGGGCAAATGGCTTGAAGCTATACGCTTGGGTTTCGATTTTTTTGGAAACACTGTTTTTGATGGCATTGGTTAGCCTCCTGAACATGGACGAACCCAATCGTTACGCCCGATTTTTCCCTATTTTGTTTATTGTGTTGTTTGGGGCGGCTGGTTTGTATGTAGATTATGTGGACTACGAGGCAATGGGTTGGCCTATTTTTCGCCCAATCTTAATTTTGCTGCTGATTGGCTGGTATTTGTACACTTTATTTTTTCCAGAGGAGGAATTAGAAAAAACAGCGTAACATTCTCCAAACATAAAAAAGCCCTTCACAATCATGCGAAGGGCTTTTTATTGAAAAATAGTCTTATGGAAGACTTAATTAGAATTTATAGCTGAAAGCCAATGAAATGCTGCTTCCCATGCGTGTTTCAAACAATACGTTGTCTTTGTCGCGGTTCAGTTTGCCGTTTTTGTCGTTGTCTTGGTACAACAACAGACGTTGCGCCAACAAGTCGCCACAGTTTACTTTGATTTCCATTTTGTTGGTAAATGATTTGCTAAACTGCATATCTACAACAGTGCGCGGATTTTCCCACAAAGAAGCATAATCGGCATTACCTACGTTATTGATGCGGCGGCCTACACGGTTCACACTCAAGTTCACGTCAAACAAATGTTCTTCGTCGGAGTAGTTAATGCCAGCGTTGATGATGTATGAAGATTGGCCTTGCATTGGGCGGCTGCTTTCGCCCATTTGCGTTTTTAGATTACCTAAATCCACCGACGATTTGATGAGCGATAAGTTGCCGAATACGGTTAGGCGTTCAAATATTTTAACGGTTGGGTCTATGCGAACCAAGTTTTGGCGTACATCAAATTCTAGACCGTAGTTTACAGCCGTCGGAACATTGACAAAGCTACTCAAACGGAAGCTGCCCGCAGGTGTAAGTGTTTTTTCGATAGGGTTGTCAAAATGCTTGTAGAACACCGAAGCCGATAGCACTTGACCAGCACCAGGGTAATATTCGTAACGCAAATCAACGTTGTTCACTTTCGTGCGTTTGATGTCTGGGTTACCTGCAATCATCATTACATCATTGAAATCATAGAATTGGAATGGGGCAAGTTCTCTAAACTCAGGGCGTGAAACCGTTTGGGAAACCGATGCACGCAAGTTGCTTTTTTGCGTTAGAGAATACACTACGTTAAGCGATGGCAGCACGTCAGTAATTGTGTTATCCAAATTTACTGATGGTGCTAAATCGGGGTTACTGTCGCCAGTTTTGTACGACACAAATGTTTGGTTGTAGCTTTCCATACGCACGCCACCAATGAAACGGAACTTGCCTACTGTGGCATCGCTCATCAAGAAAGCAGCTTTAAGCGTAGAAGTTGCGTCATAATGGTCGGCCAATGTAGTAGATTCGCTAATCGTGATGCCTTTGTTTTGTACGTTTTTATTGGCAAAAATAGAATCTATTGCATAGCCCAAATATTTTTCAGAATACGCATCGCCTTGGATGTAACCCAATTGGCGAGCATCAAATTTACGTGTACGAGCTTGGCGATACACACCCGCTTTTACGTTAATGTTTTGGTAAACAGGCATACTAAAGTCCACGGCTTGGCTCCACGAAGACTCGTTGAGTTTAGAATAAAAACGACCGCCGAAGTCAGCTTGTGCGCTATTGCTCAAACTCATTTTAAGGGCTTCTGTTGGATTGTCGATTGCGCGTTGGTACGTGATGCGGCGCAAATCGGGTACGTTACGACGGCTGTCGTTATAGCCTACGTTCCAATTGGCTTTTATTTTGGTAGCAGGGAAATAATGTTCGCCTGTAAGTTGGTTGCTCAACAATTGATTTTGTGTGTACCAGAACATCGTACTTTCCTGATAGTTGCCATTTTCGTAGCTATTGCCTTTACGCATGGTCGTTTGGTCGGAAGTATTGATGTTATAAAGATTTTTGAGGCTAATCTTGTTGTTGTCATCTACTTTATAAGACAAGTTCCAAAGTACACCCGCCAAGATAGTACGTGTATATTGGTCGTTGGTATAATCTACGAGTTGGTCGGTGTTGGCGTAATCTCTGCGTTTGATTTGGCGATAGCGGTAGTTGTCGTAATACGATATTGAAGCCATGCTTCCGAACTTTCCAATTTGATGTCCTGCCGAAAACTGAAACGAACTACCAGGGCGCATGGCCGAATATTTAGTAGGTTTCCAAGTGTTTTGAAATTTTTGTGCCAATGCGTTAATATCATCGTTTTTCCAATTGTCCACCAATTTTCTAAACTCTGCCGTAGAAGGCATTCCTTTTGGCATGGCGCGTGTGTTATCGTCGAGGCCGAGCCAATCGGTTTTGCCGCGTTGGCTACCATAAAAAGGCTTAAAAGTCGTTTGACTGTGGAAGTTTGCACCCACAGAAACCGAATAAAAATTTTCGTCAGGAATATCTTTTGTTTTTACCTGAATCGCGCCACCTGCAAAATCAGCTGGCAAATCTGGTGTAGCCGTCTTGGCAATTACTACGCTTTCGATAAGGTTGGCAGGAAAAATATCAAACGCGAAGGCTTTGCGGTCTGGTTCTGTGCTCAAAAGCGGTGCGCCATTGAGGTACGCCGAGTTGTAGCGTTCGTTTAGGCCGCGAATAATCGCGAATTTGTTATCTTGGATACTTGCTCCACTCACGCGGCGCAACACATCGCTGGTGCTACGGTCTGGCGTTTTGCGAATAAGTTCTGCCGACACACCGTCAGAGATAACTGCACTTTTGCGGCGTTCTAATACTAAAGCGTCGTGCGATTCGCGTTTGAAAGTAGCCACGATTTCTACTTCCTGTAAACTGTTAGAGGCTTCCTCCAACACTACATTGAGCGTTGTGGTTTTACCTTCATCTACTTTCACCCCTTCTATTTTTTGGGTGTTGTACGAAATAAAACTCACTTGCAGCGCGTAAGTGCCCGCCGCGACATTAATACTATAATGTCCGTCAAGGTCAGTGGCTGCGCCAGTAGTCGTACCTGCAATCACCACGTTTACGCCGATAAGCGGCTCGCCCGTAGTTTTGTCAATTACTTTCCCCGCGATTTTGCCGTTACCAGCCAAAACCGCAACACTCATCACAACTTGAATCAAAAGCAATAGTAATAGCTTTTTCATAAAATAGTTTTTTAGTTTTTCTCTGAAATACAGAGGGTTACAGGTGAAACTTAGTCGTTCGAAATTTGATGCGAAAGTAGTCGGAGCAAAACAACCGTGAGTTATGCACTTATTAAGGGTGCGTTATATTTAAAAAAGCCACTTTTAATTGAAAATCAGAGTTTTGTATCGTGTAACAAATGTTATTATTAACAAATACTTTACAATTCCTGAACCAGTCGATAAAACAATGGAATAGTACTAAAGTATCTCTATTATACTAAAAATCAATTTATTAGCAAAGTTGTGCTGTGCAGCCTTCTATCAAAGTAAGGCTTATTGAAATATTTCAATAGCCAAACAGTTTGGAACGGCAGCCAAACATTTAAAAAAGCCTATTGATTAAAAAAAGGAGCGTTTGCGATTAATATTCTCAACAGAAACAAAAGGGCAAAAAAGGTCATTACTTCATTTGCAAACGTTTGCGGCACGCATTTAAAACTATGTTAAATGCAACGAAACACCCGTCTTATTCTTGGTTTTTGGAGAAGGATTTAGAGAAAAACAACATTATAACACTGCTTATCTGTTGTAATGTTATGATTTTCAATCTTTTTACTTAGCAGTTGAATAATGCTATTACTATGTAATGTTTTTGTTTTTATTACAAGTAATCATTTGGTTTTTATTGGACTAATTGCCAAAGAATCTATTGAAATATTTTACTTTTCTCTGTTAAATAAAAAATATATTTTATACAAAGATTATTTTTCAGAATTAAAAACGGAATTATTCAATTAGTATGATTTTTTGCACCAAATCTATATCAATGTTATGAGAAACAAACTACTAATTACTTGCGCCTTAGGTGTTTTGGGTTATTTGAATCCACGCACCGTTTATGCGCAACAAACGGCAGCATCTGACACAGCCGATCTTTATAATTTATCCTTAGAAGATTTGATGAAAATAGAAGTGGTTACTGCTTCCAAATCTTCCGAACAACTCAATGACGCGCCAGCCGTCATTAGCGTAGTAAGCGAACAAGAAATAAAAGGCTATGGTGCCATGCATTTGTCCGAAATACTTGACCGCGTAACAGGCGTGTATTTTATGGGTACGTTTGCCCTCATTAATAATATGGCTTCTATTCGTGGCGACGTAACGAGCCACTGGAACAACCACGTGCTTATTTTATTAGATGGCCGCCCCGTGCGCGATAGTTACGCGGGGGGGAACTATGCCACATTATATATGTCTTTCCCTGTCGAACAAATTGACCACCTCGAAATTGTGCGCGGCCCAGGTTCGGTACTCTACGGTTCAGGGGCATATATGGGTGTGATTAATGTTATTACCAAAACACTAGAAAAACAAAAAAATACTGCTTATGCACGTACTGGTTCGTTTGGTACCAATCAGGCAGGACTTACTTTAGGTGCAAAAATTAAAAATGTAGAACTAACGGCAGGTTTGGTAACGGGCAGCTCAAATGGCTGGGAAAACACCGTGCGCGACGCTTCGGCCATGATTCGCAACAAAGCCAACACCGCCGACTCGCTTATTTTGCCAGCTCGTACGCTGAATATGCAGAAAAATTATTTGGGTGCGGATATTCATGCTAAATATAAAGGGTTAAAAGTCAATACTTTTATTTCCCACCAACACACGGCAGGTATGATAAACAATGGCTCTTGGTTAGTGCCTTCGGGAGCTGCGGCAGGCGCAAAACCATTGCCAACCTGGTACAATCACTTCACTGTTGCGGCAGATGCGGGCTATCAAACCAATATTTCCGAAAAATGGCAAACCAGTATTAATGCAACTTATAATCATAATATGTTTGCCATTCACCGCGAAAACAACGCGGATGATGATCTCTATACCATCAATGACGACGTTCTTTTGGAATGGACCAATTACCTGAATCTGCACAAAAAGCTTAATTTGGTATTTGGAGGCGTGGTAAACAACATGAATGGTTACCAAAATCAACCGCCTAAAAATGCAGATGGAACTACTTACACAAGCCTGACTATCAAGGAAAATAGTAATCCATTTAAATCTATTCCCCGATACAATACCACTTGGTACAGTGGCTATGTACAAGCGGCTTACACTCCTTTCGAGTTTATGAAGTTGGTGGCAGGTGCGCAGGCCAACAAAGTGCCAGATGTGGCTTTGGATATTTCGCCGCGCTTGGGACTAATCCTTAATTCTTCGTATGGTTTGGGCGCAAAATTGTTGTATGGCGAAGCGTTTCGTGCGCCAATGCCTGGTTTGGAAAAAGCCATTTATATTCCAGGGGTAGTAATCGGTACAGCAACACTCAAACCTGAACGCGTAAGTACAGCCGAAGCCCAAGTTTCGTATCGATACAAATCATATGAGTTGGCAGCCACGTATTTTAGCAGTGAGCAAACTGATTTGATTGGCCGTACATTGGCTTCAGACCCTAACAATACAGTACCCAATACACCTCAAATGATAAATACGGGTAAACTTAGTTCATCAGGTTTTGAATTAGAAGCTAAAGCCCTTATTTCTAAGGAATTGAGTATTAATGGGTCTTTTGCCTCTCAAACGTCCAAAACAGATAAAGGCCATAAAGATTATTACGGCACGCCTCTGAATATGGTAAAATTAGGGATCAATTATAATGCAACGGCGCAAGGTTGGAGCATTGGTATCTGGAATAGCTATTTTGATAAAGGAGGAAACATCAAGGCAAAATATTCTTCGGACAATACACCTGCCAATTTTGAGGGAACCGCAGCCGATGCTAATCCAAAAGTGAAAGCATTTAACTATTTGACAGCCAATGTGATATTAAATCTTAATAAGCTAGTGGGCTTTAGGAGTGCACAAGAAATTAGCGTAGAGCTTTACGGAACAAATTTGCTGGATAGTAAAATCTATTATGCAGAGTACAGCCGCCGTGAACTCAACTCCATACAAGGTAGAGCAGGCCGCGCCCTTAACGGCACGGTACGCGTAACATTCTAATAATTGTAGTTTTTCGTAGTAATAGTAAAAATCCCTGCCATCAACTTGATAGCAGGGATTTTTTTAATTATATCACCGAAAAATACGTTTCGAGCTCTTGCAAGACGGTTTCCGTATTCGGCATATCGCGCACGATGTGGCCTTTTTCTACCACTACGATGCGGTCGCACATTTCCGTTACGTGGTTGAGTTCGTGGCTGGAAATCAGCATCAGCGTATTACGTTCTTCGCGCAAATCCTTGAACAATTTTTTCAGACGTGCCTGCGAGCTGGGGTCAAGATTGGCAAAAGGTTCGTCCAAAATAAGCACAGGCAGCTGTGGCAACATGGCCGCCGCAATGCCTACTTTTTTCTGGTTGCCTTTCGATAAAT
Organism: Flexibacter flexilis DSM 6793; assembly: GCF_900112255.1. Classification (NCBI taxonomy): domain Bacteria; kingdom Pseudomonadati; phylum Bacteroidota; class Cytophagia; order Cytophagales; family Flexibacteraceae; genus Flexibacter; species Flexibacter flexilis. The sequence continues at coordinate 55,355 of NZ_FOLE01000002.1, forward strand.
CGCGAATAAACTTGCCTTTTTGTCCCAAAATTTCGCCATTAAATAAGGTTTCAAAGGGCTGCAAACGCGCTTCAATGGTCTTTTTGTCGAGGCCGTAAAGCTGTCCGCAAAACGCGAAATATTCTTCGGGCGACAAATAATCTATCAAAAAACCTTCGTCCAGATACGAGGAAGTATAATCTTTCCACGTTTCCGAATCGGCTACGTTCAGGCCTTGAGAAAGCACCTGCCCTTGCGTGGGACGTATCAGGTTGAGCAACAAACGGAAAAGCGTGGTTTTGCCTGCGCCATTATTGCCGACCAAGCCAATACATTCATTTTGCGAAAAAACAAGATTTTCTACGGAAAGAACCGTGTTGCCGTTATACGACTTTACTATATTGTTGAATTGGATTTCCATGATTTTCAGCTTTTTAAAAATAAAAAAATGTTATTGTTGGCGGAAGCCTTCGGCCATTTCGTAATGATTGGCTTTGAGGCGATTGGCTATGAGTTTGAGCCAAAGCGGGTGCGCTGCAAAGCCCAACAAGCCCGTAACCGCCAACGCGATATGGCTGGCATATTGATAGTCCGACAAAAATGCAAAGGGCGCAGCAATAAGCGTCGGTAACAAAAACATCGGGATAGACAAAAGCCATTGCGCCGCGCCCATGCCTTGCATATTCGTGGCATTGCCCTGCGAGAGTTGAATCCGTTTTTTATTGAAAGTAGAAGCAAACATCACTACAAACGCATTGATTCCCACATTATAACAAAACATAGCCAAAATACTGACAACCATTTTTTGCCCAAAATAAGCCATCGGCGAAGACAACACCAGCGTAAGCACGGCCATGATGACAAACAAATAATACTTGGCCTTCAGAAAATCTAGTATCGAAAATTTGGCCGTCAGAAGTCTGTCCCAGTAGCTACTTTCCCACGCAAACAAATATTGACCATAGTTAATTATAAAACCGCCCGTCGTAAAAATAGCGGCAAATAAATACATATGGTCGTTTTTGATGCTCGGATTCATTACAAAAAAGATACCGTAATAACTAAAAAACAAAGCTGTAAAAAAAGTAGTACGCGTGCGTTTATTTCGCCATATCAATTTGATTTCCAGAGAAATAAATCGACCAATTTCGCCCCACTGCTCCACAAAATTCAGGCGCGTATCGGCTTGCGAATTGCTGGTTTGCTTGGCAGCTGGCAACTCGTCTAAGTAGAGTTTGGGTTTTAGTTTATGATGCGTGAACAAGTACGCACCCACCGCCAAAACTGTCCAAAACAAAATAGCCAACAGCGAATAATCGACGGTCGGGTCGAAGAGCTTGGCCGAAACCGCCGTGATAGAAAAAACATCGTAGTAGTTGAGTGCCACCAAAAAACCAACAAGGCCAGCCATCAACAGCAAAAATTTCTGAGGAGAATTAGCAAACAATTCTTTCAGGTTCACGACCGCCATAATGGTGAGCATATCCACGCACACATACACCCAAAACCACGCAAACAACGGAAAACCTGTATGTCCCTGAAACCACAGCTTTAGCACAAACGGCAAAACCATCAGCAAAAACGGCGCGAGGTTATAAAACGAACCCAGCAGCATCAGCAAACTAAGGTGAATCAGACTATTACGACTTACTTTGAGGTGCAAATAAGGTTGCAGGCGTAGCAGTGGCGAGGTTTGCATGGCATAACGCATCACCAGCGAAATGCCAAAATACGACAACAAATACAAGTTTGCCGTATAAAGTTCGTAGGTGTCGGGAGCGAGCTTGTGCATAATTTTGTCGGCCATCAGCCCCAAAAAGAGCATAATTCCGCCAAAATATAACGCCAAAAAACCCACCAAAATTTGGGAAGCCAAATTCCTACTCCACGTAAGCGACCGCCTCTCGGACAGATAATACTGTTTGAGTAATTGTAGGATAATCATAAAAAGGAAAGGATAAGTTGTTGTGTTATGATAAAAGATTGAACCAAAAAAAACAGCTAATTGATATTTTAGCTTTAAAGATTATACAATAGACTAAAAATCAGTGATTTATACAAAAAAATACTACATTTTATAATCAGCTGGGTTACAAAAAACTGACAGACCGAAAGTAGCGGCTTGGCGCATATTCCCATAACAAAATAGTGTAAATGGTTGGCGGCTTGTATGAATGGAAAACAATTGGCCCAAATATTACACCCGCCAAACAAAAAGCAGGCTTTCGTGAAACCACAAAAGCCTGCTTACTGAAATATATCTAACTAATTAAACCTATTCTTCTGCTAAGAACGGATAGCGATAATCCGTCGGAGGGTTAAAGGTTTCCTTGATGGCGCGAGGCGATACCCAACGCAACAAGTTTAACACTGAACCCGCCTTGTCGTTTGTTCCCGAAGCACGGCTACCACCGAACGGCTGCTGGCCAACAACTGCCCCCGTAGGTTTGTCGTTGATGTAGAAGTTGCCAGACGAATGGCGCAAAGCCGTCGTGGCCTGCTCCACCGCGTAGCGGTCTTGGGAGAAAATAGAACCCGTCAGGGCGTACGGCGAAGTAGTATCCACGAGCGTAAGTGCTTGCTCAAACTCGTTTTGCGGATACACATGAATCGTTAGCACTGGGCCAAAAATTTCTTCGCACATGGTCGTAGAACGCGGGTCTTTGCTCAAAAGTACAGTCGGTTCTACGAAATAACCTTTCGATTTATCATACTTCCCTCCTGCCACTACCTCAACCTGTGGGTTTTGGCGAGCATTTTCGATATAACTAACGATTTTATCAAATGATTTTTCGTTAATTACAGCATTTACAAAGTTACTAAAATCTTCGACACCTCCCATTTTTATCGTGGCAAGGTCGGCCAACATATATTCTTTTACTTCAGGCCACAAATTATCTGGCACATAAGCTCTGGAAGCCGCCGAGCATTTTTGTCCTTGATACTCAAATGCACCACGCACCAAAGCCGTAGCCAACGCCTTCGCATCAGCGGAATGATGCGCCAACACAAAATCTTTACCGCCAGTTTCGCCCACAATGCGCGGATACGACTTATAGCGGTTGATATTTTGTCCTATTGTTTGCCAAATTTGTTGAAAAACGCCTGTGCTACCCGTGAAGTGAATGCCCGCAAAATCTGGGTGTTCGAAAATAACTTTGCCAGCCACCGAACCTTCAGGATACACCAAGTTAATTACGCCATCGGGCAAGCCCGCTTCGCGGAAAAGCTCCATTAGGAAATGCGCCGAGTAAATTTGTGCTTCTGATGGTTTCCAAACCACTACGTTGCCCATCATAGCCGCCGAAGTCGGCAAGTTGCCCGCAATGGCCGTAAAGTTGAAAGGCGTAAGCGCAAATACAAAACCTTCGAGCGGACGATATTCCACTCTGTTCCAAATACCCGCCGACGAAATCGGTTGTTGCGCGTAGATTTGCGTCATGTAAGCCACATTAAAACGCAAGAAATCAATCAGTTCGCAAGCCGAGTCGATTTCTGCCTGATACGCGCTTTTGGATTGCGCGAGCATGGTCGCGGCGTTGGCTTTCGCACGGTATTTGGTTGCCAAAAGATCGGCAGCTTTCAAGAAAATAGCGGCACGTTGTTCCCAAGCCATATTTTCCCATTGCGGTTTGGCCGCCAAAGCAGCCTCAATCGCCTGCGTTACGTGGCTGGCATCCGACTTGTAATAATACCCCAAAACGTGTTGGTGGTCGTGTGGTGGCGTAAGCGGCAATCTCGTATCGCTTTTCACTTGTTTGCCACCGATATACATCGGCACTTCTATTTGTTTGGAACGCGCTTCGGCCAAAGCCGCCTTCAAAGCCTTACGCTCTGGGCTGTTGGGCGCAAAAGAAAGTACGGGTTCGTTCTGTGGAACGGGTACGTTGAAAAATCCTTTAAGCATACAGAAAATGTAAAAGTTTTTAGTTTTGTCTTGGTTGGTGAACTAATAAGTTTTGATATAAAAAATTGATTTACAATAACTAATTCAATTCTATAAAAATACCGCTTTTGGGCAAAGTTACAGCAAAAAATGAATGAAACTAACACCGTTATACAAACAGCCTAATGTCAATAATACTAATAAAAAAAAACGGGTATTTACTTTTTATAGCAAACACCCGTTTTATGAATTAAAATAATCTCTCAAGAAAGAGAAATTATTGCTTAAATGTAAAGTTGAATGGTAATGTGTATTTTACAGATACCGCGCGGCCGCCTTGTTTACCAGGATTCCAATTTGGCATTGATTTTACTACACGAATTGCCTCTTCATCACAACCAAAACCCAAGCCACGTACTACTTGCACATCGCGGATAGTTCCGTCAGAACCAACTACAAATTGCACATATACTTTGCCTTGTACCTCAGCGCGTTGAGCAGCCGAAGGATATTTGGTGTTTTTAGACATAAAGCGCATCATTTCCTCCATACCACCAGGAAAAGCAGGCTGCTGTTCTACTACCGTAAAAACTTCTTCGGCAGCAGGAGCAGCAATCACACCATCACCATCACCATGTGTAGGCACATCAATTACCTCATTAGGGTCAGCATTAGGGTCGCCAACTTCTGTTGTTGTGCTGGTTTGTACGTTTTTCAACTCGTCTTGTTTTGGAGGGTCTTTTTCTGTTACCTCCTCATCATGCGAAACTTCAGGTGGCACAAAACGAACGGTAGAAACCGAAGGTTTTGGCGCACTTGGCATTTCAATTTTTGGTGGTGGTGGAATTTTTGGATCCAATGGTGGTGGTTGCTCAATTTTTTTAAGCTCAATTGGTACCACTTTTTCTTCTACAATTACTTCTTCAGGTTTGAGCGCATTGTAGATTTTGGGCCCACCTACCGCCAAGCCAAACAACAATACCGAAAGGCCTAAGGCTTTCAGGACGGTATCGTCGTATATCTTACGAAGCACATACGCTCCATAAGCCTTATTACGATATTCAAAAACAATATCGTCTAAGGTTACTTTAGGTGAATTATAATCTTCCATGTGTTGCGAACTGTTTTGTTATTGTCCCGCTTCTTTAGCTTTGATAAGGTCTAACTCTTCTGGAGTTACATCTACGATTGCATAGATTTTGATACCCGTAATCGGCATCTCGTCAAGCAAGTCCACTAAGTTTTTGTACTTAGCATCGTCTTTTGCTTTCATAATCACGATGATGTCCTTGCCCAGCGAAGCCATTACTTCTTTTTTCTTCGTAAGCAATACTTTACGGATACCTTCTGCCGAGAAATCAGTTACTTCAACTGGTGGCTTATCCGCAGGAACACCTTGGAAATAATAAATTTTATCTTTTTCACCGACAATAACCGTTAAGGTCTGCGACTCCTTTACCTTTTCTTTGTTTTTGGTAGGGTCGTCATTCTTGTCTGGCATATTCACTTCCATCGTCTTTGGCTTATTGAAAGAGGAGGTAAGCATGAAGAACGTAATCAACAAGAAAGCCAAATCCACGAAGGGAGTCATGTCAATCTTGGTGGAGACTTTTTTGGGTCCTTTCTTCTTACCATCACCCCCGCCGCTATCTATTTCTGCCATTGTTATATGGGTTTTAAGGGGAGTTGAACCATGCGAGCGGCCAATTTTTGACCAAGCTCTATTTTTTTAATTAGTTTAAAATTATTCCGTAATCTTCGGACGAGCCTCAGCCCCCGTAATGAGGTTGATACGGTTATAATTTTGGTCTTGCAGGGTAGCAATTACCGTTTTTGCCACACTGAAATTGGCATCGCGGTCGCCTTTGATGGCTACACGCAAACCTTTAGGGTGGCTATAACGTGCATAAGCAATCCAGTCACGTAGCTCATTGGCAGCCGAGTCGCAAGGAATACCTGGTTGTGTACCTGGTTTGTTGCGTTCTGAGCCGTCCATTGTCAACAACTGTTTTAGTTGCGCAACAGGTACACCCACCGAAGGCAAAAGCGAGAATTTTTGTTGCTCAGCTTCTGTGAATGCGATGCCATAGCGGTCGCCAATAGCTTGGAGCATTTTCACGCGCGTTGGTTGCGCATCTACCCCAAAGAATACCTCCCCTTTTTTGCCAATACTGATAGTCATGATGTCCGAATCAGGAATCGGAATATCAGAAATGGACGAAGGCGTATCCACTACCACTGGTTCTTCTGGCTTAAACTGCGAGGTAAGAATGAAGAACGTAAGGAGCAAAAAAGCCATATCCGACATGGCTGTCATGTCAAGGGATATACTTTTTCTTGGAATTTTTACTTTGGCCATTTGTTTTTTTTAGTAAAATTTTGAAAAGAGTTAAAAAAAACGGGGACAACTGTCTTTTATTTTTGAGGAGAAAAGCCCCACAAGCAGCGAGGCTTTTTCCTGATAAAATGATAGATAGAAGACAGCAATCTCCTTATAAATGGCTATTACTTGTTTTTAGCAGCAAAGTTTTGCATGATGCTGAAACCTACTTCGTCGATGCTGTAAGTCAAAACGTCAATTTTGCTTGTAAAGATGTTATAGAACACAATCGCAAATGCCGAAGTACCGATACCCAACGCCGTGTTGATAAGGGCTTCAGAGATACCAGTAGAAAGAGCTGCTGTATCAGGAGCACCAGAGTTTGCAAGGGCCGAGAAGGCTTTAATCATACCGAATACCGTACCCAAAAGACCTGTAAGGGTTGCAACCGATGCAAGTGTCGCTACGATAGTCAAGTTTTTCTCCAACATAGGAAGTTCCAAAGCTGTCGAATCTTCCAATTCTTTTTGAATAGCCAATACTTTTTGGTCTTTAGTCATAGAAGTTTCTTTTTCCATGTCTTGGTATTTGTTCAACACAGCATTTACTACGTTACCTACCGAACCTTTTTGGCGGTCACATTCTGCCAATGCTTCGCTTACCGAACCAGCAGCCAAATGTGATTTAATTTTGCGAACAAACGCATCAATCGAACCTGTACCTGCTGCTTTAGAGATAGTGATAGCACGCTCAATAGAGAAAGTGATTACCATCAAGAAAAACGACATCAACACTGGCACGATTGGACCACCTTTGTAAACTGTACCTAACCATTTGCCGAAACCTTCTTTAATTGGGTGATTGTTAGGATCGCCACCTTCAAAGTTGCTTGGGTTGCCCAATACGAAAAGGTAAATACAAATAGCTACCACAAAGATGATTACGATAACGATAGTCGCAAAAAACGATTTTAATGGATTGGGTTGTGCTGTCTTGCTCATTTCTGAAATGAATTTGGGTTTTAAAAATATAAGAAAAGATAGAATTGATTTGTTAAAACTTTTATTTGTTACAATAGTGGTTTAAATAAGCGGCAATAATATTAAATTATTCTGCAAGCCCAAACCGCCAAACATGATTTTACACTAATTTAACATAGCGAAATGGGCTTGTCGGTAGATTAACGCTACAATAATGAGATTATTTTAAGCTAAATCCTTTGGGTTTGCCGCTAAAGCGTGATTTTGTTTGGCTCAAAACGCAAATTAATTGTTTAAAAGTATCAGACTTTCAAAAAATTATTTTTTGCCTTGTGCCTTATAACGCTCATTCAAGCCTTCAACTACTGATTTGGTAATGTCCAACTGCGGTGTGGCATACAATAAACCTCCGCCTTTGCTATAACCAAATACATAATCTGCGCCTGTTTGTTTGCTATATTCTTCCAAATAATTGGTAATATTATCGTTAAGCAATTTGGTAAGGTCTTGCTCCTCTTTGGCCAGTTTTTGCAACTGTTCATCTTTATAAGCATACAAATTCTCTTCTTTTTGGCGCAAACGCATGGCTACTTCTTGCATTTGTTGTTCGGTCATGCCGCCTGCTTGGGCTTTACGTTGAGCACTTTCCATGTCGTACTGCAAAGTTTGTGTACGGCTGGCAATGTCTTTTTCTATGCGGCGACCTTTGGCTTCGAGTTCCGCTTTTTTCTTGGTATAAAAATCATAGTTTTCCAAAAGGCTATCGCTATTGACAAACATGACTTTACTTTTAGGAGCTTGCGCAACAGCTTTCGGGTCTATGACCACAGGCGCAGGCTGTGTTACTGGTTTTCCTTCAGGCACGGCAGCCACAGGAGCTGGCGTAGAAAAATGCAAGTAATACAACACGGCTACTGCTACGGCCAACACGGCATTAAGAATAAGAGATACGTACTTCACGGTCTAATCTATTTTTATTGGAAGGCCAAAATAAGGTAAAAAAAACGAATGTTGTATAATGTCGAAACCGGATTTGCCGAACTTGTTTGTCATTTCAATTATCACAGGATTGCCCTTCTGTCTGTTATTTTCGATACTATTATTTTTAATTAAAAATAAAAACGCTGAATATCAGCTAATTACATTTAAGACAAATTCAAAACCTACTATTTTACTAATTATATAGTGCCGCTCACTATTTTTTGTGTTTCGATACACAATAGAACCGCCACATATTTTTACTTCATAGAGACCAATACAATGTTATTTATTTTTTGCTTTAAAGAATATTATTTCACTATACACAACAACGCGTTGTTTATACTTCTTAACATATTGTGTTAGAAGGATTTTTATTATAAAATTCAGGAATCAAAGAGCCTGCCTTAAAGAATAAATAGCTACCCCAAAACAGGCTCTTTTTGTCATTCACATTATACTTTATTCTGCAATGACCGTTTTGGTTTGTTTCATGTATGCAGAAAAAAGTCCTAAAGCCTTATTGCCCGTAATATTGTTGGGTGGATTGGTTGGCACAGCCCCGCCAATGAGTCCGCCATCTCCAATCTGCGACAACGAATAAAAATAATTGTAAGTACTGACATCTATGCACAGCATACTCACCGTTACAGTGTCACCTTTTTTTATTTTGATGTATTCTGTATCCGTAAAAAACGGTTGTTGATTTACGCTCCCATTACCGATATTATCATTACTGACTTGGTACAACTTATCTTCTTTGCCGTTTACCTCAATCAAAAAACGATAATTATTGCCAAGCCCGACGGGGTCGAGGTATAGCGGCACAACAGACAAAGATTTTTCAGATTCGCCTGGTTCGGTATATTCCTCTAACTGTACAGAATCCAGATTGATTTTGTGCGGCATGGTACAAACTGCCTCGTATTGCTTGCCTTCGGCCAATACTTTCAGCGCATACGTGTTGCCTTGAACTCCCACAATACTATGCGTTTGATACAAGCCTGCGCTGGTTTCGGTGAGTGTGTCCACAATGCCCGTATTGTCAGAAATAATAACGGTTGCGCCTTGCACGGACGGATAAACATTCGGCTGGCCAAATTGTATGGTTCGGGAAAGTTTGACCGTATAAGGCCCTACTTCGTCCGAAATATTGCCTTCAATCACGATTTGAGGGCTTACGCTATTCAAATCTATATCAATTTCTTTGGTACAAGATGCCAACAGAACAAATGCCAAAGCTATTATGCTATATTTTTTCATGGTGATTTTTTTTTTGTGAGAAAATTAAAATTTGAAATTGTAGGTAACAGACGGCACCCAACGGAACAAAGCGGTTTGGGTTGCTACGGTTTTGGTTGGGTCGCTTTTGCTATTAGCGAAAGTGATGGCGTACGCATTTTGTCGCCCGTACACATTATACAATCCAAAATTCCATGAAGATTCAAAAACTTTGCTTTTGTGTGGCCTCGTATAAGTAGCCCCAAAATCTAAACGATGATTGGCGGGCATACGGTAGCCATTGCGCTCTTTATAATAAAAAACAGTGTTGCCGCCCATGTCGTATTTGCCGCTCGGAAAAGTGGCCGCACCGCCCGTACTGTACACAAAAAGCGCGGAAAGTGTCCAGCGGTCTGTCAGTGCATACATGGCTACCACCGACAAATCGTGCGTACGGTCTTGCTGGGCATTGTACCAATTGCCATCATTAATACCAATTATTTTTCGTTCTGTTTTTGAGAGTGTATAGCCAACCCAACCCGTGAATTTGCCTTGCGTTTTCTTAACCAAAAACTCAATACCATAGGCACGACCTTTTCCATAAAGCAACTCACTTTCTACATCTGGGGCAGAGCTAATATCAGCACCGTTTTTATAATCAACCTGATTTTTCAAACTTTTGTAATAAGTCTCTACGCTGATTTGATACAAATTATCTTTCAAATTGCGAAAATAACCCACACTCACTTGGTCTGAAATTTCGGGTTTCGTATTATACGAATTGCCAAGCCATTGGTCGGTAGCATTGCCACTGGCACTGTTACTCAACAAATGTAAATGTTGCGTATTGCGCGCGTAGCCGCCCTTAACACTGCTATTTTCGTTGAGCAAATAACTAAACTGAAAACGCGGTTCAAGATTGGCGTACGTTTTCCCAAATTTGCCCGAAGCCAACACGACACTATCGGTCATTACGCCCTGATTATATATTTTGTAAGTGTCGCCACCCAAAATAGAATAGGTACTGAATCGCAGGCCATAATCCAACGTAAGCGTTGGGGTAACTTCCATCGTATTATTCACAAAAAAGGCATTGTCCCAGCCATAACGCGTGTTTTTGTGGGGTTCGTTGTAGGTATTTCCCTTAAATCGCTTAGGCACAAAGCTGTGATAAATGCTCTGAAACCCGAAACGAATCGCATTTTTGGAGTCGGGGAAATATTGAAACTCTTCTTTGAGTGTATAATCCTTGATTTCGGATTTGATGCTCAAAGTGGTTTCGCCACTCGTAATACTTCCTTTATAACTGTAATTGCTATAAATCAGCGACGTGTTAGAAAAAACTTTGGGACTAATCAAATGATTCCAACGCAAAGTAGCCGTTTGGTTGCCCCAATCAATCCCAAACGCGCCCAAGCCTAATTTATCTCTACCCAAATAGCCCGAAAGAAAAACGCGGTGTTTGTCATTGATTTTATAATTGGCTTTTGCATTAAAATCATAGAAATACAATTGGTTGTCTTTAAACTCCTCCGTGAGTTTGAGAAACGCATCGGCATACGTGCGCCGACCCGACACCATGAACGAACCCTTATCTTTCACAATCGACCCTTCTACACTCAAACGGCTGCTAATCAGCCCCAAACCACCCGTAACAGCATATTTCTGGTTGTTACCTTCTTTCATTTTTACGTCCAGCACCGAGGAAAGGCGGCCACCATATTGCGCAGGACTATTCCCTTTGATGATGCTGACATCTTTAAGCGCATCGCTGTTGAACGTAGAAAAAAAGCCCAACATGTGCGCCGCATTATACACGGGAGCTTCGTCCAACAAAATTAAATTCTGGTCTGCCGAGCCGCCGCGCACAAAAAAACCGCTGCTCCCTTCCCCACCCGACTTGACACCAGGCAAAAGCTGAATCGTTTTGAGCACATCTTTTTCACCAAAAATAACAGGCAGTTTAGCCACTTCTTTTATATCTATTTTGGCCACGCCAATTTCGGCTCTCTTAATGTTATCGTCTTTTTTTTCCGCCGAAACCACGACTTCTTGCAACGTAAACAAATTATCCGTCAAGGCACGATTCGACTTTATGTTGGCCTCCAAATTCACCAAAAGCGTATCGGGTTTGTAGCCAATAAATGAGCAAATAATATGATATTGGCCTTTGGGCAAGGTAAGCGAATAAAAACCATATTCGTTGCAGGAAGTCCCAATACCCGAAAGTTCCAGCGGGTAAACCGTAACGCCAATCATGGTTTCTCCATTTTTTTTGTCTTTGATATTGCCGCTAATCGTGAATTTTTGTTGCGCCAACAATAGCATTGAATTTAATAAAACAAAGACGCTTGTTATTACTATTCTTTTATACATAATAATTGTGATTAAGGATACTAAGTTTGTTTATTTCGATGGGATTCCGAATACATTTTGTATCGCACAATAAAATTACAGTTAGAATATAAAAACAACGAATATTTGAGATAAAGGAATTATTTTTTGCGATAAACGTAAATTTTTATCTCGATTGGTATAAACAAAAAAGCGACAAGAGAAACTCCCATCGCTTTCCGCTAACACTACAAAACACACTTAAAATAATTAAAACGAAGATTTCTTCAAAAATTTTGATGAAAAAGAAACTATTTTAAGAATAACGATTAAAAAAATCATCTATATACGTCTTTCCTATAGGAAATTCTTTTTCGCCAATAAAAATAGTATTTCCTCTTACCGATTCTATTTTATTCAGAGGCAAAATGAAGCTACGATGTACGCGAATAAACTCATCAGAAGGGAGTTTTTCTATGATGTCTTTTAGTGGCATTCTTGCCACAATCGTTTTACGGTCTTTGATATAAATTTTCAGATAATCGGCCAGCCCTTCAATGTATAAAATATCTGCCAAAGGAATTTTAACTAAACTAAAATCTGCCCGAATAAATATATATTTTTCTACACTTTTATTTTTTTGGTTTGTGTATTCTAAATATTCCTGCGCTTTGGTTATGGCTTGCGAAAATCGCTTTTGGTTGATAGGTTTGAGCAAATAATCAATGGCGTTCAGTTCATAACTTGCCGCCGCATATTCACTGAAAGCGGTCGTAAAAATGACCATTATATTAGGTGGCAATGACCGTACCAAATTCATGCCTGTCATAGAAGGCATTTGTATATCACAGAAAATCAAGTCGATAGCTGTTTCTGATAAATATTTTAGTGCCTCGTTGGGCTGTGTAAATGTCTTGTGTAAATGAATGAGTTGGCTCGTATCGCAAAGCGACTGAATTACTTTGAGTGCCAGTGGCTCGTCATCTATGGCAACCGCGTTTATCATTGCAAATTGAGATGAAGTGAAACAGAAAATTCTTTTTCAGTATCGTTAATTACTAATAAATGTTTGGAAGGATAAATTAATTCCAGACGGTGTTTTGTATTTTTAATTCCCAAACCACTTCTTTCCGAAATATCCTTCTGAACAGAAACTTTTGTATTAACAACGCTCAATTTTAATTGTGTTTTATCCATCGTAAATTCTATAATAATATGGCTTTTTTGTTCAGAATTTACACCATGTTTAAAAGCATTTTCAATAAAAGGAATAAACAACATTGGCGCGATTTGTAAAGCTGGAATATGTTCAATATTATAATATTCTAGCTTTACACTTCTATCTAATCTTAATTTTTGTAATTCGATATAGTTGTTAATATAATTTATTTCGTCCTCTAACAAAACATATTCTTGTTGTGTGTCTTTCATCGTGTAACGCATCATTTCCGAAAGTTTGTCTATCATATCAGCCGTTTTTGGGGAAGTGTCTATGGCTATTGCATAAATATTATTTAAGGTATTAAACAAAAAATGTGGGTTTATTTGCGATTTTAAAGAAGCTATTTTAGCATAATATTTTTCTTCTTCTATCTGATTTAGTCGATTATAATAAGCTAATAAAACAGACGATGCTATCGCCAAAAGCCATAAAGAAATCGCGTTAATTATAATTACTGGGATTATTTTTTCAATAATTGGGTTTGTTTTGGCCAATATTTCAGGGCTAAAATCCGACACAAAAAAGATAAGCCCCGACAATACTAATACGATTGCAATTGCCAACACCAAAAATAAAAAGTACAGCCAATATCTATCAGCCAACAGTAATTTGGGGATTAGAATAAAGTAATTAAGATAAAATGTCGTGAGCAAAACGGCACTCAACACCAAACAAAGCAAGAGATATTTCACGTCAGAAGTAGCGTCTAACGAGTGAAAAACTTGGTCGGTTGTAACGTACGGAATCACCAACAACAACACCCAAACTAAAATATGTATGGCCAAAGTGAGGCGTTTAGTCTTCATAGCATTTTCGAGATACAGCACAAACAACGCAAATGCGCTCCTGACTTCAAAAAAATTGCGACAAAGTGCCGCATTTTGTATAAGTACGCCCAATTTTAGCGGCTATTGGCCAAAAAAAAGCCGAAACAACGCATAAAACGTGTTTCGGCTATCTCATTATTTTTTTAGCAGATTACCAGTTTGCGACCGTTTGGTTAAAGATTTTCAGAATAATTTGGTCGCTGATTTCCTCAATGAGCTGCGCTTCGGCGGTGGACTGCTGCACCGAGGCGGCAAAATCGCCGTAAGCACTGAATTGCGTTTTCTCAAAACTCTCGTCTGGCGTTTTGTTGTTGGTAAAAGTAACTTCCACAGTTACCGTCAAACGCGTTTGGGCGGCCTGCTCCGTACCGCCAGAACTCGTCGGCGCAACGGGCGTAAACTGATACCCAACTACACTACAATCTAATTGTAAATCAGGATTTTGCGTTACTACTGAAAGTTTGGTATTGCGTTGGTAATAGTCGCGCGTTTTTTCCGTAAAACGGCGGCTCAAATTGGCTGGCCCCATGCCCGTAAGGTCGGCGTAAAGCGGGACGGCTATCGTCTTGATGTCGGGGTTGATGCTCGCAGGAGAAAACGAATACACGCCGCAGCCCGAAAAACTCACACTAATTGCACTCAAAAAAATGATTATCAGCAGGTTATTTCTAAAAATTTTTAACTTATGAGTCATAAAATCTATTAAATAAATAGTAAAAGGCTTATTCTTCGATGCCGTATTCTTTGAGTTTGCGATAAAGCGTGCGTTCCGAAATTCCCAAATCTAAGGCCGCGTACTTACGTTTGTTACCGTTTTTCTTCAAAGCCTTCAATATCAATTCTTTTTCTTTTTGCTCCAAAGAAAGTGATTCGTCGTCGGCTTCATGCGTTACGTCTTCCACTTTGTCGTAAGTAATGTTTTCTTCTTCGCGCACAGAGGCAGGCTGCAACAAAAGCGGTTGGGCTTCGTCCGTACTCAACGGGCGATTCATTCCCGTAACGCCCAGATTGTCAAACAGATTCGGGTGGCTTTTTATCATTTCCGAACCATAATTTTCGTTCTGCAATACCTCAAAAACCAACTGCTTGAGTTCGGCCATGTCCTTTTTCATGTCGAACAGCACTTTGTATAGCAAATCTCGTTCCAAAAATGGGTCAGTGCCGCCCGTTGAGGCATTATTATTTCCCAAAAAAGCAGGCAATGTTTGTTGCGGCGAATTATTGGGCAAATAGCGGCGCAAAGTGTCGGCGTTTACATCGCGCTCCGTTTCCAACACCGAAATTTGCTCGGCAATGTTTTTGAGTTGGCGAATATTGCCGGGGAAACGATACGCCAGCAAAATGGCTTTGGCCTCCTCCGAAAGCCTGATAGCACGTACATGGTATTTTTCCGCGAAATCGTTCGCGAATTTCCGAAACAAAAGTTCAATGTCTGTGCCGCGTTCGCGCAAAGGCGGCACATAAATCGGTACAGTGTTGAGGCGATAATACAAATCCTCGCGGAATTTGCCACGGCTCACCGCTTCAATCAAATTCACGTTGGTAGCGGCCACCACACGCACATCAGTTTTTTGTACTTTCGATGAACCAACCTTTATAAATTCGCCATTTTCGAGCACACGCAGCAGTCTGGCCTGTGTGCCAAGTGGCATTTCTCCAATTTCATCCAAAAAAATCGTACCGCCATTGGTTACTTCAAAATAACCTTTTCGGGCATCGGTTGCACCCGTAAACGAGCCTTTTTCGTGTCCGAAAAGCTCGGAATCAATCGTACCTTCAGGAATCGCGCCACAGTTGATGGCGATAAATTGGCCGTGCTTGCGATTGCTGAGATTATGAATAATTTTAGAAAACGATTCTTTGCCGCTTCCGCTTTCGCCCGTAATCAAGACGGTCATGTCCGTGGGGGCTACTTGCGCGGCAACTTGTATGGCGTGGTTGAGCAAAGGCGAATTGCCAATAATTTCAAATCGCTGCTTTATATTTTGTACGTCGGTGAAATTCACGGAGTGTAGATTTTATTAAAACCCAAGTAAACTAAAATCCCCTCTTATTATCCTGAAAAATAAACTTTTAGCTTATTTTTTCGGCAATAAAAGACAAATATTAATGTTCCAAAAATACGATTTATTTTGATAAATTAGCTTGTTTTTGCTTTCGATACGCTTTCCAAGCCCGCATCATGGCCGTGTAGAGCAAATCGCCTTGCAACTGGTAGCCTTTGGCCGAAAGATGCAAACGGTCTTTTTGTGCCAAACCGTGCGCGTACCAGCGTTGCACCGACCGAAAGCCGCCCATTACCGCGTAAAAATCCCAAACTACCGCGCCCGTTTCTTCGGCTACGTGTACGGTTTGTTTTACGGCTTTTATCATGTTTCTGTTCGGGCGATAGCGGCGGTAATAACTATCTCCTGGGGTCGTGAGCAACACAACTGCTTCAGGTACAGCCATTTTAATACGTTGAATAAGTCTTCCAAGCGAAAGGCGAAATTGCGGTTCATCAAAGCGCGGCATATACGCATCGTTCGTGCCAAGCGAAATAATAACCATGTCTGGCTTTACTACTTTCAGGTTTTTATCCAAATCTGGGCTTTTCAGAAACGAAACCACTTCCGCCCCATTCACACCCAGCGAGCTATAAACAATCCCGCGACAGTCATTTTCTAAACTAATGCCTTGCATCGTAAAATATCGCTGCGTAGAATCTTTTTGTTTGAGCTGAAAAGAAATTTGTGCCAAAGAATCTTTCAGTATAAATTCCTGATAGCCAGCCTCTTTATAAACAGAATCAGACAAAACATTTTCGGCCATGCAGCGCAACGTAAAAGAGGCGGTCTCTTGCGTCGGGTAAAAAATCTTGACGCGCTTAAACGGGTGTTTCAGACTGGCCGAATACCCTAATTTTAGGGTAAAAATCGCGTCGGCATCGCGCGTAGTGGCCGTAATTCCCGCCAAACCCCACTGGCATTCGCGGTCGCGGGCAGCATTACGGCAACCTTCCCAATTGCCCGTATAAGTAACCTGATAGCCAGACGGATTATTGGTTTTGGCTAATTGATACGGAAAAATAACACCGCGTCCCGCCACAGGAAATAATTTTTCGTCTAAAAGCAACTGCCGAATACGCCCCGAAAACAAATCGGCTTGTATGTGCGAGTCGCCAATATGCATAATGTGAACCTGCTTGTTTGCACCTTCGGCCAGCGAGTCGAGTTTGTCCCAAAACGGCGCGAGCACTGTCGTATCGGCACAAATCAGATGGTTTCGGTCTGCTTTATAAAGTTTCAGATGTTTTGGCGGCAAATCGGGCATATTTTGCGCAAACCCTGCCGCTATCACACTGATACAGAACAAAATAGTGTGTATAAATTTAAAAAAATATTTCATTAAGCTAAAATAAAACTTGCCTTACGGCATAGTTGAAAAAATGGATTGAAGGTTGCAAAAATACACAAGCCGCGCCAATCCGCTACTACTCACGTGCCTATAATTCGTTTTTTGTCAAAAAATCAACTTGTTGTATTTTTTTATTTAAAAATAATCCCAAAATAATCAGATTCAGGTTATCCACATAGCTGTATTTATATAGTGGAAATCTTTATTCTCCCTAAAAAGAACTTTCCTTCTAAAAAACGGTTACATTTAAGCCGAACATGCCCATTAAATGTAACAGAAACATTTCACACTTTAGCTTAACAAAGCTACTTATTCACTTAACATTGATTTATGCAATCCGTATTTGGTAGCCTTATAAAATATTTATCAGAAACGATAATGGCTATTTTCCTACTTGTTCTTGACGCTTAAAGACCACCCCATATATACTTGAGGCCTTCTGTGTAAGGCAGAAATCATGAAGAGAAAATATATTCTGACCGCAATCTGGACCACCTGTGTACGTGTTTCATGGGTTTTTGCGGCATCTTTCGACGTACCAAACGGGGACGTTGAGGCATTTCGTAACGCCATCATCAGAGCAAACAAAAACACTAACGAGCTGAATGTTATCAATTTAGCACCCAAAGGACTGTATTTATTTACCAGCAGCTACATGACGCTGCAAGGTACAACACCGACCGCAGGTACGGTGGCTTTACCGCCATTTGAGGCTGCAAGTCGTGTAGTGATCAACGGGAACGGCGCGATACTTCGTCGGGAAGAGGCCGCTCCTGCATTTCGTTTTTTTGTAGCGGGCAATCGTAGCGAACTGACTATCAATCAACTATCTTTCCAAAACGGTTCTACTCATTTTGGGGGCGGAGCCATTGCGGCGGGTTATGGCAGTGTGCTTTCCGTGAATGCCTGCAAGTTTCAGAAAAATATTTCCAATGCGGCGGCCAATTACGGCGGTGGAGCGATTTACACCCAAAGCCAGAGTACACTGAACGTCAATAATTCCGAATTTAAAAATAACGAAGCCTCCCTTTACGGCGGTGCAATCTGTACATTTCTATCTGGCGTTTGGATTAACAATACTAAATTTGTAGAAAACACAGCCCAACTCAACGGGGGCGCGGTATATCTGAACGGCGCAAACGGCGATGAAGGCACGATCTCGCTACAAAATTCTTTGTGGGTAATGAACCAAACTACCGAAAATGGTGGCGCGGTATGGGCTACGACCTACAACCAAGAAGCATTTAAAGCAACCAAATGTATTTTTTCGGATAATAAAGCCATCGGCAGCAACAGCAAAGGTGGGGCTATTTGGCTCAATACCAGTGCTTTTTCGATGCCATTACAGGCTTTTGAGTACAATTATGACGACACGCAGGCCAGCTTTGAGCGTTGTGTAATGAACAATAACACAGCTTTAGAAAATGGCGGAAGTCTTTGGCTAGGCGGCGGAAAAGTCAATATAAATCATTCCATGATAAGCCACAACCACGTAAGCAACCAACAAAGCGGTTTAGGCGGGGCTATTTATAGCTACAAAGCAAAAGTAAATATCGAAAATACAACAATTACAAACAATTTTGCAGGTAAAGCGGCAGGCGGTGTGTTTGCAGGAACAAAAAGTAAAATATCTGTAAGCAATACGACCTTAGCTTATAATATTTCCCAAAAAATACATCAGTCCAGTAATTGCGGGGCGATTTATACACAAAAAGAAATGCCCAGCAGTAGCAAACTCAGCGAAAAACCAAATTGCATAGACAACTACTATATAAGTAAAGTAACTGATGCTCCCGACTACCCTACTCGCGGCCAAACGCTACGCAATGCCATTTGCGATACAGAGCAAATTATTTTTGAGCAGATCACCAAAAATAAAATTAGCCGCTTGCATCGTTGGGTAGCTGCTGTGCCAGACACAGCACAACAGACAGCGAAGGAATCAAATGCTCCGTTGCAAGATGCGCCATTAGCATTTTCAGCAGATGCGCTCAAGCAATGGAAACAACAAATCAACAAGCTATTTAGATAAGTATTCTAGGTCTGGCGAGAGATTGCCAGACTTTTTTTATGAAAAACAAAGCTAATAATAATGCTATCGTTTGCAGCCTATAAAATCCAGAATTATCATACACTTTGTGTTTTGTAAGCCAAAAACAAGGCCTAACAAGCAGCCAAAACATAAACAATTCACAATCAGTAAATTAAAAATAAAATACAGCAATAAGGTTACATTAAAATAATTTTATCGCAATAAAATATGCTTTAACTAAAATTAAAAACAACATTTCAGAATATTATTTGGCTGTTTTTTCTTACCTTTGCAGAAAATCACAACTACACCACACATTTATCATAAACACACATGTTTTTTGAAAACGACTTTGTTCGGATAGACACCAGTAACCCTCCATTCGTGGAAATTACCGTCAAGCCAGACTTAGGATTATGTACTATTGAAGCTTTCGACGAATATTCAAAACATATAACCCAAGTTTCGAATGCGCCTCATTTACGTCTGGTAGATTTGGATATGATGTTTGCCGCCAACCCCACACTGTTAAAACCCTTAGCAGATTGGGTAAGTAAGCAAGCCCCCGTTTTACGCGAAAACTGCATTGCTTGCGCTTTTGTAGTTTCTTCAATACACAGCAAACAGGCAATTGACAAGCTATTTACGTACCAAAAAGCACCATACCCCTATGCTATTTTTGGTAGCAAAACCGAAGCCCAACGCTGGGCCTTAGCGCAGTGGCAGGCCTCGGATAAAGTATTGAATTATTGATGTGAAGGTTCGTAATATGGGCGCATTGGTTCGGCCATATAATCAGGAATACCGCAGGGTCGGCCTGTTTTCATGTCCACAAACACAAGTGTTGTTTCACCTATATTGATAAGAGTTCCTTCTTCATTGAATAACTCATAATCAAATACAATACGAGAAGTTGGAAATTTTTTGATGCTCGTGCGGATCGTTAGCAAATCGTCGTAGCGAGCGGGACGAATATATTTGGAACGATTCTCTAACACAGGCATCATTACCCCCTGCTCCTCCATGCTTTTGTAAGTTAAACCCATGTTGCGCATTGCTTCCACACGCGCCACTTCGTAATACATGGCATAATTGCCGTAATAAACATAGCCCATTTGGTCGGTTTCGGCGTACCGTACTCGGACTTGCGTTTCATGCACAAACATAAAATAAATGTACGTGAGTTTTGGGATGACAAATAATAAAAAGGCAATATAACAAAACATTGCCAAACCAATAAGGTTTTAAAAACAATTTCAAGGCAACGTTATTTTAGTATAAACCACATCAAACAAATGAATAATCTGGTTATCAGAGCTATAAATTACAAAAACTATAAATAATTAAAGATTAACCTCAATCAAAAATTCATTATTGTTATGTTAGATTTCAAAGAGATAATATCGGTTTCTCTTATTCTTTTTTCGGTGATTGATATTTTAGGTGCGATTCCTGTAATCATTAGTTTGCGCCAAAAAGCGGGCGTAATCGAATCCGAAAAAGCCACTTTAGCCGCAGGCGTAATCATGATTTTGTTTTTGTACTTGGGCGATTCTATCCTCAAACTTTTTGGGGTGGACGTGCAGTCTTTCGCCATTGCGGGTGCGATTATCATTTTCCTGATTGGTATGGAAATGGTCTTAGACCGTAACATTTTCCGCGCCGATGTAGAGGGCTCTTCTGCCTCCAGTTCTATTGTGCCGCTGGCTTTCCCTATCATTGCGGGAGCGGGTACAATGACTACTATTATTTCTCTTCGCGCTGAATATCAAATATATAATATTTTGATAGGAATCGTTCTTAACCTTGTTTTGGTCTATATCGTACTCAAATCATCAAGTTGGTTGGAACGTAAATTGGGTACTGCTGGTGCGAATTTATTACGTAAAGTATTCGGTATAGTACTTTTGGCTATTTCTATCAAAATCTTCAAAACGCACTTGCATTTTTAAGAAGTTATATTCCATTTCAAATTAAAAAATAAACAAGTAAGAAGGGTTCGAAATATTGACAATCTTGAGCCCTTCTTGCTTATATCAAGCTATATTTTTAGATAATAGCGTCTGCAATTGCTGGGCTGAAAGCGGTTTTACGCAATAGTCAAGCACCATGTTATAACATTTAGCTTTTTCTACGTCGCGTTCGTCCACCGAAGACGTAACCAAATAGATAGGAATTTTCTTGTCTTTCAATTTTTCGTCTGTTTGGTAAACAGTCAAAAATCCCCAACCATCAAGCACGGGCATATTAATATCCAACAATATCACGTCAGGCATTGGGCTGTCCGCTGCGGCTAATTCTTTTAATTTCTCAATGGCCAATAATCCGTTATTAAACGTAACAAAGTTGCTGGCCAGCGCATACTCCTGCACATAACGTCGTATCATGTATTGATAGAGCGGGTCGTCATCTACCAAAAAGACCGTTGAAGTTTGCATAAAATGTACTGTTTAGTGTTGTTTAGGCAATGCTTTTGTTGCAAAGATTGTTGTTTGAGTATTCGTGTAGCAAAAATAAGCCCAAACAACGAGAATTGCTTGGGCTTATCAATGTTATTTTAATCTTTCTTTGATATCTAATCTAAATTTGCGGGCAGTGTCTTGGGCAATGTCATAACCAGCGTCGGCATGGCGAATTACACCCATGGCGGGGTCGTTGTGTAGCACGCGGCGCAAACGACGGTCGGCATCTGCTGTCCCGTCTGCCACAATCACCATTCCCGCATGAATCGAGTAGCCGATTCCTACGCCTCCCCCATGATGCAACGAAACCCAACTGGCACCGCCAGCCGTGTTGATCAATGCATTCAGAATCGGCCAGTCGGCTATCGCGTCTGAGCCGTCTTTCATGGCTTCTGTCTCACGATTCGGCGAAGCCACCGAACCCGTGTCCAGATGATCGCGACCAATCACGATTGGAGCTTTTACTTTGCCGCTACGCACTAACTCATTGAATGCCAAGCCTGCTTTTTCGCGGTCGCCTTGCCCCAACCAACAAATACGCGCTGGCAAACCCTGAAACGCAATGCGTTCTTGCGCCATCGTAATCCAACGCGCTAAGGCTTTATCTTCGGGGAAAAGTTCCAAAATCAGTTTGTCAGTTTCGTAAATATCTTGCGGGTCGCCCGACAGAGCCGCCCAACGGAAAGGCCCTTTGCCTTCGCAGAAAAGCGGACGAATATAAGCAGGCACAAACCCAGGGAAATCAAACGCATTTTTTACACCGCGTTGGTCGTGGGCTTGGCCGCGCAAGTTGTTGCCGTAGTCGAATACCACCGAACCACGATTTTGAAGCTCCAACATCAACTTTACGTGGTGCGCCATCGTGTCCAACGAACGATTTACATATTCGTCGGGATTTTCGTCGCGCAATGTTTTGGCTTGTGCCACGCTCATTCCTTCAGGAAAATAACCAATCAGGGCATCATGTGCGGAAGTTTGGTCTGTGAGCGTTTCGGGCGTAATATTTCTCTCGATAAGTCTTTCGAGCAAATCCACTGCATTACACAACACACCAATCGAAATGGCGCGGCCTTCGGCTTTGGCCTGCAAAGCCCAGTCGATGCCCTCGTCGATGGAATGTGTTTTTTTATCTAAATATCTGGTTTCAAGACGTTTGTCCATACGCCATTCTTCCACTTCGGCGGCCAAACAAACGCCCTCGTTCATGGTAATGGCCAGTGGTTGTGCGCCACCCATGCCGCCAAGTCCTGCGGTTACATTGAGCGTGCCTTTGAGCGTACCGCCAAAATGTTGGCGTGCCACTTCCGCGAAAGTTTCGTAAGTGCCTTGCACGATGCCTTGCGAGCCGATATAAATCCACGACCCCGCCGTCATTTGTCCGTACATGGTCAGGCCTTTGGCTTCGAGTTCGCGGAAATTTTTCCAGTTTGCCCAATGCGGGACGAGCATTGAGTTAGAAATAATTACGCGCGGCGCGTCGGGGTGCGTGGGCAAAATACCCACAGGTTTACCCGACTGTACGAGTAGCGTTTCGTCTTCGTTCAAATCCTTTAACGCCTTCACTATCAACTCAAATGCTTCGTGATTACGTGCTGCTTTTCCTGTGCCGCCATATACTACAAGGTCTTCGGGACGTTCGGCCACGTTGGGGTCAAGGTTGTTGTGAAGCATACGCAAAGCTGCTTCTTGTATCCAGCCTTTGCAGTTGAGTTGCGTGCCTGTGGGAGTGGGCGCAATGGAGTGAAGTGTATTTTTCATAAATCAACAAAGCAATTTTAAGTTCTATTTTTTTGCTATAAAACAATTTGGTGTATGGAATGTTTGGCACGAAGGCCGTAGCGCAAACGTACTGATTTTTGGCCAAAAAAACATCCAAAAATCTTATTGGCGAGGTTGGCCAGCATCAAATCATTATCAACGAACTATTTACAGAAAATTTTAGGGCTTTGGGCTTGCTTATTAGGATTTAAAAAATTAGCTTTGCGGCCTTAATTTCAAAAACTAATACAAAAATTATGTACGCAATCGTAGAAATAGCAGGTCAGCAATTTAAAGTACAAAAAGACCAATATTTGTATGTCAATAAATTGACTGCTGAAGTTGGCGCTGCCCTGAGTTTTGACAAAGTATTGTTTGCTGCTGATGGTTCAGACATCAAAGTTGGCGTTCCAACTGTAGCAGGAGCTAAAGTTTCAGCTACTGTGCTTGCACACGTAAAAGGTGAGACTTTGGTAGTATTCAAGAAAAAAAGAAGAAAAGGTTACCGTCGTAGAAACGGCCACCGTCAGCCTTATACCAAAATCCAAATTGATGGTATCAGCCTATAAGTAAACGGCTTAAGCCTTACTTAGTTTCATTTTCTTTTCTCAAAAACATTAAATTTTAAATACAATGGCTCACAAAAAAGGTGCGGGTAGTTCGAAAAACGGACGCGAATCAGAAAGCAAACGCTTAGGCGTAAAAATTTTCGGTGGTCAAATCGCTGTAGCTGGTAATATTATCGTAAGACAAAGAGGTACTCAACACCACGCTGGCAGCAACGTAGGTATTGGTAAAGACCACACTTTGTTTGCGTTGGTTGATGGCCGCGTAGCTTTCAAAAAAGGTGCTAAAGACCGTTCTTACGTTTCAGTAGTTCCATTTGAAGCTTAATCGCTACGGCTGGATTTACAACAAAGGTTAGTGATTAGGTTTCTTTTTCTTTCCTGAAAATCAAACATTTATTAACTTTTAACCTAACGTTTCGGAACAATGGAAGTTTTTGCAGATTTTGTTAAAATTATTTTCCCTGCGGCTGCGGTGCTTTTTGCCATGTATTTGACAATCAAAGCATTTTTGGCCAAAGATTTCGAGAAAAAAATTGTAGAGTTACGCACTCAAAATACAACTGTGGTACTTCCTGTACGCTTACAAGCTTATGAGCGTATTTGCTTACTCTTGGAGCGTGTTTCGCCTAAAAACTTGATTTTGCGTGTAAACAACCCCGCTTACAACGTCGTAGAATTGCAACAAATATTGTTGGCCAATGTCCGTGAGGAATTTAACCACAATTTGGCGCAACAAATCTACATCAGCAATGAGGCGTGGGCAATGGCGCAAAATGCCGTCGAAGACATCGTCGGAATCATTAATACGGCTGCCGACCAAGTTCAGAAAGATGCTCCAAGCATCGAACTGGCCAAAGCCATTTTTGAAATCGTGATTAAGCGCGACGAAGAACCTTCGGTCAAAGCGATTCGCTTTTTGAAAGAAGAAATTAGGCAAGTGTTCTAAAAACACAGTGGCGTGCGTCTTGCGGCGCAGCCTATCGGAATCAAATTTGTAAACATTTTTAAACGATATTCACAATGGCTATCACAAGACTAAAGCGCAAAGAAAGAAAAAACCGCGCTCGCGCTAACAACAGAGTAGCTCGCATTAAGCAGCTTACTAAAGTGCCAGTTATCAAAAATGTTGATGTAGAAGCTATCAAAGCAAGTTTTGCGGCTAACGCTCAAAACTAATTCCTACACACAGTATGGCATTAAGCAAAAGTCCGACTTGCACGCAGCAGGTCGGACTTTTGGCGTTTGGGAAGCACCGCCGAAACACTACTTATCCATTGGTATAATTCCGTATTTCTTGGTCTTTGATAATGTGCTGCCCTTGTCCGAGTGATTGGACGGCTTTAAGCATGGCTTTGGCGAGCAAATCGGTAGCCAATGGTCTCATACCTCCCAAAAGTCCCAAGCCATTGAAAAAAGCAAAAACTTTAAGGGCTAAAACCTCCATTTTGCGGTCGCTATTTTTTCGTTCGAGCAATGGCGGATTGAAAATCAGCAATTTAGAAAATTGCAAGGCTTTGACAGCATCTTCTAACTCTCCTTTCATTTTGCTATAAAAAATGCGGGATTGCGACGACGCGCCACTCGACGACACCAACACGTAACAGTTTACGGCATTGGCTTTGGCCGCTTTAGCAAAAGCCAATTGATAATCATAATCCACGATTCTTTGCTGGGCTTGGCTGCCTGCGACTTTGAGAGTAGTACCCAAACACGAAAACAATACATCTCCCGTAACCAAATGCGCCCACTCTTCGGGCTTGCCAAAGTCAATAATATGTGTGCGCAACTTGTCGTGTTTGATGCCCAAATCGCGTCTTACAAATACATCAACTTGCTGGTAATCGTCATTTTGCAAGAGCAACTCCAGCAAATCGTGTCCTGTCGCACCTGTCGCCCCAATAAGTAATGCTTTCATGGTCTGTTTTCTTTAGAAATAATAACTTTGGAATTGGATTAATATTGCAACCCTGTTCGGGTCGGATTTTTCAAATCTACCCAAAAAATATGAAGCGGTTCGGAGTCTTCTATCTGTCCGTTGGCATTTTTGTCTAATCGCGCAAATACAAACAAAAAGTCATTGTCTAAATCGTACTCGGAATTGACCACAGAATAATTGTCGGGAACAAGCAATGCCTGACGGTTTCCCTTGCTATCAAACCAATAAAAACGCCGCAAATCATTGAGATTAATAAATCCGTCGTGGTTGGTATCCTCGTTATAAACCGAAACCATAAAGTAATTTCTTTTAACGGTTTTGTGCTTGAGTGTATCTTCCAAAAACGAGGGGTAATACAAATTTTTAATAAGAACAGGTTTGTCAAAAAAGTTTTTGCGTTGATTGGTTTCTAAGTCATTATGCGAAATATTAACCAAATTATAGCCGCAAACCACTTGCAAGCCTGGCAAAAAATGATTGTTCCAATTATTTCCGTTTTTCAGTTCGCCCTCGTAATGTAACTCCGTATTTGAGCCAATAAAACGACTGCCGTCTCTTTGATCTATATTTACTTTATACAACGGCGTAAGCCTTACATGCTGAATACCAGTCAATAACACACCGTTGGGACGCGTTTCAAGTACCAAAGAATCTTTGGAGAAACCGTTCACCCTTTTCTCTTCCTCTTGGCGGCTGACACTGCTTGCATTGTCGGCCTGATGCACCGCAAATCCTTTTGACTCTAATTGAGAATCCGAAGAGCAGCTAACCAAACCCGCAAGAAAACCAAGAACTAAACAACTGTATTTCATATACTTATTTCAAAAAAACAATAAATCTATTTTCTTAGAAAAACATTATTCATTTCTATCAGAATCAGCAGCTTTCTACATTCCTCCTCTCCAGTGATTGACAGAATTAAATGCTTCCCCATTGTTTAAAAGTACGCGTTGAAACACGGAATTACAAGTGTGGGAGGTAAAAATAGAGTGGTTTTCGTCAATTATTCTGCTACTTTCAAAACTGTTCGGCCTTTGAGTTTTCCTTCCAAAATCAAATCTATTTTCTCGGAAAGCTGCTCGAAAGTAATTTCGTTGGCCGTGTCGGCTAAGTGGCGGGGCTTCCAAGCGTCGGCCAGATTTCCCCAGATTTTGAGGCGATGCGCCATCGGACAATTCTGTGAATCAATGCCTGCAAGCGTCACGCCGCGCAAAATGAACGGGAATATCGTCAGTTCTAATTTTACAGAAGCCACATTGCCGCAGCAAGCCACCACACCCAACGGGCTAGTAGTTTTGATGATATTTTCGAGAATAACACCGCCCACCGTATCGACAGCACCCGCAAACAGCGGTTTGAGCAACGGTTTTTTGTCAAAATTTTCGATTTCACTGCGCAACAAAATTTCTTTAGCTCCCAAACCCGTCAGATACGCTTTTTCGGATTCTTTGCCCGTAACGGCCACCACCCAATAACCCAAGTGGCTGAGAATGGCCACGCTCAAAGCACCTACACCACCCGTCGCACCCGACACTACAATTTTCCCGTCCGAAGGCTGCACCAATTCCACAAGCCGAGCCACCGACATTCCCGCCGTAAAACCCGCTGTGCCGTAAATCATGGCTTCTTTCATGGTCATTTTTTCGGGCAAAGGCACTGCCCAAGCAGCAGGAACTTTGATGTATTCGGCAAAACCGCCATCCGTATTCATCCCCAAATCATAACTGGTTACGATTACTTGCTGACCAACGGCAACCGTCGGGCTATTGGACTGCTCCACCACACCGACCGCATCAATGCCTGGGGTGTGTGGATAATGGCGCGTAACGCCTTTGTTGCCGCTGGCCGATAGCGCGTCTTTGTAGTTGAGGGAACTGTAATGCACCCGAACCAAAATTTCGTCGTTTTCTAAGGCCGCGAAGGGCATGGATTGTACCGAACGCATGTATTGGCCGTCTCGCTCTTCGATGCGGAAGGCGCGAAATGTAGAATCTGTTGTTGCCATTTCTATTTCGTTTAATTATGCTTAATTTTGGTCTAAAATCTGTATAATCAAATTGCAAATCAAGACCTTACAAAAAGTAGGCAAACGAACATTTAGTACAGTTTTGGTTATTGTCAGGGGCTTAGAAAATATAAAAAGATGGAAAAAAGTTATTGCCCAATAGATACGTTTATCAACGTGATAAAAGGAAAGCGCAAAGGGACTATCATCTTGCACCTGCGGCAAGGCGACAAACGATACAGCGAGCTGGTGCGTCTGTTGCCAGACATTAGCGAACGAATGCTTACCAAGCAGCTCAAAGAACTTGAAGAAGACGGATTGATTTTGCGCACGGTATTTCCCGAAGTGCCGCCGCGCGTGGAATATCGACTCTCGCCACTCGGACAAGAAATTTATCCCTACCTCAAAGGAATGTATAAAGGCGGTATGCTTTTGGAAAATTTGATTGATAATACCTAAAAAAAGGCCGTTATTTGTTTGTAAATCAAGCAAATAACGGCCTTTTGTATTTTATAATAATATTACTGTTGCGCAATCGTTACGGTTTTGGTCAGATAGTTTGTGCCATTTTGCTGAAATTTCAGGTAATAAGTACCTGCTTGTATTGCTTTAAATTTGTACGTTGCGCGTCGGCTTGGGACATCTTGCGTACACATGCAGCCCTGATATTTGGCTACGACACTAATGGTTCGGGTGTTGTTTGCGCCGACAGCTTCTTCAAATTTTCCGAAATCGCCGCAACCGTTATAGCAACTAAACGAAACAGTATAGTTAAGTTCTTGGTTTACCAGCCCTGTACTTGGCCCATCTACCTCGTTTACAGCTTCATTTCTGTACGAAGTGCAATCGCTATCTTTATCCTTGCATTCGAGGTCTTTGCAACAGTCCCCCCAAAAAAGAGGCAGCCAACAAAAGGCTTGCAAAAATGATATATTTTTTTGTCATAACTATGTTTTTTTGATGAAAATTTTATTTTAATAAATTGTACTGTTTTTGCCAATATAGGCACAAAACATACCACAGATTTGTTTTATTATATTATCGAATAAAAAAATCATTTATTCTCCTAATTGATAAACATATTCTTCGATGGCCGCTTGCCGCGCATTGGCAAAGTCGGTTTCCGTCCCAATTTTCACAAAGCCACACTTCTCCAAAACCCTTTGCGAACCGTAATTGTCAAAAGCTACGCGGCCATACATCGGCCTGCTGGTTTCTATTTCCAAAAATGCCTGCAAAGCAGCCGTCGCGATTCCTTTTCCCCAACATTTTCGGTCGAGCCAATAAGTAATTTGTGCCTCGCCCATGCTCTCATATTTGCCCACGCTGCCCGCGATGGCTCTACCAACTTTAATCGTGCGTACCTGAATGCTGGGGTCGAGCAACAATTTTTCCCATTTTTCGAGATAAGCAGCTTTGTTGTTGGGGTCTTGGGACGTGAACGCCGCCAAATAGCAGGCTTCGGGGTCGCGCTGAAATTCAAAGAAATAACGTAAGTCCTTTTTTTGGGTCGGTGTTAGCGTAATTTTTGGCATTGATGTATTTAATTTTTGGGATTAAAATCTACGTAAAATTAAAATTTTAGGCTTACGCACCGCACTATTTTGCACAAAAAAACAAACCCTTATAGCTTTTCGGGGTCTATAAGGGTTCGGATATAAATGAATCAATACAATGGTTATTCTACCACTTTGCGCATTTCGGCGATAATGCCCGCCCAGCTTTCGGCAGAATGTGCGGCGCGAGCCTCGTCGTAGTTGGTTTGGGTAATGGTAAGCAATGTTCCGTCAGGATGTGGGGCTACCGCGTAGCTAACGAGTAAATAATTTTCGGGCAAGTCGGGCATATTACTCCAATTGCTCAAATAACTGTATTTCAGGCTTTTTTCGTGCGTGTATTCCAACACCGTGCCTTTGTCTTGGTAGGCTTGTCCTTCCCATTCGCCCGAAAAAACAACAGGACTTCCCACTTGCCAAGTGCTTTGTAGATTTGTGCCAAAAAAATATTGTTTCACCAATTCGGGTTGGGTCAGAGCCGCCCAAACTTTGCTTACGTCGGCTTTGAGTACCGCCTCATAACTTACAGGAAAATGCGTTTGCATACGTTTTCAAATCTTTATGTTGAACTAATGGGCAGCAAGTTAGCGGTGCGGCGGCGGTTACGGATTGCGTTTTCTGGATTTTTTTAGGTTCATGGGCGTAAGTCCAAACTTTTTCTTAAACGCATTATTGAAATGCTGCGGCGTGGCATAACCCAAACGTTCGGCAATATCAGCGGCAAAATATTGACTGTCAATTATTTGATGATAGGCCCATTGCAAACGCTGCTGTGTCAGGTAGCCGAAAAGCGTATTGCCGAAAGTCTCCTTAAAACCTCGTTTGAGTTTGTATTCGTTCAGGCCGACTTGCTTAGACACTTCCGACAAATTGGGTGGCTCGTGAAGGCGTTGGTTAATGAAATCGCGGGCAGCTATTATTTTTTCTTTGTCGGTTTTACTACGCAAAAAAGCCTCATCTTGGGTGGCGCGGTACTCCGCTTGGGCGCAAGCCTCCACAGACATCACCAACAAATCTAAGGCTTTGGACAATAAAAAATGCTCCTCAATTTGTCCCGTAAAACCCTCGTGCAGAATCTCTTGCAATGTCTGCTGAATGGGTGTATCTATCGCGCCCCAATGTTCCGTAAGAATTACGCTTTGGCCTGCGGCTACTTTTTCGCAAAATATTTTGAGTGCGTCCGTGCCGTGTTGGGCGTAGCGCAAAAAGGCTTCTTTCGTGAAATTCACGCCAAACGTTTCGATTTCGAGGGTTTTGTTATAAACTTCCAACTCAAATTCGGGCGAGTACATGAGGTTGTGATGGCCGCCAATCAAATCGTAAGTTTTGCCCAACTGCTTGTGCGTGAATCGGTAATCGCCGCGCGTACCAAAATGCAACTGTACCCAGTCTTGCATGGAACTACGCGCCGATACGCTTTCGTGGCGGTCGGTGCGCGAAAGGCCGTAGCCAATCAGTAGCCCGTCTGGGTGTTGCCAAATGGTGCTTTCCGACTGTCCATTCCCAAAAGGGCGCGTAATGGTTTGTTTCATTTTTTCGGCAAAATATTCTGATACAATATTTCTCTAAAATATACAAAAAACACCATTCAGGAAATGCCCCAAATGGTGTTTTTATTTTATACAATTTTATTCACTTTAAGATTAAATATCAAATTTAATTCCTTGAGCCAAAGGCAATTGAGTGCTATAATTGATGGTATTGGTTTGGCGACGCATATACGCTTTCCAAGCATCAGAGCCAGACTCGCGGCCTCCGCCAGTTTCTTTTTCGCCACCAAATGCGCCACCGATTTCCGCCCCCGACGTGCCAATATTGACGTTAGCAATACCGCAATCCGAACCCCAATGCGTCAAAAACGCTTCCGTTTCGCGCATATTGGTCGAGAAAATCGAAGAAGACAAGCCTTGTTTCACGCCGTTTTGCAACGCGATGGCTTCTTCTACGCCACCCGTGTAGCGGATAAGATAAAGAATCGGCGCGAAGGTTTCTTCTTGCACCATTTCGTAATGATTTTGGGCTTCCACTATGGCAGGGCGCACGTAAGTACCTGATTCAAAACCTTCTCCACTTACCAAAGAGCCGCCAGTTAGCAACTTGCCGCCTTCTTTTTGTACGTGTTCGAGGGCGTTGGTAAAGGCTTTTACAGCGTCTTTGTCAATCAATGGCCCAACAAGCGTCCCTTCTTTGAGCGGGTTGCCGATTGGCAATTGTTCGTAGATTTTAACCAAACGATTTTTGATTTCCTCGTATTGGCTTTCGTGTACGATGATGCGGCGCGTGGTCGTGCAACGTTGGCCAGCCGTACCCACCGCGCCAAACACGATAGCTCTTACGGCCATCTCAAGGTCTGCGTTTGGTGTTACGATAATGGCATTGTTACCGCCCAATTCCAACAAGGCTTTGCCTAAGCGCGCGCCAACGGCTGCGCCTACTTTTTTGCCCATACGTGTAGAACCTGTGGCCGAAACCAACGGAACGCGCACGTCGTTAGACATCAACTCGCCGATTTGTGCATCGCCAATGATGAGGCTGAACACACCTTCTGGCAAGTTATTTTCTTTCAAAACACTGGAAATAATATGTTGGCAAGCCACAGCCGTAAGCGGTGTTTTTTCGGATGGTTTCCAAATGCACACATCGCCACACACGGCGGCAAGCATTGAGTTCCAAGACCATACGGCCACTGGGAAGTTAAACGCCGAGATGATGCCCACGATGCCCAACGGATGATATTGTTCGTACATGCGGTGTTCTGGACGCTCCGAGTGCATAGTCAGGCCGTACATTTGGCGCGACAGCCCTACGGCAAAATCGCAGATGTCCACCATTTCTTGTACTTCGCCCAAGCCTTCTTGGTAAATTTTGCCCATTTCGTAGCTCACCAATTTGCCCAAAGGCTCTTTGTATTGGCGCAAACGGTCTCCGATTTGGCGCACGATTTCCCCACGCTTCGGCGCAGGAACTCGTTGCCATACGGCAAATGCTTTTTGAGCAGTTTGTACTACGGTTTCGTAATCGGCAGCAGTGGCCATCTGTACGGCAGCAATCAGTTTGCCATCAGCAGGCGAGTAAATTTCTTTGGTGTTCGGATTGCCCAAGCCGCCCCATTCGAGGCCAGTGCTATACGCAGGGTTTAATTCCTTGATACCCAACTGTTGGAGTACCTCACTAATTTGGGTGTTGGTTGCGGTAGATTGCATATTGGTAAAAACAAATTTTTAATTGTTATGGCTATTGCCACCCAAAATGAATGGCCGAATAGCTTTGCAAAAGTACAAAAATTACGGAGCAAAGACAGTTGTCCGAAAAATAAGATTTGCCAAGGCCATTCCCTAAAGTCATTTTAAACAAAAAGAGGATAAAATCTACATTTTACCCTCTCCTATTATATTATTCAAATATTGTTCTGATGCTTAACCTGCTTGCATTTTCAGGAATTTATAGAGCAAACGCACGCCTACGCCGCTTCCGTTGCGGCCTCTGTAATTCCATTCGCCAGTTTCCAAGAAAGCCGAACCCGCAATATCAAAATGAAGCCAAGGGTATTCTGTAAAATGTTTCAGGAACATACCCGCAGTAATAGCACCTGCGCTGTCGCCACCAATATTTTTGAGGTCGGCCACCGTGGATTGAATAATTTCGTCGTATTCCTCCCACATCGGAAATTCTACCAAGCGTTCGTACACGTCAAAACCTGCCTCCGAAATTTGGGTTTTCACCTCAGCACCAGCCGTTCCCATATACACAATGCCTTCTTTGCCAATGGCACGGGCAGCTGCGCCCGTCAGCGTGGCCATATCCAACACCAATTCGGGTTCGTAACGTTTGGCATAGCTCAGGGCATCAGCCAAAATGAGGCGACCTTCCGCGTCGGTATTTAACACTTCTACGGTCGTGCCGTCGTGCATCGTAATCACGTCGCCAGGTGTAATGGCGTTGCCGTCTGGACGGTTTTCGGTGGCTGGAATCAAGACAATTACATGCAAAGGCAACTTGTTTTTGGCCACCGCATACAGCGCACCCAACACAGCCGCCGCGCCAGCCATATCCGACTTCATGCAGTCCATCGAATTGGTCGTAGGCTTTAGGCTAAGTCCGCCCGTATCATACACAACACCTTTGCCCACAAGCACATACGGTTTAGTATTTACGGGTTTTTCGTGTTTGTATTCCAAAATATTGAACGTCGGAGGGTTTGGGCTACCTGCATTTACCCCCAACAAACCGCCCATTTTTAGGCTCTTGATTTTGGTTTTATTCAAAACTTCCACATCAAAACCCGCCTCTTTGCCCAACTCTTCCATTTCTTTACTGAACTGCTCGGCTGTCAGGTAAATAACTGGTTCATTGACAAGGTCGCGCGTGATAAAAACAGCCTCAATCAGATTTTCCAACTCTTCCACCACACCTTTTACAAGGCCTGTTCCATGCAACCAAATATTATGCAGCACCTTACTGGATTTGTCGGATTTGTATTTCAAAAACTCATAGCTACTCAACGCCAAACCTTCCGCCAAAGCCAACACATCTTCTGGTTTCCCTAATTCTGTGGTAAGTTCAATGTTACGAACAGGTTCACTTTTCAAAATCTTAGAAAGTTCGTAGCCTTTTTTGCGGAAATACTCCTTGCGTTGCGGCAAATCTGTTTGTGGACTATCCAACAAAAAATACAAGGTACGGTCGTAAAGATTCACGGTTGTAAGCGGCATTTCGCGCTTAATTCGCTGCTGTAAATATTCGCGTGCGGCACCTTCTGGCAAAAATTTCGACAAATCCGTTTGGCTATTGACAATAATGGCGGTATCTCTTTCGCCCGAAAGTTGCTTTAAATGTTTGATTTTTAAGTTCATATCTATTCTAAAAAATAATACTATCAAAATGAATATTTTCAAATTTAGCAGAAATAGACTACAAAGCAATATTAACATTCCGTAACAATTCAGCGCAAATAAGCCCACAAACCCCAAGCGAATCTAATATTTTAGCCTATATTTGCCATAGTCTTATTAACATTTGCCCTACTATTTTGCTCAAAACACACCATGAAAACAAAATCTTCAACAAACAACAACACACAGACCTACGAAATCCCAACACAACCCCTTCCTTTAGCGTATCCCTCTATGGATATTTTTAGCGAAAGGATAAATTATATTTTGTGTTACCGATTTTATTTTGCACTATACGGCAATATTCCGTGTACCATTCACATTTATGATTTGGATACCAACAAGGCCGAAAAAGCGTGGATAGAGCAACATTTTGCGGACGTGAAAGCCAAATATTTCCGAAAAGATTATGTCCGAAAAGACAATAAATTTGAATACGACGATGTTTTTTTTGTGTTAAAAAATGACATTATCATAGACTTTGATTACAGTAACAGAGGCATAATCCTGATGTTTCCGTCTGCGCAAGAAGCCGCCGCGCAAGCAATGGCCGACGAATTTAAAACGTTCATGCGCAAAGAAAAAAAGGCGGCAAGGCAAATTTATCTGATTGTACAAGGTGATTATGGGCTAAATCTTCGGGCATTGGACAATAAAATCCCGAAAATGCTTGTTACGGAAAATTACAACGACGACCTGACGGCATTGCACCCATTAGTTTTGGAAAAGTTACGAAAAAAGAGTGAAAATGGCCTTTTCTTGTTCTACGGCGCACCTGGCACAGGCAAATCAACGTACATTCGTTATTTGGTAGGAAAAGTCAATAACAAAAAAGTGATATTTCTTTCGCCACGCATTGCTGGCAATTTGGATTCGCCATCGTTCACGGAGCTGCTCTTGGACAACCCCGAAAGTGTGATTGTGATAGAAGATGCAGAAAGTCTGTTGGTGTCCAGAGACGAAAATCGTACTTCTGATTTGTCGGTGTTGCTCAACCTCACCGACGGCATTTTAGGTACGAATTTGGGCATACAATTTATTTGCACTTTCAATACCCAAATCACGAACATAGATGCCGCGCTTTTGCGCAAAGGCCGACTAACGGCAGCCTACGAGTTTAAGCCGTTGGCTACCGAAAAAGCAAATGTATTGCTGGAAAAAATTGGCGTAAAAGACAGAAAAGTAAGCGAACCAACCACGTTGGCCGACATCTATAACATTGAGGAACAGGAATTTGGCTTTGCCAGCAAGGCGCGTTCCGTGATTGGTTTCAGATAATTTTTGCCTATGACATCATACAAAAAAGGCTTTGTAGGGTTTTGGCTAATGTTTTTGTTTGGGCAAATAAGTTTTGCGCAAAACATGGCGTTGGATTCGCTGGTGCGCCTACGTGCCGACTCACTCTTTAGGGTTTGGCGCGACTCCGTACAACAAGCCAATACACCAAAAATACAAAACACTGCCCCAAAAACGTTCAAGTATAGCCTTGCCTTAGACGGCAACTTTTCCGAAGGAAATGTACAACGCATTTTGTTCATTACACGTGCCGAACTTTCTTGGAAAAACAAAATAATGGACATTACAACACATCCGCGTTTTGTGTATGGCAAACAAAATGGCGATTTGGCGGAACGAGACGGCTTCACAGACCTGTATGTCAATGTGTTGCACCAAAAAAAAGTATATGGTTTTGGGTTGGGGACTGCCGAAAACAGCCGCCTACGCGATATTAATTCGAGGATAATGGGCGGTGCGGGTATTGGCTTTCATTTGCTGCGCACCGACCGAAATACGTTTTCTGTTACCAACGGAATTGTGTATGAGACTACGCATTTCAAGGAAAGAGCCGATGTAGAAACTTTTCGTAATTCTCTCAGAATAAAAGGATTACATAAAATAGGAAGTGGGAAATTCAGGTTTAAACACCTTAGTTTCTTTCAACCTTCGTTGCAATACGCCCAAAATTTGCGTTGGAGTACGCAGATGAGTTTGGAAATCTTGCTACACAAGCAACTGGCGTTCCGCACTTCCTTTGAAAATTACTATGAAAGCGTAATAGAAACAGGCCGCCAACGAAACGATTTGCGTTGGAGTGTGGGCTTGAGTTTCTTTTCTTTATAATATCTTAGTAACAAATTACTTTCACCAAAAAATACAAAATACTAATTCTCTTTCAGCTATGATAACCGACAAACAATTAGCACATTTTTTGGTCTATGTCTATGTGTGCATCGCCAAATCTGACTTCCATTTGGTGGACGAAGAAGTAAGCATGATCGTAAGCAAGCTCAAAAAACACGAAAAGTACAAACATCTGGATACGGAAAGCATACTACAAGAAGCACTCGCCGAACACGCCAGCCACACGGAAGACGAGATGTTTCGGCACATTAGTCATTACACCCAAAAAATATGCCATACGGAAGCCGACAAGCAGCTATTAATCACTGATTTAGAAGATATTGTAGAGGCCGACGGCGTGGTAAAAGATTTGGAAATGACCATGTACCGCCGCATCAAACAGATTTTAGCTTAGAGCCTGATGCGTCATTATTTTTATACGTTGAGTTGGGCGGTATTGTGCTTTGTGAGCAGTTGCCAATCCAAGAAAAATACAAAAGAAACGTTGCCGCCCCAAAAAGCATTTTATCACTGGAAATCAAATTTGCAGTGGCAAAAATCCGATAGCCTTTTCTTAGAAAAATTAAAAGTACAGAAACTTTATATCCGTTACTTTGATGTGGTTTGGGATGCGGCACGCGCAAAAGCCATCCCAACCGCAAAAGTACAAATGGCACATCAACCAAGCGACAGTATTAACTGTATTCCAGTGGTTTATATTACAGTAGAAGCCATTCGCAACACGCCCGACGAGGCTCAAGCCGCCGCGTTAGGTCAGAAAATCGCGGATAAAATACTGGCCATGCACCAACGCCCGCATCTTACGGAAATACAAATAGACTGCGACTGGACGGCCTCCACCCAAAAACGTTATTTTGCTTTGCTCCGAGCCGTGCGCAAGCAACTTTCGCCCAAAATACAACTTTCGGCAACAGTGCGTTTGCACCAAGTCAAATTTTATGAAAAACAAGGCGTACCGCCCACCGACCGCGCCCTTATCATGTGTTACAACATGGCTTCGCCTGCGGCTATTGCCACCAAAAATTCAATTTTTGACAAAGAATTATGCGAGAATTATTTGCAGAATTTGGAAGAATATCCCTTGCCAACGGATTTTGCATTGCCGCTTTTTAGTTGGGGCGTGGTATTCCGACAAAAGCATTTTGCAGGGCTTATCAATCAGCTTTCAGATGAAGAACTTTCTGAAAATAAAGCATTTACAAAAAAAGAAGATAATTGGTTTGAAGCCAAAGAAGCGGTTTTTGTGCGAGGCATCGCCGTACAAGCCCAAGACCGCATTCGCGCCGATGCCGTAAACTTAGCGGATTTGTATGCTTTCGAGGATTTTCTTAAAACTAAAATAAATACCAATCTGTACACACTCAGTTTGTATCACTACGCGCCCGAAGTGCTAAGCGGGTTTCCGCCTGATTCTTTACAAAAAATATGGCGATAGCAGGCACACGCGCATAAATTTTCGGGGCTTTCGTATATCTTTGTTTGAAGTAACAACGTTAAAGGAGCAAAACAATCTTTTTGCGGCCTTCATACAACCCGAAATATATGCCATCTAATTTACATAAATTACTGATAACAAAGGCTTTACTACTATCCATTTTGAGTGCCAATGCCCAAATTGGCGGCAGTTCGGCATTTAATTTTTTGGAAATGTCGCCGTCGGCGCGTGTGGCGGCACAGGGTGGCCAAAACGTTTCGTTAGTGGATGCCGATGCCAATTTGTTTCTGTCGAACCCAGCCACACTCAACGCCGAAATGCACCAGCATTTGGGGCTGAATTATGCCAATTATTATGCAGGCATCAACAGTACTACGCTGTCGTATGCGCATAAGTTGGACAAACTAAACGGCATGATTGGGGCTGGTTTTCAGTATGTTAATTATGGCAAAATGGACGGCTACGACGCAGGCGGCAACACCACCGAAAGCGTTTCGGCGGCTGACTACGCTTTTACAGTGGGCTACGCCAACACGCAAGGGCCGTTTACGTTTGGTAACGCACTCAAACTGGCGGGTTCGCGGCTGGACACTTACAAATCAAGTGCTTTGTTACTGGATTTGGGGGCGGTTTTTAATCACCCGACGCGCGATTTTAATGTAGGGCTTTCCGTGCGCAATGCGGGTTTTGTGATGAGTCGCTACGATGCCAACTCCCCAACGCCGCGCCTGCCGCTCAACGTGCAATTGGGCGCAAGTTACAAGCTCGAACACATGCCACTGCGTTTTTCGCTCACGGCGCACAACCTCCAAAAACTGGACGTGGTCTATCTTGACCCCGCCAACACCAAGCAACTTGACGAAAACGGCAACCCAATTGCCAAGAAAAAAACCGTTGGCGACAAAATAGCGCGACATTTTGTGGTAGGTGGCGAATTTATTCTAACACAAGGTTTTAACCTTCGTTTTGGATATAACCACTTGGCACGCAGAGAGATGAAGCTGGAAAACAAACGCGGTTCGACTGGTTTTTCGTGGGGTTTTATGCTCAAAGTTAAATCTCTGACTTTCTCGTACAGCCGCGCTTCGTACTCGGCCAATGGCGGAACAGGTTATATTTCGGTGGTGGCAGACATGAACCGTTGGTTCAAGAAAAAAGCTACTGCACCCGAAAATCCAGCGGCTTTGTAAACCCAAACGCTATTTATCAATTTCATTTCCAACCACCCCAACCTCTATTTTTACCATGACCGAAGCTGTACTTCATTTTGTGTGGCAACACCAATATTTTAGCAAAAATAATTTACAAACCACTGATGGGCAAGCTATTACGATTTTGCGTACTGGCCAATACAACACGCACGCTGGCGCGGATTTTACGGCGGCTTTCGTGCGAATCGGGGAAGTGGATTGGGTTGGAAGCGTAGAAATTCATAAAAAAAGTTCGGACTGGGATGCACACGCCCACACGCAAGACGCACGCTATAACAATGTAATTCTGCACGTAGTCTGGCAACACGACCGCGAAGTTTTGCGCCCCGACGGAAGCCCAATTCCGACGCTGGTACTTTCGGAAATAGTTGATAATAAATGGCTAAAGCGTTGCGAAAATTTTATTCAACAAGAAAACGACCCGATTCCCTGCGCCGCACAAATCGGGCAAGTGTCGAGCCTCCACCAAATGGCCATGTTTGACCGCGCCTTGGCCGAACGCCTCGAACAAAAAGCCGCCCGCGTGCTGGAATGGTTTGAGCAAAATGGCCGCGACTGGGAAGAAACAACCTACTGGCTTTTGATGCAAAACATGGGTTTCAAAACCAACGCCGAGCCGATGCTTTCGCTGGCGCAGCAGTTGCCGTTGCGCTGTTTGCAGAAGCACCGCGACCAACTTTTGAGCCTCGAAGCCATGCTTTTTGGCATTGGTGGCTGGATAAAAGAGCCAAGCAACGATTTGTATATCTGTCAGTTACAAAAAGAATACAGCTTTTTGGCACACAAATACACGCTCAACGGCAAAGAACTTAGCCCAAGTCAATGGAAACTTTTGCGTATGCGTCCCGCCAATTTCCCGACCGTAAGACTGGCGCAAATGGCTGCGATTTTGCACTGCAATCCGCATTTGTTTTCGCTGTTGTTGGAGTGCACGACGGTGGCCGAACTCAAAGCCTTTTTGCGTGTGCCGATGTCGGAATATTGGACAAAACATTATTTACCCGAAAAAGAAAGCAGCCAAAAAGTAGCGCAATTGGGCGATGAAAGTTTGAATAATATTATCATTAACACTGCTGTTCCGTTGCTGGTGGCTTATGGCCAACACTTGCAGCAACAACGCTGGAAAGAAAAGGCTATCAGTTGGTTAGAGACACTTTATGCCGAAAAAAATAAAATAACGGATATTTGGAAAAATTTGGGGCTGACCATGCGCACAGCCGCCGACGCGCAAGCGGGCATAGCACTTTATCAATATTTTTGCGAGAAAAAACAATGCCTACACTGTCAAATCGGAACGGCATTGTTACGACCCCAAAATAATGCTTAACGTACTTTTGCAACTATTTCGTATAATATTTGTTAAGGGTGATAATCTGTTAAAATTAGCACAAAAACGCACTACGCGAAACACGTATGAAAATCGGAATAGTTTGTTACCCTACTTTTGGGGGCAGTGGCGTGGTGGCTACTGAATTGGGCAAAGCACTGGCCAAAGAGGGACACGAAATACATTTTATCACTTACACGCAACCTTATCGCCTCGATTTTTTTAGCGAAAATATTTACTACCACGAAGTGGACATGGTAAGTTATCCGCTGTTTCAATATCCGCCTTACGAGTTGGCACTGGCCAGCAAAATGGTGAACGTGGTCAAATACGAAAAACTGGATTTGTTACATGTGCATTATGCCATCCCGCACGCTTCGGCGGCTTACATGGCGCGTCAGATTTTGCGTTCGCAAGGCATTGATATTCCGTTCATTACCACGCTACACGGTACTGATATTACGCTTGTTGGACAAAATTCGTCTTACGAGCCTGTGGTTACGTTTAGCATCAACGAATCGGACGGCGTGACGGCGGTTTCGGCGGATTTGCGACAAGACACGTACAAACATTTTGATATTCGCCGCGAAATTGAAGTAATCCCCAACTTTATTGATTTACAGCGATTTAAGAAACAGAAAAAAGAACATTTCAAGAAAGCGATTTGTCCGCGAGATGAAAAGCTGATTGTACATACGTCTAATTTTAGGAAAGTAAAACGTATAGAAGATGTTGTGCAAGTGTTCAAAGGCATACGCGAGGTGATGCCCGCCAAGCTGCTTTTGGTCGGCGATGGCCCTGAGCGTGAGCGTATTGAGATGTTGAGCCGCGAACTGCTGGTGTGTGATGATGTGCGCTTTTTGGGCAAATTGGATGCCGTAGAAGAAGTGTTATCAGTAGCGGATTTGTTTATTATGCCTTCGCAGCAAGAAAGTTTCGGATTGGCGGCCTTGGAAGCGATGGCTTGCGAAGTGCCTGTAATTTCCAGTAACGCGGGCGGTTTGCCAGAACTGAACGTACAAGGCAAAACGGGTTTTATGAGCGATGTGGGCGATGTGGACGACATGACGCGCAATGCCTTATTTATTTTGCAAGAAGAAAATTTGCCTATCTTTAAGGCCAATGCCTTAGCACGCGCCAAAGAATTTGAACTTTCGAATATTTTGCCGCTGTATGAGCGTTATTATGAAAAAATAATAGAAAAACACAAAAATCAACAAGTTTTAATCTAAAACAATATGCACCCAAACGCCCAATTAATTCAGAAATTTTATACTTGTTTTCAACAAAAAGACTTTGCGGGAATGCAAGCCTGCTACCACCCAAACGCAACGTTTGAAGACCCCGCTTTTGGCAAACTCAATGCCGCGCAAGCCAAAGCCATGTGGCAAATGCTCATTAGCTCGGCCAAACGCCTTGACGTGACGTTCTCGGGCATTGAAGCCGACGATACGCAAGGCCGTTGCCACTGGGAAGCCGACTACGATTTTTCGAGAACTGGCCGCAAAGTACACAATGTTATTGAAGCAAAATTCAAGTTTAAAGACGGATTAATCCTTGAACATCAGGATAGTTTTGATGTTTGGCGTTGGTCGGGACAAGCCTTGGGGCTTTCGGGAAAATTGTTAGGTTGGTCGCCATTGATTAAAAATAAAATCAGGCAGACGGCCACACTAAATCTGGCCAAGTTTATGCAGAAATAATAAAAATTCAGGTAGATACACACCGCTGTGCGTATCTACTTTTTATTTATGTTACTGCGCCGAAAGTTTGCCGAGCAATAGTACAAAAGCCATACCCGCCACCCAACTCGAAGCAATCAGATTCCAAGTGCGGGCATTGACGCGCAGCAGTTGCACCACCAAGCCACTGAGCAGCATCATGGCCAAAACAATCAGCAATTGGCCAAGCTCCAGCCCGATATTAAACGCCAATAATTTGAGTACAATCTCCTCGTTTGGCAACAACAAACTACGCAAATAATTAGAAAAACCTAAGCCATGAATAAGGCCAAAACCCAAGCCCATTAGGTAGCGAAATACGACGGCAAATACATCTTTTTTAGGTTTTCCAAAAGTGTTTTGCGGAGGTTTTACAGCCCAATTAGAAACCGCCGTAACGATAATCGTAACGGGAATGAGTTGCTCGATGAGCTGCGCGGAAAATGGCACAAGTCCGAACACAGCCAACGCCAACGTAAGCGAATGCCCCACCGTAAAAGCCGTAATCAAACCCAATACTTTGCGCCAGTCTGGCCATAAGTAAATGGCACACAGTGCCATGACAAACAAAATGTGGTCGTAGCCGTTCCAGTCGGTAATGTGCTCAAAACCTAAGGTAAGATAGATTTGAAATTCGGACATAACAGATAAACAAGGAAAGTAAATGAAAACGTTTGCGTGTAGTATCGTCCAGTTGATTTTGAAAAATAAGGAATTTTCGCGGACAAAAACAATACGCAAACGAATTATTTACCAACGGCTTTTTTTAAGGCAAATATCAACCTTTAAAATCATATTTATCCGTTCCAATAATTGAAATTTGAACCTAACTATTTTAAAATATTAATAGTAAAATAGTTATCAGTAACCAAATGCCTATTCGCGTAATATTCTGACGAAAATACGGCGTTGGTGTTTGAAAAAATTTAACAAAAACAATTGCTCCCACAACAAGGTCAAGCATTAAAGCTCCTGACAATAAAAGATTTGCCCTCGGCCATGACTGCAAGGTAAAAAGCGCACCAACGACAGAGACGGCCAAAGCCTTTCCGATAAAAATCGCTCCTAAAATTTGCATTCCTGAAATATCACGGTACGATTCTTTGCTAAAAATGCCACTGAACTTGATGTTATTCAGATACAAAAATCCCATTGGGCTATAAAACAACGCAAGTGTACCAAGCAAGATAGTAGTAAGAAAAGCTCCACCTGGGACAGATA
This sequence comes from Flexibacter flexilis DSM 6793, assembly GCF_900112255.1. NCBI lineage: Bacteria > Pseudomonadati > Bacteroidota > Cytophagia > Cytophagales > Flexibacteraceae > Flexibacter > Flexibacter flexilis. Next base: position 98,765 of record NZ_FOLE01000002.1, read on the forward strand.
TAGATTTAAGATACGCGCTCAAAATCGCCAAAGAGAGTAATATAATTTCTGATTTTCTCATAAAATGAAGTAGCAATACAGTTTGTTTAATATGAATGAATAACACTTTTAGAATATAAAACACAAGGCCGTCTTATTAGCATTTTTTGTATTTAACATTCTTTTTGCAAAAGTAAAAATTAAAATGAAATATGGAGATTTCTTATCGCCCGAACTTAAAAACAATAAGGTTTAATCACATTTTTATCTTTTTTATAAAAAAATTTCACTTGATTGTTTCGGGAAAAGACCACGTTTGCAAATGCGTTTTTATGGTATTTTACAAATATTTCACCCCACAAAAACAATTCAGCAAAAGCCCACAAAGGACAAATTTTATATGCCGCGTTTGCAAGTATGTAAGATTAAAACCTAAATTAGCGGCTGCAAACCCAATATTTAATTCATTCATACAATTAACCCCCAATAACAATGAGCTTAATCGAAAGCATTGTTGCACGTCAGATTTTCGACTCTCGCGGCAACCCTACAGTAGAAGTAGATGTTCGTACTGAAAACGGTTTTGTTGGCCGTGCGGCTGTTCCGTCAGGAGCTTCTACGGGTACGCACGAGGCTGTTGAGCTTCGCGACGATGACAAAGCCAATTACATGGGCAAAAGCGTGTTGAAGGCTGTATCGAACGTAAATGACATCATCGCCAAAGAATTGGTGGGTGCGTCTGTATTCGAACAAAACGCCATCGACCGCCACATGATTAGCCTTGACGGTACACCAAACAAAGGCAAATTGGGCGCAAACGCAATTTTGGGTGTTTCATTAGCTTTGGCAAAAGCGGCTGCACAAGAAGCAGGCGTTCCTTTGTTCCGCTACGTGGGCGGCGTAAACGCTAACACTTTGCCTGTGCCAATGATGAACATCTTAAACGGCGGCAGCCACGCAGACAATTCAATTGACTTCCAAGAATTTATGATTATGCCTACTGGCGCAGCATCGTTCACGGAAGCCATGAAAGTAGGTTCTGAAATTTTCCATAACCTAAAGTCTGTATTGAAAAAACAAGGCTATTCGACCAACGTAGGAGACGAAGGCGGCTTTGCTCCGAACATCAAATCAAACGAAGAGGCTATCGAAATCGTGTTGAAATCTATTGAAGTGGCAGGCTATCGCCCAGGCGAAGACGTATTCATTGCGATGGACGCGGCTACTTCGGAGTTCTACGACGCTTCTACAGGTTTGTACCATTTCAAAAAATCTTCTGGTCAAAAACTTAGCTCAGAAGAAATGGCGCACTACTGGGCAGAATGGACTAAAAAATATCCAATCCTTTCTATCGAAGACGGCATGGCCGAAGACGATTGGGCTGGTTGGAAAAAACTTACTGAATTAGTAGGCGACAAAGTTCAATTGGTGGGTGATGACTTGTTCGTAACAAACGTAACGCGTTTGCAAGAAGGTATCGAAAAAGACATCGCTAACGCTATTTTGGTGAAAGTAAACCAAATCGGTTCTTTGACTGAGACGATTGATGCCGTAAACTTGGCGCACCGCAATTCGTACAAGTCTATCATGTCGCACCGTAGCGGCGAGACAGAAGACAACACCATCGCTGACTTGGCCGTAGCCCTTAACTGCGGACAAATCAAAACTGGTTCGGCTTCTCGCTCAGACCGTATGGCCAAATACAACCAATTGTTGCGCATTGAGCAAGAATTAGGCAAAACAGCTTATTACCCTGGCCGCAAATTCTAATATCCTTATTTTCAGACAAATAAGAGCAAAAAGGTGCTGTTTTTGAAAAAAACAGCACCTTTTTGCTCTTTGCTATTTTATAAAAACAAAGAAAATACACGCGACAAATAACGGTTTTTTCTAACTTTGATGCCTATATTAACAAAAAAATACATTATAGCAGTATAAAGTATTGCTTTTATACAAAGCAAAAATTATATTTAACCATGAAAAAAATAGCAATTGGTGGAGACCACGCAGGGTTTGATTACAAGAAACTTATTATCAGCAAATTAACAACGGCAGGTTATGAAGTTAAAGATTTTGGGGCATACAGCACCGACTCTGTGGACTACCCAGACTATGCGCACCCGCTGGCTTTGGGAGTAGAATCAGGCGAATTTGAAGTAGGAATTTTGGTATGTGGCAGCGGTAACGGCGTTGCTATTACGGCCAACAAACATCAGGGCGTGCGTGCGGCTCTTTGCTGGACTCCCGAAATTTCGGCTTTGGCTCGCCAACACAACAACGCCAATGTATTGTGCCTTCCCGCGCGTTTTATTTCGCAGGCCGAAGCGTGGCAAATCGTTAATACGTTTTTGAATACAGATTTTGAGGGCGGTCGCCACGAAAATCGCGTCAACAAGATTGCCTGCAAATAAACCATTGATTTTATACACACAAAGCGTTTGGCTGTGCGGCAGTCAAACGCTTTGTTTTTTTAAGAAAAGCCATGCAAATAAAAGTGTGCGGAATGCGCGAGGCCGACAATATTAAAAATGTCGCTAATATTCAATATATCAGCTACTTAGGGTTTATTTTTTATCCTAAATCTTCGCGATACGTGGGAGCGGATTGGCCTAAAGAAACCCTCGTTTCTGTGCCAAATGCTGTTCAGAAAGTTGGTGTTTTTGTAAATGAAAGCACAGAAAATGTCATAAGCATTTTACAGAAATACTGCCTAAACATTGCACAACTACACGGTGAGGAAACGCCTGCACAATGCGACCAAATACGTGCCGCAGGTTTTGGCGTTTGGAAGGCTTTTTCGCTGGACAACAACTTTGATTTTGAGCAATTAGCAGCCTACGCGCCACACGTGGACTGTTTCGTATTCGATGCCAAAGGTGCTCATTACGGCGGAAATGGCCATACTTTCGACTGGCAGGTATTGAAAAAATATAAGCTCAATACGCCTTTTTTGCTTAGTGGCGGCCTAAATCCCGACAATTTCGGGCAAGCGGTAACACAAGCCGCAACCTTGCCGCAAATGGTTGGTCTCGACCTCAACAGCGGTTTTGAACACTCCCCTGCCCTCAAAAACACTGAAGCATTGGCGGCTGCTTTCACTACATTTTCAGGCCAATAAGCATCATATCGTCGGTTTGTGCGACTGCACCTTTCCAAAGGTGCAATTCTTGTTGTATGGCCGTAAACTGCTGCAACATGGAAGAATAAGCATTCGTAACAATCACTCTTTTCAGGTTCTCACTCCCTAATTTTCGGCGTTCGATTTGGCCTATTTGCTCCACAAGGCCATCTGTAAACATATAAAATTGATCGTCTTTTCGATAATTTATTTTAATAGATTCAAATTCTTTTTCTTTATAAAAAGAAAATTCACCCAAAGGATATTTTGAGCCTTTTATTTCTTCCAAAATACCATCACTTATCCAAAATAAATTACTACCAGCCCCTGCAAAATGTAGGCAATTTCCATCTATAACTAATAAAGATAGCTTAATTCCTTCTGCAATAACTCCTTGCGTGTTGGGATTTAAAATTTGGCGCAATTTTGCATCTACTTTTTGTAAAATATCTTCGGGAAGATATGCCGTACATTCATTTATTACTTCATTAAACAATGAGACACCAACCATCGTTAGCAATGCGCCAGACATCCCGTTGCCAGTACAATTACCTACCGCCATTATTTTTGTATCTCCTTGTTTATGAAACCAATAAAAGTCGCCTGTTACAATTTCTTTAGGGCGATTTATCACAAAAGCATCTGCAAACTCTTTAGCTAAAACATCTTTTGATAGCAAAAAAGTATCTTGAACGCGCTTGGCGGCCTTGATGTTGTCCATGATATTTTGGTTACGCATATCAATTAATTTTTTCTGCTGATCAACTACTGATTTTTGCTCCGATAATGTATCATTTATCGCCGAAATTTCTTCCATTTGTTGCCTTATTTCCTCTTCAGCAGCTTGCAATTCTTCTATATTTGTTTTGAGTTCTTCTTGCGTTTCAATCAAAGCACTATTAGTGTAAACTAATTCAATATTTTTGGCTTTAATTTGCTCAAAATATTCTTTTATTTTGTTAGTTGCTGGCCGAAAAATAAAATAAGCTTCGAGCATCAAAACGATAAGTGTAACCAACATCAACTCAGTTTCTAATATTTCCAGTGTATGGATTCGCTCTTTGGCCTCTTGGTCGTATCGGAAAGTAATAGTGTCCATTTTTTGCAAAAATTCAGACTCATGCGCCAAAATAATGCGGGTTTGCTGTTTGATTTGTGGCGTGTCTGCCAATATCAGAATATTTTGAGCCGCGTCGGACATGGCCACAAAATGCGGCTGTATTTGCGCAAACATCTGCCGAATCGTGTCAGAGTTATGCCCTGCGGGAATGCGCAAACTGATATCCCCGTGCAGCAAACCCAAATGCGACTTGCGCCACAGAGTCAAGGTTTGTTCTAACTCCTCGTGCCTTTGCTGGTAATCTTTAAAATTCTCGGATTGTTGCAAAAGCAGCACTGTTTTTGTCAACTTTTGACTGAGCATTCGTTGGCGGCCAGAAATATTGATGATGCGAGAGTCTGCTGCGTCTTTTTTGAGCATATAGCGTACAATTACTTGACTGCAAACCGTCATGATACCAACCAACGACAATGCTATAATGTAAGCGATGCGCAATCTTTGGGCAGGGTGTTCTTCGTTGTGTGGCATATTACAAAGAATTAGTGGTTAGAAATATAGCCGAAAAATTATTTTTAAATATAATACAAAATGAGGTGAAATACAGCTTCCAAAACCATATTTCACCTCATTTTGTTAATAAAATTTTCAAAAAATGAAAATTACTTTTTTTATATGGATTACATTTTCAAGCAAACAAGCATAATATCATCTGTTTAAGTATGCCGCCTCCTATGCTTATAACTCCTGAAGTCTGAAAAGTGAGAGTATTCATTTGCTTCAAAAAAATTCTATTAGCTTAAATCTCTCCTTCGGTGAAATATGCGTGTATTTAGCTTAACAATCGCTTTTTATTACCTTTGCGCTCAATACCTTTTCAAATAACTCGTATGCACAAAATAAACTTTTTGAGAAATGTAGGGCTTACCGTGCTCTGCGCCTTTCCTTTTTTACTGAAAGCCCAATCATTAACCGAAACAGAAGCAAATAACTTAGACAACCTCATTACAGCCGAACGCAAGACCGCCACAGCCAAACAAAACTTTGCGGCTTCCCCGTTTACGGCCAATTACGATTTGAAATATCATCGCCTCGAATGGAATGTTAATCCGAGCGTGTATTACATCAGTGGCGCGATTACTTCGCATTTTGTCCCCAAATCAAATGGCTTTTCCGAAATTAATTTTGATATGGAAGCGTCGCTGGAAGTTGATTCTATTCTGTACCATGGCCAACCAATCACGGACTATACAGAAATGGAAGGCGACAGACTAAACATTGCCTTCGCAGACACGCTGCCCGCCAATACCCTAGATTCTATCACAGTCTATTATCATGGAGAGCCCACAAGCACGGGCTTTGGTTCGTTTATCAAAGATTCGCACAATGGCACACCTGTGATCTGGACGCTTTCTGAGCCCTATGGCGCAAAGGAATGGTGGCCTTGCAAACAAAGTCTCAACGACAAAATAGACTCCATTGACATTTGGGTAACTACACCGTCCATTTATCGGGTGGCGGCCAATGGCTTGCTGGTAGATAGCATCGCAGCCAACGCCCATACTACTTATCACTGGAAACATAAATATCCAATTGCGGCCTATTTGGTGGCTTTCGCTGTAACCAATTACAGCAGCTATACAGACCCTGTGCCGTTGGGTACGGACACCATGCCTATGCTCAACTATGTTTATCCAGAGAATATGAATACAGCCAAAACAGGAACAGCCGCATTGGTACCTGTTATTCAGCTTTATTCGCAGCTTTTTGGCACATATCCATTTCATAAAGAAAAATACGGGCACGCTCAATTTGGTTGGGGTGGCGGCATGGAACACCAGACCATGAGTTTTGTGGTAAATTATGCCTTTGACTTGCTGGCGCATGAGTTGGCGCACCAGTGGTTTGGCGACAAAGTAACGTGCGGCTCTTGGGCAGAAATTTGGCTTAACGAAGGTTTTGCCACTTACTGTACGGGGATTGCGATGGAAAAACTAAGAGGTGCATCGGCTTGGAATAGCTGGAAAAACGCCACACGTAATAGTGCCCTTTCTCAAACTGGCTCTGTATTTGTGGACGATACAACCAGCGTGGACAGGGTTTTCAGCAGCACGCTTTCTTACAACAAAGGTGCGATGGTACTACATATGTTACGTTGGAAAATGGGCGATACTGCCTTTTTTAATGGATTGAATAATTATGCCAACGATACGGCTCTGGCTTATAAATATGCCCATACCTCTCAACTTCAGGCACATTTGGAAGCAACCAGCGGTCAAGACCTCACCGAATTTATCAATGATTGGGTGTATGGCAGAGGTTTTCCGCGTTATAACCTGCATTATCACCAAAGCCCTGATAGTGTGTTGCATATTACTTTAGGCCAAACGACCACTGCTCCAACTTCCGTAGATTTCTTTGAAATGCCCGTACCTGTGCGCGTAAGAGGTGCTGGCAATAAAGATACGATTGTGGTACTGAATCATACCCAAAACAATCAGCAATTCGACGTAACCATTCCGTTTGCGGTAACGGGTATTACTTTCGACCCCGACAGATGGTTGTTGTACGGCAACGCAAGTATCACGGCAGCCAAACCGCAACTTTCGGATAAGCTCGTACACTTGTACCCAAATCCTGCGCAAAATCAGGTGATTGTAGCCACTACCGATCAAGCTCCAATCCAGCGTATCCAAATCAAAGACATGACAGGCCGCACGCATTTGGTAGCAGAAGGTTTTGCCCAAACACAGCAAACACTTTCGCTCAACCGTTTGGCTACGGGTCTTTATCTCATTGAAATACAAACCAATAAAGGTTTTATTAGTAAGAAGTTGATAAAAGAGTAAGGTTATTTTAACATCCTAAATTGAAAAAAATGGCTACCCTTTCTATATCAGGGTAGCCATTTTTTTTGCACCTATTTGTATTTTTAGTAGATGTAAATTTGCATAGCATAATATTTGTGGAGTATTTTTGCCATATTTAGCAATAAATATATCAAGTAGCATATCCAAAAGCATCTAACGCGTGAATACACCAAATCCACTCATCAAAGCACTCATTTCCGAAGACAATTTGCTCAACAGCTACTTGTTGGCGCAAATGCTTAGGCGTTGGAATATTGCCGCAGATATGGCCACTACTGGCCACGAAACCATTAGCAAAGCGACCCAAACTACTTACGATATTATTTTCTTAGATTTACAATTACCTGATATGCAAGGCTTTGAAATTGCAAAATATATCAGACAACAATACAGCTTCTCGGCCAATACACCCATTGCTCTCACCACAGCAACACTCAATTTGGAGGAGCAAATACAGGCACAAGGCATTGATGCTTACCTGACCAAACCATTTTCGTTGGAAGATGTGGCCAACGTACTCACCCAATTGTTAGGCAAAACGTTTAGCACAGAGTCGGAGGCGCAAGCCTTATTGACCAAGTCCTACGAAACCATAGACTTGACTTATTTGCGCAAACTCTCCAACGAAAATATAGCCTTTATCCGTAGCATGGCCACAGCCTTTTGTAACCAATCGCCTTTGTTTTTGGAGCAGCTCGCAGAAGCTGCCGATACTGCCGACTGGGAAACATTGCGCAGCGTTGCCCACAAAATGAAATCTACCGTCAGCATGATGGGAATGTCGGAAGCCGATAAGCTGCTGAACATAATGGAAGATTCAGAAAATGAATATGTTACTCCAAATGAAGCTAAACAACAAGTCGAACAATTGGAGCGTATTTGTCAAGAAGCATTTGTGGAACTGGCCGACTGGCGTAACGATTAAATAAAATCCCCGCCTTCTGCATGCATTTGCAAAAGACGAGGACTATTTATTATATACTAATAATCAATTATTTAGCACTGTAATTTGGAGCTTCACGCACGATTTGAATATCGTGTGGGTGGCTTTCACGGACACCAGCCGCCGTAATTTTCACAAATTTAGCTTTTTGTAATTGGGCAATATCTGGCGCACCGCAATAACCCATACCCGCTTTCAGGCCACCTGTAAGCTGGTACAAAACCTCTGCCACACGGCCTTTGAATGGTACACGGCCTACAATGCCTTCGGGTACGAGTTTCTTTATATCATCTTCAGCATCTTGGAAATAACGGTCTTTTGAGCCATCTTCCATTGCTTCCAACGAACCCATTCCCCTGTAAGTCTTGAACTTACGGCCTTCGTAAATCATCATTTCGCCAGGGGCTTCTTCCGTACCTGCAAGCATCGAGCCAATCATAATACTGTCTGCACCTGCGGCAATGGCCTTAACAATGTCGCCCGAAAAACGAATACCACCGTCGGCTATAATGGGAACACCCATGCCCGCTACGGCTTTAGCTGCTTCGTACACCGCCGAGAGTTGTGGCATACCCACCCCTGCAATTACGCGTGTAGTACAAATACTGCCTGGCCCGACCCCAACTTTGATCGCGTCTGCACCCGCTTCGGCAAGGGCTTTTGCGGCCTCACCTGTGGCAATATTGCCGACAATCATTTCAAGGTCTGGGAACGTAGCTTTGGCTTTTTTGAGTGCATCAATTACGCCTTTGGAATGGCCGTGCGCCGTGTCGATACTTACCACATCCACACCTGCTTTGCGCAAAGCGGCAATGCGATCAAGAAAATCAGGCGTAACGCCAACGGCAGCCCCTACGCGCAAACGTCCAAACGAATCTTTGCAGGCGTTGGGGTGATTTTTGCGTTTCAAGATGTCTTTGTAAGTAACCAACCCGATAAGATTGAAATTAGCATCTACGATAGGGAGCTTTTCAATTTTGTATTCTTGCAAAATATCTTCGGCTTCTTGGAGGCTAATCCCTTGATGTCCAGTAACCAAATTTTCTTTGGTCATTACTTCTACCACAGGGCGAGCCGAATTTTTTTCAAAACGCAAGTCGCGATTGGTAAGAATACCTAACAGTTTGTGTGTGGCACTGACCACAGGAATGCCGCCAATGCGAAATTCGCGCATCATGCGCTGCGCCTCGCCAATTGTAGCGGATTCGGAAAGCGTTACGGGGTCAATAATCATTCCACTTTCCGAGCGTTTCACTTTGCGCACCTGCTCGGCTTGCTGCTCAATGCTCATGTTTTTGTGAATGAAACCAATGCCACCTTCTTGTGCCATTGCGATAGCTAACTCGTATTCCGTAACCGTATCCATTGCCGCCGAAACAAGCGGAATGTTGATGCTAATGTTGCGCGTTAGCTTTGTTACGGTCTTTGTGTCGCGGGGTAAAACTTCGGAATAAGCGGGGAGCAAAAGCACATCATCATAAGTGAGTGCTTCGAACAAAAATTTAGCTGAATCTAAGCTCATGGCAAATAAAAGTTAGGGTTCTTTATTTGCCACGCAAACCTACAGCGATTTTTCTAATAACTCAAACCTTTTTTTGAAAAAATTGAAAAACAATTGTTTATCGCAAAGCGAAACGGTGTAAGAAATCTCTTTATTTTAACCAAAATCAAAGCCAAAACATTGCCACACGCAAGCCATTGCTATCCAGATCCCCAATCTTTGTATTTTAATTTTGATACAAATCCTGCCGCTCATTCCAAAATCTGCGCTTATTCGTGTATATTATTCTGGGTGCTTTCGGCGTTTTTATGTTAATTTATGGCTCAAAACCAACTGCAAATAAATCTGGAGTATATTATGAGACTGTTTATCAGGACTTTATGTATTTATATAACTGTACTGTGTCTATTTGGGCAAAAGGCACAGGCGCAAGCCGCACAAGAAGAATACGGCAAAAATAGGATTCAGTACCAAGTATTCAAGTGGCAATATATTACCACTAATAATTTTATTATTTTCTATTACGACAACAACGAAGCCTTAGCGCGTACAGCTGCCCAATACGCCGAAACCGAATTTTCGCGCCTTTCCGACTTGTTTGGGTTTTCGTCGTATTCGCGCATACGCTTGTATGTGTACGCCTCCAAAGCTGATTTGCAACAAAGTAATGTAGGCCTCGAACAAGAAAACTCCATTGTGGGTGGTCGTACCAATTTCATCAAATCCATTGTAGAAGTACCTTTTGCTGGCAATCAAATCGCTTTTCGCAAAGAAATAAGTCGTGGCGTAGCCCAAACGCTGCTCAACGACATGATGTACGGCGGAAGTTTTAAAGACGTAGTCCAAAATAATTATTTGCTCTTGCTGCCAGACTGGTTTATTGGTGGCGGCGTGCGCTATGCTTCCGACGGCTGGAGTATAGAACTCGACGACCAAGTACGCGATGCCATGAGTACGCGCCGTTGGCGCAAACCTTCCAATTTGTTAGGGGAAGAAGCCGAAATCGCAGGGCAATCTATTTGGAATTATATCGCCGAAAAATACGGACGTGCCAATATTTCTAATATCCTGAATCTGACGCGCATCATGCGCAACGAAGAAAACAGCATCGGCAGCACCTTGGCCATTCCTTACGAAAAACTTATTCGCGACTGGCGTAATTATTACAGTGCCATGGCCGACGCGGCGGCAGCTTCTTACAAAACTCCTGAAAAAACGAATAGAATCAGCCACAAAACCAATCGCAAGTGGGTGTATAATGACTTGGCTGTCAGCGAAAACGGGCAGTTGGTAGCTTATACACAAAACTACGAAGGTCGCTACCGAGTGTTGCTACTTGACCGCCAAACAGGTCGCCAAAGCATTGTTTGGAAAGGTGGCAATCGCCTACTTTCTCAGCGCGTGGACTACCAAACGCCGATTTTGGCTTGGCAAGGCAATGCCGCATTGCATGTCATTAGCCTACACAATGCCCAACCCGAATGGCTCGCCTACGATGTGGCCACTGGCAAAAAAACAAAAACATCGTTGGCGCAATTCAAGCAAGTATATAGTTTTGACGTAACGACCGACGGGAAAAATATGGTATTGGCGGCGCAGCAAGAAGGCCAATCCGACATCTTTTTGTTTAATATCGTGCGTGGAAATGTTACGAATCTGACCAAAGATTTTTACGACGACCAACAGCCGCAATTCATTGGTAACGAGTCTATTGTATTTAGTTCCAATCGTTTGTCCGATACGCTGGGCAAGTCTGCTACCTACAAAGATATTTTCAATAATTACAATCTGTTTGAGCTAAAAGCGCATTCCAAAACCCTCAAACGCCTAACCAACACGGTATTTAACGAAACACGTCCGCGTGTGTTAGATAAAAATAACATTGTGTTTCTTAGCGATGAGTTTGGAATAAATAACCTCAAAAAATTAGATCTGGCCACAGGACAATGCTCTTCTATTTCGGAATGGGAATACAGTGTTAAGAATTTTGATGTAAACGAAAACAGCCAAGCCATTACGTTTATTCTTAAAAGTAACAACCAAGAAAATCTGTATCAGACGGCTGCGCCTGCCAACTGGAACAGTAATTTGGTGAATCTGCCAACGCGCCGTCAAGACATGATAGCAGACCGTATTTATCGCCAAAATGTGAAGTCGCTGGGAGCAGTTGCAGCAGACACAGCCGCCAAACTTACGCCACCAACACTGACCGTTGCGCCAGTGGTAGCAGACACAGCCGCCAAGCCTGTTGTCGCGCCCAAAGACACGATTATCATGCTCAATACCAATGAAATAGACATTCGGAATTATGTTTTTGAGTCAGAAAAAATCCGTAAAAGCAGCTTCAAACCAAGCCTGAAACCGCAGCTACTCAAACCGTCTTTGCCGACGGTGGCGCATACGGAAGCGGGTACAGGGCAATCCAATGTTTCTGCAACAGGCCCATTTGAATATCTGAATCGCTTAGGCTTAAATACCATTAGCACCACTGCAACCTTAGACCCCTTACGCGGCTTAGGTTTTTTGATGGAAGCCACCATGACCGATATGTTTGAAAACCATAAGATTAAGGCGGGATTTTTGCCGTTTTCGGATTTGCGCAGCAGCAATATTTTTATGGAATACCAGTATCTCAAACGCCGCGTTGACTTCAAAGCACGCATGGACAAGCAAAGCTATTATTATAGCAATGAATCGTTGGCCAGACGTTACAACCTTAACAAAGCTCAATTGACGGCGGCTTATCCGCTGAGTTTAGCGCACAGAATTGAAGTTTCGCCATTTGTGGCACAAACACGTTACGTCAACCTCGACGACGGCGCGGCAAGTATGTCCACGCCCGACGTAAAACAGCTTTATTCGGGTATTGGCGCGGAATACGTCTATGACCACACCGTTTCGCATGGTATCAATATGCTGGAAGGTACGCGTGGAAAAGTACGTTTTGAACAATATTTTGGCATGGGCAACAGCCAAAAAAGCTTCGGGAATTTGCACATAGATTTGCGCCATTATCAGCCCATACACAAGGAATTGGTGTTGGCTTTGCGCGGTTCGTTTGGGCATTTCTTCGGCAATGCTGCCAAAAAATATTCGCTTGGTGGCATGGATAACTGGATTGGTGGCGATGGACGTTTTAATCGCTCAGACAACGAACACGACCCACTTTTGGAACAACAACAAGGCGATCAAAATGTAGATTGGCTATTCATGCAGTTTGCTACCAACTTGCGTGGTTTCAAATACAATACGATGTATGGCCGCAATTATATGTTGTTCAATGCCGAATTACGGATTCCAATTGTGCGTTATTTGTACAGAGGCACGATTAGTTCTAACTTCTTGCGCAACTTCCAGTTGGTAGCTTTCGCGGATGCGGGTACTGCTTGGCAAAGCGGTTCGCCACTTGATAGGGACAGTAATTTCGGGTCAAAAACTACTTATTCAAATCCTTTTACCATTACCGTAAACGAATTTTATAACCCAATATTGAGTAGCTATGGCGCGGGTTTGCGCACCATGATTTTAGGCTATTATGTAAAAGCTGATATGGCGTGGGGCGTTCAGAATTACGAAGTGCTTTCGCCGCGTTTTTATTTTACGCTGGGGTATGATTTTTAATTAACTGATTACTTTATTGATATAATAAAGCCGCCTATATCATTTCTTATAGGCGGCTTTATTTTTGCATATTATTTTACTTCAAACCAATAAAACCCCATACCTTCAGGATAATGTACTGATGCTCTTACATTTGGTTCAAACCATCCTAAATATTGTTGGTAACGTTTAGGCTGATTCAATTGTATAGCGATATTAACAGCCCACTCTTGGCCATTAGTGGCACGTACATCAACTAAGCCATTACTGGCTTCTATTACATATTTTCCTTTACGGTCTGGCATAAACCAACATTCTAACGTTCTACTATTAACATCAAAGTTGGCATTAGCACTATTGCGGTATTTAAACCCTTTTTTGATAATTTCTGGAGGGAAAAAAGAGTTTAAAAATGCACCTTCAGGTATAATACTATCTGCCCCCCCACAAGATAAACCTATCGTTTTATTGTGCGCCGTAAATCCTTTTACTGCAATTGCTCCATAATTCGTATAAAGGGTATCTGGGATTTTAATACTTACCTTAACGGTATCACCCACATGAATTATACTATCAGTTGCCCCTGATATAGTGCCTGCTATTGTAGCCCCAACATCAGAATACATACAACCAGGTTTTTGACATAATCGCTCAGGATCGCAGGCATATAAGAACACTGAAATAAACAAAAATAAAATAGCTGATTTTTTCATAAAACAATGATTCTCTAATAACAGGATTAGGCCAATTGGTTTTTTAATTTAAAAAATTTAGATTTCAACAAAAGAAGGTATATTATATCAAAACACAAAATATTACTTTTATGCTAAAAAAACAGCATATACCACAAAACAAGACACTTATTAATTTTTTTTAAATAAATTGGGTGTAAAAGTTGGAAATTAAATTTCAGTCTTCTACTTTTGCACCCACAATAAGGGAGCATAGCTCAGTTGGTTCAGAGCATCTGCCTTACAAGCAGAGGGTCACAGGTTCGAATCCTGTTGCTCCCACACAAAGAAAACCTTTCCAATTCGGAGAGGTTTTCTTTTTTTTAGGGCAATTCAAATTTTTTGTGGTGTTTTTTCGGCTTCCTTCTGGAAGTGTCATTGATTTGACGTATCTTTTGCGTTCCAACTAAACATTCTCCCCACATCTGCTGCCATGAACTCTATCCAATTAGAAATCGACCTTTATAAAACATTTGCTGAAAACATTCCTAACAGTGCAGTGTTAATGTTTGATAAGGATATGCGTTTTTTCTTTGCAGCAGGTGAAGAACTTCGCCGCAATCATTATAACCCTGAATTTATGGTGGGCAAAACGCTTCAGGAAGTAGTCCCCGAAAAATCATATCAAGCACTCAAGCTTTGTTACGAACGCGTACTTAATGGCGAACGGATTCAATCAGAAACTAATACGGGGACATTGGTGTATATCAACACTTTTATCCCGATACAAAGCAGAGCTACGGGGCAATATTACGGCGTTGCCATTTCCCAAAACGTAACGGATTTGCAGACAACCAAGCAGCAGTTAGCCGAAAGTGAAAGTCAATACAAATTGGCCATACAAGGTTTTGGCGCGGGCATTTGGGATTTGTTTGATGTGAATCAAAAGCAGCAATGGTGGTCGCCTAAATTTTATGAATTGTTGGGTTACGAATATGAAGAAATAGAACCTACGACCGATACTTTTTACGAGTTGTTACGCCCTGACTATGTCGATAAAGTACAAGAAGGAGTGCAACGACACATGGAAACCGACGTGCCATTTTCGATGGAATACCCGTTGCGTACCAAATCGGGCGTTTACAAATGGTTTGAGGCGCACGGGCAAGTAAGTCGGGGCGAAAACGGAATCCCAAAACGCTTTGTAGGCTCTGTTATTGACATAGATGCTCGCAAACGCGCCGAACAATTGCTTATTGAAAAAGAACAACTATTTTCGGCAGTGTTCCAACAGACATTTCAGTTTGTGAGTTTGCTGGAGCCTTCAGGAAAAATTATTGAATCCAACGAAACGGCTCTACGCTTGCGAGGCCTTACGTTAGAACAAGTAAAAGGCCTTTATTTTTGGGATACGCCTTGGTGGAATGCCTCTGCACAAAGTCAGCAGCAACTCCAAGAGGCCATACAAAAAGCAGCGGCGGGCGAGTTCGTGCGCTACGAAACCGAAATATTAGCTTCTAATAATCAGGTATTTATCATAGATTTTTCGGTAAAACCGCTCCGCGATTCAGAAGGCAAAACGCTGATGCTCATCACGGAAGGCCGCGACATTACCGCTCTGAAAAAGTCGCAACGCGAGGCGGTGGAAACGTCCCAAATTTTGTTGTTGCAAAACAAACAGCTTGAAGATTTTGCGCACATTACCTCTCATAATTTACGTGCGCCCATCGGCAACATGATTATGATTGCGGACTGGCTCACCAAAACGCACGACGACAACGAAAAAGACTTTTTGATTCAAAATCTTTGTAACACTGCTTCCAAAGCCTTAGATACCATTGATATTTTGGCGCAAATATTGCGCGTGCGCAAAGACCTCAAAAAAGAACAAGATGTATTATCGTTTGCACAAATTTTACAGTCTGTTAAAAATACGCTTTCGGCTTGGATTCGGGAGGCTGACGTTACGATTACAGAAAACTTTGAGCAAGCTCCAACCATCTTGTATCCAGCACTTTATTTGGATAGCGTTTTCCAAAATCTGCTTTCCAATTCCATCAAATACAAATCTCCTGACAGGCCTTGTCAAGTACAAGTGCGTACTTTTCAGGAAAATGGCCACATCGTTTTGATTTTTGAAGACAACGGTTTGGGCATAGACCTCACGCATAACAGAGAACGCGTTTTTGGTTTGTACAAAACCTTCCACAACAACACCGACGCACGAGGCGTAGGGCTTTTTTTGGTAAAAAATCAAATCGAAGCCTTAGGCGGACATATCGAAATAGAAAGCCAACCCAACGTAGGCACTACTTTCAAAATTACATTTTAAAAATTCTGTTCTTCGGCTTGGTGCATGAGT
This sequence comes from Flexibacter flexilis DSM 6793, assembly GCF_900112255.1. Lineage (NCBI taxonomy): Bacteria > Pseudomonadati > Bacteroidota > Cytophagia > Cytophagales > Flexibacteraceae > Flexibacter > Flexibacter flexilis. The sequence continues at coordinate 114,866 of NZ_FOLE01000002.1, forward strand.
TGTTCGGCTGTTTTTTCGCCCAAATAACGGTCTATCCAATGATGTGCCACATAAATAACGGGCGTAAGAACTACGGCTACCGTCATTTTATAAATGTACTGAATAATGCCAGTGCTAATCACTTGGGCTAAAGTCCAGTTGCCTAATACATAAAACGCGAGCGTCAGAATCAGGAAACTATCCACCAACTGCGATACAAGCGTAGAACCTGTGGCACGCAACCAAATCAGGCGGCTACCCGTGCGGTGGCGCAAGGCCTGAAAAATATACGCGTCCAGTAATTGCCCCACCAAAAACGCCGTAATAGAAGCCACAATAATGCTCAAACTTTGGCTGAAGAGCTTCGTATAAGCCAAATTGACATCAAACGGCCGGCCTTGTGCGTCTGTGGCGTTGGTGTCCAACCAAAATTGCGCAGGCGAAAGTCCCGTAGTCATAAACACCACTACAAACGTGTAGGCGATGAGGCCAACGGCCAGATAACTAATTTTTTTTACGCCTTTCGTGCCAAAATATTCGTTTATCAAATCGGACGTAACAAAGACCACAGGCCAAATCAGCGCACCCGCACTCAAATTAAAATCCAACACAAAGCCTTCTAACACAGGAATTTGAGCAGCAGGAAACCCAAGTGTTGCTTCTAAGGAAAAAATCTTGACACCGATAAGCTCGGCCAACACAGCATTGGTAATGAAAATGCCGCAAAGAATAATAAAAACCGTGTTTTTGCGGTCGGCGATATGATTGGCTGCCATAGATTTAAAAGTCTGATTACGTTTGAGTTTGATTGCTAAAGCTAATATAACAATAAAATTGGGTTGGGAGTTTTTTTATAATCAGAAAAAAATACAAGACACTAGCAGGGTTTTATGACGCAAACAAAGGAAATAACATTGTGTCGTGCGGTATATTGGCCAATACTTTTATTTTTGAGATAAATTTCTGTTTGGCAAACATTTTCCTACAATTAGGTTTCAGATATGATAAAGAAAAAAATGACGAGCCTGATGCGTACTTACCGCATTGGCTTGGTGGGTTCGGGCAATGTGGCGTGGCATTTGGCGCAGAACTTGGAAGATGTAGGTCATAGCATTGTGGCTGTGTACAGTGCCACCGAAGCGCACGCGCAAACACTGGCCGACAATCTATATGATGCCAAAGTGTTAAACGAGCCTGATTTTCGCGAAACAAATGTCGATGTATTGCTCATTGCTGTTTCTGATGATGCCATTGAGCAGGTTTGTAAACTGTTGGTGTTGCCGCCAGATGTAGTAATTGCGCACACGTCGGGCACGAGACCATTGGGCGTACTCAATGCGCTGCCCAATCCGAAAGGGGTTTTTTATCCGCTCCAGACCTTCAGCAAAAACAAACACGTGGACATTGGGCAAGTGCCTTTTTGTTTGGAATTTGATGGCGATGTTTCCGAACAAATCTTGTACGATTTGGCCAGTAGCGTGAGCCGCAATTTGTATAATTTGGATTCACAACAACGACGCGTGCTGCATATTTCTGCCGTATTTGCCTGCAATTTTACCAATCATTTGTGGCGACTTTCGCAAGAAATTTTATCCGAACAAAGTATTGATTTTGAGATATTAAAGCCGCTGATACAAGAAACCGTAGCCAAAAGTATGGCCGTAGGCCCCGAAAAAGCCCAAACTGGCCCTGCCGCACGCCGCGACCTACTGACCATTGAGCAACATTTGTTGTACCTGCAAGGCAACCCGCCGTTGCACGACTTATACAAACTGCTCACCGAAAGCATTTTGAGGCATTAAAAAAAATCAGTAGAGACGCACATTTTGTAGATACGCACGGCTGTGCGTATCTACTGTGAATTATTTGTATTATTTCTTATTTTTAATTTGCTCCAATTTTTGTTTGGCCGCATCGCGTGTGCCGTTATCTGGCGAATTTTCGATGATACTCGAAAGCGTTGCACGAGCCTGATAGTATTGATTTTGAGCAATAAAATTATCGGCCATCAACAAATACGCTTTGTCGTTCCATTTCTGATAGTTCGCAAAATTGTCTTTTACGCCATACAAAGCCTGCAACGATTCTTTGTATTTTTTCTGTTTATAAAAAACTTCACCCAACAAATATTGCGCTTCTGCTCCGTATTGGTCTTTGGCTTCGTTGGCGGTATTGAGTAGTTCATCGGTAGCCGTTTCATAATCACCTTTGGCGTAAGCCACTTTTCCCGCGTACAAAGAGGCTTTGTTGGCGGCATCTATTGGCGCGTTGTCTTTGGCACTAATGGTTTGGGCAAAATACGCCACCGAATCATAATTGGCCAACTGATAATAGGTTTCCATCATGCCCGTCCAAGCATTAAAAAGCTCACGTTTGTTGCTGGCCGTATTGACGAGCAAATTGTAATAGACTTGCGAGGCTTTGTAGTTGGCGTTGGCATATTCCAACTCAGCCAAACGCATTACAGATTTGTTGGTGGTATTATTTTTCTTAGCACTTAGCAACTCTTTGTGCAGCTCAATGGATTTGTCGCGTTTGCCCACACGGTAATAAGATTCGGCAAGCAAAAACTTGGCTTCTTGTGCCAAACCTGATTGGCCATAACCGTTCAAGAAATTTTCCAAACTTTTGATAGCCTTGTCGTATTTTTGGCTGTAATACAAGCCTTTAGCCGCATCAAATTCTATGTTTTCTAAATCTGTGGCTTCTGGATTGCTGTTTTTGTACTTGGTCAAATAGTCGTTTAATTCGTCCACTGTGCCTGCGCTGGTAAGCACTTTTTGCAGCCCTTGTAAGGCTTCATTGGCAGTGGCGTGTTTGGGATATTCGTCCAAAATCTTTTTATAATCAGCCGCCGACTTGTCGTATTGGCGCAAATTAGAGTAAGCAACGGCTCTTTTTAGGTAATAATATGGCACGCTGCTGCCTTTCGGGTTGAGAGCAATGGCCGCAGTAAATCCAGAAGTTGCCGCTTCGTAATTACCACTTTCAAGGTCGATTTCGGCACGTTGGAAGGTGGCTTCATCTTTAAAACGAGAGTCCGCATAACGTTCTATAATCGTTCCAAAACTTTTCTTGGCCTCGTCGTTGCGGTCGCTGGCACTGAAAATCAACCCTTTCTGATACAAAGCGTAATCACTTTCTGGGTCTTTGCGGTCGATGATCTTGTCGTAAGCCTTGAGGGCTTGGCCATAATTTTTATCAATATAATAACAGTCGGCAAGACGTACCAAAGCATCGGCATACTGCTGCTTGGCGGTCGCTTTCTCCAGTTGGTTGGTATATTCTCTGAAATGAATCAGGGCTTTGTCGTATTGCTTGGTGTTGTAAAAAGCATAGCCCAAGCCGTAGCGCATTTTCAGATAATACGGCGATTTGACAGCTCCTTGCACACGCATCAACTCTTCGTATTGCTTGATGGCATCGCTGTATTGTTTTTGTGCTGAATAAACTTCTCCCAACCAGAATAAAGCAGCTACCGTAATGTCGTTGTCGATGCGATTGTCCAGCGATTTTTGGAAAAGTTGTAAGGCATTATCCAAATTATTTTCGTTGTAAAGCTGCGTGCCTTTCAGGTAGCTAACACGCTGAAAAGCAGCGTTTATACGTGGTGTTTTCTTTTTGATAGCCCCGATGTGTTCCAGTGCTTCATCGTAGTTGTTGGAATTGAGCAAAGACTCGCTCAACATTTCATTGGCTTCATTTTCGTTGTTTGAGTCAGGGAATTTGACCAAATAAACCGTCAGAATGTCAATTACTTCGTTGTAGTTGGCCGCATCGTAGTTGATTTTGGCATAATTAAACCATGCCTGTTCGGATACGCTGCTTTGGGCTTTGTTGCGGCGTGCTTGGTCGAAGGCGTTGAGAGCCTGCGACTTATTGCCTGCTTTCAGGTACGCCACGCCCGTATAATAGTTTGCCAATTGGCCTAAAGTATCTTTGGGTTGGCTTTCGGCATCGGGTTGGCTGGCTTGCGTGAGCGGTTTGAATGCCTCAATCGCTTTATCAGTTTTGCCGCTTCTGAAAAGGGCATAAGCTACGCGGTATTGCAGCGGTGCGGCGAGCGGCTGTTTGGCCGACTGCAAATACACGTCAAAATATTGATTGGCTTTCGTGTAATTTTCTTTGTTGTAATACGCATCGCCCACGAGCAAAGACATTTCTTCCGTGCCCACAAGCTTGGCCGTGTCGGCAAGAGCCTTCTCCCCTATCTCAATTACTTTATCAAAATCTTTGCGTTTGTGATACACGTTGGCACGCATCAGCGGCACGGTTGGCGCGTAAGCCTCATTTTTTTCGGCTTTGTCCAAATCTATAAGAGCCTCATTATAACGCTGTTGCTTGATATTCAGATACGCCGCGTAGTAGTTGGCCGAAGCCGTGTATTGGTGTTCGGAATTTTTTACGCGATTAAAAAGTTTTTCTGCTTGCTCAAAATCTTTTTCCGAAAGACAAGCGTAAGCCAACTTAAATTCGCGCTCAATTTGCTGTGCCGCCGACAATTTTTCGGGCGTAGCCAATTGAAAATACTCGATTACCTTCGGATAATTTTTTTGTTGATAATAAAATTTACCCAACTCAAAATAAGCCAAAGCCGCCTTCGGGTGGTCGGGGTGAGCCGTTACAAATTCCTTGAACTGGCGTTCTGCGTCGGGGTGAAAAAGTTGCAAATCTGAATAGGCCTTGTAGTATTGAGCTTCGATGCTACGCAAATCGTGTTTGTGCAGGCCAATATATTGCCCAAAAAACTCGGAGGCTGCGCCGTATTTTTTCTTATCAAAAAGCTCTAAACCCACATTAAACAATTCGTTGTCAGAGCGTTGGCTCAGGGTTTGTTGCGCTTGCGAAGAAAGAAAAGCACTTATCAGACAAGCACTTAAAAATATATTTTTTTTCATTATCAAATCTGGGGTTATCACCAAATGGCCAGCCAAAAGTAAGAAGGCTTTGCCAAAATTGCACACAAAATACCTTCGTCGTTGAGCAGTAGGCAATTTATTCAAAAAATATAGTACTACGCACACAACGAAAAAAAATGCTAATAATTTTTGTCGGGGACGTATAAAATGTGTGGGGCGGGTTGGCTAAAGCCAACCCGCCCCACAGCAAAATCATCATCACAAAGCCCGAATTATAAATTTTGGGTTACAAAATCGGTCATCATTTGGTATAAATGAAGGCGCGTGTTGCCGCCATAAATGCCGTGATTTCGGTTTGGATAATAAAAACTATCGAACTGTTTGCCTGCCTTAATCAAAGCGTCTTGCATGGCTACGGCATTCTGAAAATGTACGTTGTCGTCGCCCGTGCCGTGTACGAGTAAATACTTGCCTTTGAGCTTCGAAGCGTGCGTTACGGGCGAGTTTTCGTCGTAACCTTTGGCGTTTTCTTGTGGCGTGCGCAAATAACGTTCGGTATAAATGCTGTCATAATAACGCCAATTCGTTACAGGCGCAACGGCGATAGCCAATTTGAAATAATCCGCGCCCTGCGTAATGCACAACGACGACATATAACCGCCAAAACTCCAGCCCCAAATCCCGATGCGTGAGCCGTCCACAAATGGCAACGTGCTCAAATGTTTGGCTGCGTCAATTTGATCTTGAGTTTCGTATTTGCCCAAATTCGCGTAAGTGGCTTTCTTGAATTTCTCGCCTTTTCCGCCTGTGCCTCTGTTGTCTACAATCACGATAATATAGCCTTTTTGGGCTAAAAGCTGATGCCAAAGGAAATTTGTTCCGCCCCAATCGTCTTTGACGGTTTGCGAACCAGGGCCACCGTACAAGTGCATAAACACTGGATATTTGCGCGAGGCATCGAAGTTGGCAGGCTTAATCATGGAAGCGTTAAGTTCCTGACCGTCTGGTGTTTTGATAGTAAAAAATTCTTGCGGACTGATTTGGTACGAAGCCAACGTTTCGCGCAATTTTTGGTTGTCTTTCAGCACGCGCAATACCTTACCGTTTGCCTCGCACAACGAAACTTTCAGGGGCGTGTTGGCCGTAGTGTGATAATCCAAGAAGCAGCTAAAATCCGCGCTCATGTTGATTTTGTGTGTACCTGCCGCTTGCGTGAGTTGTTTTTTATTTTTTCCCGCAAACGAAACGCTGTACAATTGGCGTTGCAGCGAAGAGGATTCCGTAGAAGTGAAATAAACGGTTTTGGCCGCTTCGTTGATGGCCACAATTTCATCAACTTCCCAGTTGCCTGCCGTGATAGCGTTTTGTTGTTTGCCGTTCATGTCGTACAAATACAAATGCTTATAGCCGCTTTTTTCGGTAGAAAAAATAAAATATTTTCCGTCTTTCAAATACGTCAAATCGTCGGTAATGTCGATGTACGTTTCGCTTTTTTCGTCCAAAACTACTTTAATTTTGCCCGTAGTGGCATCAGCATGCAAAATTTCCAAATGATTTTGCAGGCGGTTGAGGCGTTGCAAAGAAAGCGTGTTCGCATCTTTCGTCCACTGCACGCGGGCAATGTATTGGTCTTTTTCTGCGCCCACTTCTACCCATTGCGTTTTTTGGTTGGATAAATGATACACAGCCACTTGCACCGCCGAATTAGCTTCGCCAGCTTTCGGGTATTTGTAGCGATAATCTTCTGGATAAAGTTTGCCCCACATGGTCATATTGTACTGTGGAACTTGGCTTTCGTTGAAAGAATAAAACGCAATTTTTTGGTTGTCGGGTGACCAGAAAAACGCCTTCGCAAACGAAAATTCTTCTTCGTACACCCAATCGCACGCGCCGTTGATGATGTTGTTAAACTCGCCGTTGGTCGTTACGGCTTGCTCTTTGCCAGTGGCCAAATCCACCCAAAAAACATTGTTGCTGCGCACGAAAGCGACTTTGCTACCATCGGGCGAAAACGTGGCGTAAGACTGCTTTCCGCCTGCCGAAAGTTTTTGTAACTTTTTGGTTTTCAAATCATAAACATAATTTTCTTCTTTCGACGAACGGCGATACAACGGCTCAGAAGCCGTACTAATCAACACTTTATTTTCGTCGGCACTGAACGTATATTCGTCTATATCAATGGGTTTGCTTTGGCCTTCGGGAACAAGGTCGGCAGCTTTTACAAGCGTTTCGAGGGCTTTGCCTGTGGCAATATCGTATTTGACGATGCCTTCAGCCTCTTGCGAAGTATAAAAACGACCTGTTTTGAGCCAATTCACGCCCGAAACGCTTTCGGCTGAAAAAGTACGTCTTGCCCAAATATCTTCTAATGAAATTTGTTTCTTCTGCTGCGCTAAAGCACTCACACACAACAAACTAAAACAAAGTAGTGCGTAGATTTTTTGTTTGAACATTCTTATAAAATTTGATAGTTAAGAGAAAGTACCAAAAGCAAATAACACGATTTTTGCGTTTTAAAGAAAAATAAAAAGGACAAACGGTATTTATTCTCTTTTCAGCTTAAATATTGACCCAATTAAAATCCACTGATTTAACATTCTCCGAAAAGCATTCTCCAATATTAAATGCTTTGTTATAGGCTGAATACCTGCGCTTTATACCATTTCAATCTTTTATTTAATGCGTTAATCCCCTTTCCTTTGCGCATAATTCGCTATCTTTGCGGCGCGTTGGGCTGCAAACCAACGATTTATATTTAGTATTTACTTGAATAAGCAAAACATTGGCTTCATCAAACTTTATTGATTACGTAAAAATCAACTGCCGTTCTGGAAAAGGCGGTGCGGGTTCGCGCCATTTCAGACGTGCAAAACATACGCCATTAGGCGGCCCTGACGGTGGCGACGGCGGACGCGGCGGACACATTATCTTGCGCGGAAACTCACAACTTTGGACACTTTTGCACCTCAAATATACCAAACACGTTATTGCCGAACCGGGGCAAGGCGGTAGCAGTAGCAATTGCACAGGCGCACAAGGCAAAGATGTTATTATAGAAGTGCCACTCGGAACAGTGGCCAAAGACGCTGAAACAGAGGAAGTAAGAGTCGAAATAACCGAACACGGACAAGAGTTTGTTCTGACTCGCGGCGGACGCGGCGGTTTGGGCAACTTGCATTTTACCACTTCTACGCACCAAGCACCCCAACATGCCCAACCTGGCGAACCTGGCATAGACGAATGGGTGATTTTGGAACTAAAAGTGTTGGCAGATGTGGGCTTGGTGGGTTTCCCGAACGCAGGAAAATCTACATTGCTTTCGGTGGTTTCGGCGGCCAAACCAGCCATTGCAGACTATCCGTTCACGACGATTACCCCGAATTTGGGCGTAGTAGGCTACCACGATTTCCAATCGTTTGTGATTGCCGATATTCCGGGTATTATCGAAGGTGCATCTGAAGGCAAAGGTCTGGGAATTAGATTTTTACGCCACATTGAGCGCAACTCCATTTTGTTATTTTTGATTCCTGCCGACAGCGAAGACGTACAACACGACTACCAAATTTTGCTTTCGGAACTGGAAGAATACAACCCCGAATTGCTAGACAAAACGCGTATTTTGGCTATTTCCAAATCTGATTTGATGGATAAAGACATGGAAAAAAGCATTAAAAAGCGTTTGCCTAAAAATGTTCCACACATTTTTATTTCGGCGGCCACCATGCACAATATTGACGCGCTGAAAGATATGCTTTGGAAAGCATTACATGAGCCTGTTGCTCAATAATTTGCATCAGATAATAAAACAAAAAAGCGTAGGTTTCTTTAGTATAGAAACCTACGCTTTTTTGTTTATAGAAATTTAAAATCCACTTACCAACCCAACGCGTAATAGGCTTTTTTGCCGTCGGGGTACATGCCTTCAATCAACAAGCCACCTTTTTGCGCCGAGGTAATGCGCTGAACTTGCTGCGGCGTGGCAACGGCTTTTTTGTCGATGTGCGTAATAACAAAACCTTCCTGTATGCCTGCTTCGGAAAGTTTGCCGCCTTCCGTAACACTGACAACTTTCACGCCGCTGGCAATACCCAACGAAGTGCGTTCGTTGCCTGAAGCAGATTGGAACGTTGCGCCCAAACTTTCTATTTCCACAGAACTTAACTGTTCGCGGCGTTGGATACGCGTGTCGCCCATGCGATTGCGAAGCATGACGGTAGTCGTTTTGGTTTCGCCGTCTCGCTCATAAGTAACATTTATTTTATCACCGGGCCGATAACGCGCCACAACCTCCTGCAACTCCGACGAAGAATTAACAGCTATATCATTGATTTTCAAAAGAATATCACCTTCTTTCAGGTGCGCATCCGAAGCGGCACTGTGTTCGCTAATGCCTGCAACATACACGCCTTTTATTTCCTTAATGCCTTTTTCTTGGGCTAATTCGGCGTTAATGTCCAGTATTGTTACACCCAACAAAGCGCGTTGCACTTCGCCGTATTTGAGCAAATCGTCCATTACTTTGCGCACCATCGCCACAGGTACAGCAAACGAATAACCCGAATAATAGCCCGTACGTGAAGCAATGGCGGTATTTATTCCCACCAACTCGCCTTTTAGATTGACCAACGCCCCGCCACTATTGCCTGGGTTTACGGCTGCATCTGTTTGGATAAATGATTCGATGGCCATCGCCTCGCTTTTGCGCAACACATTGATATTGCGGCCTTTGGCACTGACAATGCCCGCTGTAACCGTTGAGGTAAGGTCAAAAGGATTGCCGACAGCCAACACCCATTCGCCAATATGCAGTTGGTCGGAGTTGCCGTAGCGCATAATCGGCAGTGCACGCGCCTCTATTTTGAGCAAAGCCAAATCCGTAGAAGGGTCTGTACCAATCACTTTGGCCTTAAAACTACGCTTGTCTTCGAGCACTACCGTAATTTCGTCAGCGTTTTCGATTACGTGATAATTGGTGGCGATATAGCCATTATCCGCAATAATTACGCCCGAACCCGTTACTTCCTCTGGCGTATCCTCGAACTTATGGAAATTCTCGCCGTTGCTGCCGCCACCGCCAAACAAATCTTCCAAGTTCATGGTATGCGGATTGGAGCTTTTGGACACCGAATAAGCCGTGCGAATATGCACCACACAAGGGCGCGAACGCTCAGCAGCTTGCACAAAATTAATACCATTCGGGACGGTAATGCTGGCCGTGTCTGAGGCGTTGTAGTGTGCAAAATATTTCTTTTGCTGTTGCTCGAAAGAGTCGTAATCCGTAGTGGTTGGGGCAAACCAATGCGCATAGCCATAAATGGCTACGCCTCCGCCCAGCAGTGAGGCGGCGCAAAGACTTGCAAAATATCTGAAAGAGCTCATGTCGTCCGATTGTTTTGGGGTAGTTCTGAGATAATTATGTGTTATGGGTGCTTTGGTGCAAAGCTAATAGTCTGAACGTTTGCAAACACATAAAAGTTTAGAAAGTTAGCAAAAGCATTTGGGCAAAAAACAGTATTACGCCATTTTGAATTTCTTTTTATTCCCCAACAAAAAACGCCTGTTTCGGAGATATTATCCCAAACAGGCGTTTTATATTTTTATCTGAAAATCAACTATTTAAACATTTTCATGTTTGGCATTTTCATTTTGCCTTCTTTTACATTGTTCATCATTTTCATCATTTTGCGGAGCTCCTCAAAATGTTTCATCAGGTTGTTTACTTGCTGAATCTGAACACCGCTACCCGCCGCGATACGCTTACGACGGCTGCCATTAATCATGTCTGGATTGGCGCGTTCTTGTGGCGTCATGGACTGAATCATGGCGACAATCGGTTTGAAAGCGTCTTCGTTAATGTCCACGTCTTTCAAAGCTTTGCCAACACCTGGAATCATCGAAACCAAGTCTTTCATATCCCCCATTTTCTTCACCTGCTCCAACTGCGACAAAAAGTCATTGAAATCAAACTGGTTTTTACGAAGTTTTTGGTTAATGCGTTTAGCTTCTTCCTCATCAAACACCATTTGCGCACGTTCCACGAGCGAAAGCACGTCGCCCATGCCCAAAATACGTTGCGCCATACGGTCTGGGTAGAAAGCGTCAAGCGCGTCCATTTTTTCGCCATTACCCACAAACTTAATCGGTTTGTTCACTTCCGATTTGATAGAAAGAGCCGCACCGCCGCGTGTATCACCGTCGAGTTTGGTAAGTACAACCCCATCAAAATCAAGACGTTCATTGAAAGTTTTGGCAGTATTTACGGCATCCTGACCCGTCATCGAGTCCACTACAAAAAGGGTTTCTGATGGCTGAATTGCTTGTTTTACCGCCGCAATTTCTTTCATCATTTGCTCATCTACGGCCAAACGACCCGCCGTATCCACAATCACCACTTTTTTATTATTGGCTTTGGCGTAAGCAATCGCATTTTTAGCAATCGTTACGGCATCTTTATTTTCAGGTTCGGAATAAACCTCTACGCCCACTTGCTCGCCCAAAACTTTAAGCTGGTCAATGGCCGCAGGACGGTAAATATCGCAAGCCACCAACAACACATTTTTGTTTTGTTTTTTGATGTGGCTAGCCAACTTACCCGAAAAAGTAGTTTTACCAGACCCTTGCAAACCCGCAATCAACACAACGGCTGGGTCACCTTTGAGGCTAATGTCAGTTTTCTCGCCACCCATCAACGAAGTAAGATGGTCGTAAACGATTTTGGTAAGCAATTCACCAGGTTTCACGGCGATAAGTACCTCACGGCCAATCGCTTCTTTCAGGATACTATCCGTTACGGTTTTAGCTACTTTATAGTTTACGTCAGCGTCTATGAGTGCTTTGCGGATTTCTTTTACTGTCTGCGCTACGTTGATGTCCGTAATGCGGCCTTGTCCTTTGAGGGTCTTAAAGGCTTGTTCTAACTTTGAGCTAAGATTCTCAAACATTGTGTACGAGATATATTTTTTGAAACAATAATAACAAAGGAAAACGGCTGTGCCGAAACAAGATGCAAAAATATAAAAAAACCGTCGGGTTTGTCCTATCTGGCTGTTTTTTTGGCTTATAAATCAAAACGTCCTCTCAGCGCAGGCCAAGAGGACGTTTTATGTTTTATATCAAACCCTTACGGCCAAACGATTATACTTCGGTAGCAGGTTTTTTTACCGTAACGGTTAAGCCTTCTTCACCTTCGGCATGGTCTGCCAAAAGCGTATCGCCCATTTGTACTTCGCCTTTCAGGATTTCCTCTGCGATTGGATCTTCGAGGTATTTCTGAATCGCGCGGTTGAGCGGACGTGCGCCAAACTGTTGGTCATAGCCTTTTTCAGCAATAAAATCTTTTGCCTTTTCGGTAAGCTCAATGTTATAGCCCATTGAAGTAATACGGCCAAACAATTTGCTCAAGCTAATGTCAATGATTTGGTGAATATGTTCACGTTGCAACGAATTGAAGATAATCACATCGTCTAAGCGGTTGAGGAACTCAGGAGAGAAAGCCTTACGCAAAGCATTTTGAATTGTATTCTTCATTTCCGTATCCACGTTGTCGGCTTTGGCTTTGGTAGAGAAACCAATACCCGTACCAAAGTCTTTCAGCTCACGAATACCAATGTTTGAAGTCATAATGATAATCGTGTTACGGAAATCCACGCGGCGACCTAAACCATCGGTCAAAATACCGTCGTCGAGCACTTGTAACAAGATATTGAATACGTCTGGGTGTGCTTTCTCAATCTCGTCGAGCAACACCACGCTGTACGGTTTGCGGCGAATTTTCTCCGTAAGTTGTCCGCCTTCTTCGTAACCAACGTATCCGGGAGGCGCACCCACCAAGCGCGATACGGAGAATTTTTCCATATATTCGCTCATGTCGATACGCACCAACGCATCTTCTTTATCAAACAAATACGTCGCCAATACTTTCGCCAACTCCGTTTTACCAACACCCGTTGGGCCTAAGAACACAAACGAACCAATTGGTTTTTTGGGATCTTTCAAGCCTACGCGCGTGCGTTGGATTGCTTTTACGAGTTTGGCAATCGCCTCGTCCTGACCGATTACTTTGCCTTTTAGGTCTTTGCCCATCGACAATAGTTTTTGGCCTTCGGTTTGCGCAATACGGTTGGTCGGGATACCCGTCATCATGCCAATTACTTCCGCTACGTTTTCTTCGTTTACGGTATAGCGTTTTGAGCGCGTTTCTTCTTCCCAACGAGATTTAGCCGATTCCAAACTTTCGTTCAGGCGTTTTTCCTTGTCGCGCAAGGCGGCAGCTTCTTCGTATTTTTGGCTTTTTACGACACGGTTTTTCTCTTTTTTCACGTCTTCGATTTGGGCTTCTAATTCCACAATATCATCAGGAACATGAATGTTGTTGATATGCACGCGTGCGCCCGCTTCGTCGAGTACGTCAATGGCCTTATCTGGCAAGAAACGGTCGGAAATATAGCGGTCAGAAAGTTTCACACAAGCCTCTATCGCTTCTGGCGTATAGTTTACGTGGTGATGGCTTTCGTATTTTTCTTTAATGTTGTCAAGAATTTGTACTGTTTCCTCTGGCGTTGTGGCATCTACCATTACCATTTGGAAACGACGCGCCAACGCGCCATCTTTTTCGATGTATTGGCGGTATTCGTCGAGGGTTGTAGCCCCGATACATTGGATGTCGCCCCGTGCTAAAGCAGGTTTGAACATATTGGAAGCGTCCAGCGAACCAGAAGCACCACCCGCACCCACAATCGTATGGATTTCGTCGATGAACAAAATCACTTCTGGCGACTTTTCAAGCTCGTTCATGACGGCTTTCATGCGCTCTTCAAACTGGCCTCTGTATTTCGTACCAGCCACCAAAGACGCAAGATCTAAGGTAATCACGCGTTTGCCAAAAAGCACGCGGCTTACTTTCTTTTGGATAATACGCAAGGCCAAACCTTCGGCGATGGCAGTTTTACCCACACCAGGTTCACCAATCAAAATTGGGTTGTTCTTTTTGCGGCGGCTAAGGATTTGGGCTACACGCTCAATTTCTTTTTCGCGGCCAACAATTGGATCAAGTTTGCCTTCTTCAGCGGCTTTGGTAAGGTCGCGGCCAAAGTTGTCGAGCACTGGCGTACGAGATTTCTCTGCGCCTGCTGCTTTGCTTGTGTCTTTATTTCCGCTACCGCCTCCGAACGTACGAGAACTATCGTCATCGTCGTCGCCTGCATCGTGGCCTGCGGTTGGGCGGTTGGGCAAGGGGCCTAACACTTCGCGCACACCTTCATAATTAATATCAAAACGAGCTAAAATCTGGCTGGCTACGCTGTCGGCATCGCGCAGAATAGACAAAAGCAAATGCTCTGTGCCAATGATTTCGCTCTTATAGCTACGCGCCTCCAAATAAGTGAGTTTCAGCACTTTTTCGGACTGACGAGTAAGGGGAATACTCTCCAAATTTTTCACATTGCCTGTGGCCGTGCCTTTGGTGGCGTGTTCGATGGCCATTCGCACCTCATCAAGGTCTGCGCCCAATTTTTTAAGTAGGGAAATGGCAATGCCTTCTCCTTCACGAATCATACCTAACAATAAATGTTCTGAGCCGATGTATTCGTGACCGAGTCGTAAGGCTTCTTCTCTGCTCAGAGAAATTACCTCTTTTACGCGGTTTGAAAATTTTGCTTCCATTGTCGTTTCTATCAGAATATTAATGGTTTTCTACTTTGTATTTAGCCCGAAGGCTTCACTTTTTAAATGACCTGACTCTTCACAAAAGAATCCTAAACGAAGAACGTTGCTTTGACTTTACCCTTTCTATAAAATTTATTAAAAATCTAAATAAAATGTAGCTGCGCCAGCCTGATGTTTGGGCTAATGTAAAATATTTTGAAGTTAATCAAAAAATAATTGCTGTTTTTTTTGAAAAAAAGTTATCGCCCCAAACTTTTGGCACAACTCCAAACATACAGCTAACAAATACCGTGCATTTACGTTTATCATGCCTATTTGTCAGGTTTATGCGCCATTCGCGGCTATAATATTTTGATTTACAAATCAAATATCAATTTTTATAGCTATATTTTCTAAGTAAATAGCAAAAACAAAATGTAATAATCTTAGCTTTTGTCAAGAAAAGTCTGCGTTCTTTTTCTTTTTTTGGCACTGTTTTTGGTTTAACCCCCAAACAACAAACCAATCTATTTTCTGAACTAAGAAATAAAACACAAAATACTTCTTCTATTCTATTCGCTACATACACACTTATCTCCTTAACGTAATTTTTCATCAAAAAATTTATGAGGCATCTCAAATTTTACTTTCCACTACTTTTGTTGGTATTGGGCTTGTGGAACAAAAGCCATGCGGCAACCACGACACCAACCTTAGTGAGCCCAAGCAATAACACTACTCAATGGGCTGGCCTGACGCTCGACTGGAACGCAGTAAGCAGCGTGCATGGCTACCAAGTACAATGGGACACACTTCCCGATTTTTCGTCGGCTGTACAGCGCAAAGTAACGAAACTCTACATCAACACATCAAGTTCTAACACTGACACCGAACAATTACTAACCAATTTGTACTTCGGGAAAATATACTATTGGCGTGTACGAGCCTACGTTACAGCAGATACCTCCGCTTGGAGCCAAATGCGGCTTTTTTCTACACGCAATTATGTAACGACTACTTCTCCCGCCAGCAACACAACACAGTATTCTGCTGTATATTTGGACTGGGATGCACACCATTACGTTTCGGCCTATGACTGGGAACTGGATACTTTACCCAACTTTAGTTCAAATGCGAAGCGACAAGGCTCAACCAATTACGTTGGTACTTCCAGCACCAATACAGATACGCAAGTATGGACAAATAACTTATTCTTTGGAAAAACTTATTATTGGAGAGTTCGTGCCCGCAATACCGTAGATACTACTGCTTGGGTAGAAACTCGCTTTTTCAAAGTAACCAATGCCCTTAACCTTACTTCCCCGTCTAACGGAACTACACAATATTCTGGTTTGTATTTGGATTGGTATTCAAGTTATTATGTAACGGCTTATCAATGGCAGTTGGACACGTCAGCCAGTTTTAACTCGCCATTGCTCAGAACAGGAGAAAACCTTTACACAAACACATTCAGCGACAACCCTGACACTTATACTCTACAAAAAAATTTGTTATTTGGGCAAAAATACTACTGGAGAGTACGTGCACGTAATACCGTAGATACTACAGAATGGAGCAGTGTTTGGTATTTTACGACCACCAATACACTATCCCTTACTTCCCCATCGAACGGAACTACACAATATTCTGGTTTGTATTTAG
>NZ_FOLE01000002.1:431853-631434 GCF_900112255.1 Flexibacter flexilis DSM 6793
TGCTTAGTTGGAAATAAATTAACATTGATAAACGGCTGTGTCTGCGTGTGTTAGCGACAAGCATTTGTCCAGATACCCAACGGATACAGCCGTTATTTATGGCCATAACCCTTTTTTAAGATGAGAATTGCATTAGACGCAATGGGTGGCGATTTCGCGCCCCAAGCTGTAATTGAAGGTGCAATATTGGCAAAAAGCTCCTTGCCAGCAGACGTAGAAATACTGTTGATAGGCCGTGAGGCGACTATCAGAGAACATTTAGCAAAACACAACGTAAGCCCTTCTTTATTTGGTATTATCAATGCCGATGAAGTAATAGAAATGGGAGAACATCCCACGAAGGCATTAACCCAAAAACCGAATTCGAGCATCGCCGTAGGTTTTGGACTATTAAAAGCTGGCAAGGCTGACGCTTTCTGTAGCGCAGGAAATACGGGTGCTATGCTCGTAGGCGCTATGTTTAGCATCAAAGCCATTGAGGGCGTAATGCGCCCTGCGATTGCTGGTTACGTGCCAAAAGAAGATGGCCGTACTGGTATTATTCTTGATGTCGGTGCAAACGCCGACTGCAAGCCCGAAGTGTTGAATCAGTTCGGGGAATTGGGTTCTTTGTACGCACAATATGTGTTGGGTATCGAAAAACCAAAAGTTGCCCTCATGAATTTGGGCGAAGAAGAACAAAAAGGTACGATGCTTACGCAAGCAACGTATCAACTACTCAAAGCTAATACAAAAATTAATTTCGTAGGCAACATCGAAGGTCGGGACATGTTCAACGACAAAGCTGATGTAGTAGTGGCTGATGGTTTTACGGGTAATGTAATCCTGAAAATGGCCGAATCTATTTACGAAATCATGCACGCTCGCGGCATCAAAACCGATTCATTTTTTGACCAAATGAACTATGAGGCCATTGGCGGCAGCCCTATCATTGGTGTGAATGGTAACGTAATTATTGGTCATGGTGTTTCCAGCCCTCTGGCCGTTACGAATATGCTTCGCCAAGCCCAACAAATGGTAACAGCGGACATTCATACTAAAATCAAAAATGCGCTCAACGAACACTCCTCCTAACTTTTAATATGAGTAAAATACGTGCTGCTATCACTGGCGTACAAGGCTATGTGCCTGAGTATGTACTCACCAATGCCGAATTAGAGGGCATGGTAGATACCACTGACGAATGGATTGTTACCCGTACAGGTATCAAGGAAAGACGAATTTTGAAGGGTGAAAACAAAGGTGCTTCGCACATGGCTATCCCTGCTGTAAAGGCTTTGCTTGAAAAAACAAATACCAAACCTGAAGAAGTAGATTTGCTTATCTGTGCCACCACAACCCCTGACATGGTGTTTCCTGCTACGGCTAATATCATTGCCGCAGGTGTTGGTGCAAAAAATTGTTTTAGCTTCGACTTACAGGCGGCTTGTTCTGGCTTTCTTTACACACTTGTTACGGCCTCACAATATGTGGAGAGTGGCAAGTATAAGAAAGTAGTGGTAGTAGGCGCAGACAAAATGTCTTCTATCGTAGATTATACAGACCGTAGCACTTGTATTATTTTCGGCGATGGTGCTGGAGCAGTTTTATTAGAGCCAACTACCGATGGTACTGGTCTGATAGACTACATTTTGCGTTCAGATGGCACAGGTGAACCACACTTGCACATGAAGGCAGGTGGTAGCCGCAAGCCCGCCTCGCACGAAACCATTGACGCACGTTTACATACGATTTATCAAGAAGGTTCGGTCGTATTTAAAGTGGCGGTTACTAACATGGCCGACACCGCAGCCGAGCTCATGGAACGCAACGGACTGGTAAATGATGATATTGCTTTTCTTGCGCCACATCAGGCCAACAAGCGCATCATTGAGGCGACAGCCAATCGCACGGGCATTCCTTTGGAGAGAGTAATGATTAATATCCAGAAGTACGGCAACACGACTAACGCAACGATTCCGTTGTGCCTGTGGGAGTACGAAAAACAATTGAAAAAAGGAGACAATATCATCATGGCGGCTTTTGGCGGTGGCTTCACATGGGGAGCTATCTACCTGAAGTGGGCTTATGATCCTAAATAATCTACAAATCAGTTGCCTATTAGCTTGCCTTCGGGCAAATAGTGGGCAACTATTTTTTTGTTCTTGGTAAATTAAACATAATCCAAACCCAAGCATTTTTTCCAATGAAACCAAACGAAATACAACAACTTATAGGTGCAATTGCTGCTTCAGGTCTTGAAGAAGTAAACATTGAGTCGGAAGACATCAAGATTTCTGTAAAACGTAGTCCTGCTACAACCGTAGTACAAACTTTGGCTGCTGCGCCTGTGGCTGCTCCTGTATTTACGCCTGCTCCAGCAGTTGCTGCTGCACCTGTGGCCGCTACTCCAGTAGTTGCTGCTGCGCCTGTAGCCGAAGCAAAACCAGCTGCCGAAAACACAGCTAACCAAGTAACCATCAAATCTCCAATGATTGGTACTTTCTATCGTTCTTCTAAGCCTGAAGTTCCTTCTTTTGTGAACGTAGGTGACGAAATCAAACCTGGGCAAACAGTTTGCATCGTGGAAGCAATGAAACTTTTCAACGAAATTGAAAGCGAAATTTCTGGCCGTATCGTAAAGATTTTGGTAGAAAATGCTTCACCTGTGGAATACGACCAACCTTTGTTCGTCGTAGAAAAACTATAAGGTTTTTCCTGTATAGTTTTCGTGTTTTATTCGACATAAACACCTCCAAACACCTTCTTATTGCGTGAACTAATTTTTTTTAAACAGTTCATCATCAAAGAAAAAGACACTTATGTTCAAAAAAATACTTATTGCTAATCGTGGCGAAATTGCCTTGCGCATTATTCGTACTTGCCGCGAAATGGGCATCAAAACAGTAGCCGTGTACTCAACTGCCGACAAGGACAGTTTGCACGTGCGTTTTGCAGACGAAGCCGTTTGTATTGGGCCTCCCGTAAGCAAACAATCCTACCTTAACATCGCCAACATTATTGCTGCTGCCGAAATCACAAACGCTGACGCTATTCACCCTGGCTATGGTTTTTTGTCGGAAAATGCAGAGTTCTCGAAAGTTTGCCGCGATTATAATATCAAGTTTATCGGTGCAACGCCAGAGCAAATCAACGCAATGGGCGATAAGGCAACGGCTAAAGCAACCATGAAATTAGCTGGAGTACCTACTATTCCAGGTTCGGAAGGTTTGCTTGGCTCGGTGCAAGAAGGCTTAGAACTTGCCAACAAAGTAAAATATCCGATTATCCTAAAAGCAACAGCAGGCGGAGGCGGACGCGGTATGCGTGTAGTTCGCAACGACGACGAGTTTGAAAAAGCTTGGAACGATGCCAAAACAGAAGCTGGTGCGGCTTTCGGTAACGACGGTCTTTACTTAGAAAAATATATCGAAGAACCTCGCCACATCGAAATTCAAATCGTAGGCGACCAATTCGGGAAAGTATGCC
The DNA here is from genome assembly GCF_900112255.1 of Flexibacter flexilis DSM 6793. Taxonomy (NCBI): domain Bacteria; kingdom Pseudomonadati; phylum Bacteroidota; class Cytophagia; order Cytophagales; family Flexibacteraceae; genus Flexibacter; species Flexibacter flexilis. The sequence continues at coordinate 435,322 of NZ_FOLE01000002.1, forward strand.
ACCTTTCAGAACGCGATTGCTCTATCCAACGCCGTCACCAAAAATTGGTAGAAGAAACGCCTTCGCCAATCGTAAGCGACGAGCTTCGCGAGAAAATGGGACAAGCTGCCGTAAAAGGTGCTTCTCATATTGGTTATGAAGGTGCTGGTACTATCGAGTTTTTGGTGGACAAATACGGTGAGTTTTATTTCATGGAAATGAACACTCGTATTCAGGTAGAACACCCTATTACTGAAGAAGTTACGGATTTCGACCTTATCAAAGAACAAATCAAAGTAGCGGCTGGCATTCCAATTTCGGGACGTAACTATTACCCGAAAGTTCACGCCATTGAGTGCCGTATCAATGCCGAAGACCCAATCAATGGCTTCCGTCCGTCGCCAGGCAAAATCACGAATTTGAATATACCTGGTGGTCATGGCGTGCGCGTAGATACACATGTTTACGCAGGTTATACCATTCCGCCAAACTACGATTCAATGATTGCCAAACTAATCGTAAGTGCGCAAACACGCGAAGAAGCATTGGTTCGTATGAAACGTGCATTGCAAGAGTTTGTAATTGAAGGAATCAAAACAACTATTCCGTTCCACATCAAGCTCATGGACGACCCCTCGTTCAAAGAAGGTAAATTTAATACCGCATTCCTTGAAACCTTCGATTTCTCGGATTTATAAAATAAAAACCACAAAACGCCGCACTCAACAAGCGGCGTTTTGTACTAAACAGATTTTGGTTCTGCCCTCAATTTGTTTAAAATTGCACTAGATTAGAACTTTCACTGATACTTACATACATGACAATCCACAAAGAAGGCTATACATCATTAGCGATTGCGTTGGTTTTTGGTGCGGTACTTTATGCGGCTGCACGCTTTGGTTTGCCAGATTACCCCGTAGTGCACACTGTTGCGCTCTCTATCGCCATTTTGGTGTTTTTAATTGTATTACAATTTTTCCGTAGCCCTACAAAAAATATTGTGCGTAATGCTAATCATGTGTTAGCTCCCGCCGACGGAAAAGTAGTGGTAATTGAAGAAATATTTGAGCCTGAGCATCTTAAAACAAATTGTATTCAGGTTTCTATTTTTATGTCTCCCATCAACGTACACTCCAACTTAAACCCAGTGGCGGGCGTGGTGAGTTATTTCAAATATCACCCAGGCAAATATTTGGTAGCGTGGCATCCGAAAGCCAGCACCGAAAACGAACGTACAACCGTAGCCGTGCGCATGGACAATGGCGTGGAAGTATTGTTCAGACAAATTGCGGGGGCTTTGGCCAAACGTATCGTATGGTACGTGAAAGAAGGCCAAACCGTAGAACAAGGTGCTGAATTTGGTTTTATTAAATTCGGTTCGCGCGTGGATATTTACTTGCCTTTAGGTACGAAAATAGACGTTAAAATCGGCGATAAAACCACAGGTGGCGAAAGTGTAATTGCACACTTTAATTAATAGAAAATCTTGATTATGAATAAATTTTTATATAATCATCGCGACCGTTTCAGAGGAATTGCATTGTTAGAAGGAATTTCTTACATCTTGCTTCTTTTTGTAGCAATGCCTTTAAAATACATATGGCAAATGCCCGCCGCAGTAAGAGCAGTGGGCATGGCGCATGGCGTGTTGTTTGTAGTGTACGTGTTAGCTTTGCTTTTGGCGGCTACCGAACGCAAATGGTCATTGGTTAAGTCTGTAAAATTGTTTTTGGCTTCGCTTATTCCGTTTGGCGCATTTGTGGCCGACAAATGGATTATGCAAGAAGAGAATAAATAAGTTATTCGATCGTTTTGTTGTGTATAAGCAACTGGTTTACAGATACTTTATACAACATAACTTCTGCTATATTTTCGGCGCGTAGCTTGGCATTGGCGGCGTTATCTCCTTCAAAATGCTCGTCTATGGTTTCATAGAAAAGTTTTTTCCAACGATCAAAATGCACGGAAGTCATGGGCGTAATCATACTCAACCGCAAGTGCGGCAGCATGGGACTACCTTTATAATTTCCCGTTCCGAACAATATATTCTCCCAAAAGTCATACATCTTGGGCAAATGCGTCTCCCAATTAACATGAGCTATGTGGTTGAAGATTGGACCGATCAGTGTATCTTCTCGTACTTTATTATAGAACTCATTGACCATCAGTTCTATATCTTCGCGGCTTTCGAGTGTTCTCATAGTTGTATTCATTTAACCAATACAAAAATAAAGTGATGCCAATCAAATGAATATGATTTTGGTCAGGGAGGATTAGGAGTTATTAGCTAAAATATAAAAATTATATGTGTAAATATGTATTATGTAAGCATTTATAAATAATCTTACCTTTACATAATAATTTAAGACATAAACAGTATCTTGTGCCAGCTTTTAATCCTACATCTTGTAATAAAACACTTTTATTATTTACAATTTACAAAACCCACAAATTTCTATGAGAAAATTTTTCCTATTTCTTGGCACAATTGCCTTGATGGGATTTAACAGTTGGGGACAAACAAGTAGAACGACTAAACAAACGTTTACCTCTTCCAATGTTGGTCTTCGCTCCCAACCTGCTAAATCTACCTCCCAAGTGCCAGCCGCCATACCAACGCCACCAGCACATCGAACATGTGCTTCGGTAGAGTACAATAACCGATTGGCACAACAATATCCGCAACAACGCGGCACTAATGCACAATTTGAACAATGGATTAGCCAAAAAATGCAGGAAGAACAAACAAAACGTTTGGCTAACAACAACAATACCAATAGCACACAGGCTACGCTTATCAAAATACCTGTGATTGTCCATGTAATTCATAATGGGCAAGCAGTTGGAACTGCACCCAATATTTCGGCAGCTCAAATCCAGTCACAAATAGACGTTTTAAACGAAGATTTCCGCAAGAAAGTAGGAACAGCAGGTTATAACACTAACGTTGTTGGTGCTGATATGGAGATCGAATTTGTGTTGGCATTGCGCAACCCAAGTGGTACTACATTGGCCGAGCCAGGTATTCACCGCTACAATGGCGGAGCAGCCAGCTATACAGAAGCTACCTTAGAAAGCACTATTAAGCCTGCTACTTCATGGGATCCGACCAAATACCTAAATCTTTGGACTGTCAACTTTGGTGGTGCAGACGCTCAAACATTAGGTTATGCGCAGTTTCCAAATTCTTCGGGGCTTGCGGGACTTAATGCCAACGAAGGAGTTTCCAATACCGATGGTGTGGTGATTGGTGCTAGTTACTTTGGTAGAGTCGGTTCTGTATCTGCTCCTTTTAACAAAGGGCGTACAGCTACACATGAAATTGGACACTGGTTAGGCCTACGCCACATTTGGGGCGATGCAAGCTGCGGTACAGATTATTGTAACGATACTCCTGTACACGCTGAGGAAAATTATGCACCAACAAGCAACCCGAACGGCTGTTTTACACACCCAAAATCTAATACGTGTGGCACAGCAGACGAAATGTTTGAAAATTATATGGATTACACCAACGATGCGTGTATGAATATTTTTACAAACGATCAAAAGAGTCGTATGAGAACCGTAATGACCAACTCTCCACGTCGTGCGGAACTTATTAACTCTACGGTAGCAACACCAGCGGGCGTACCTGTTCCGTCGTTTACTTCCAATACTGATGGCGGTTGTGCTCCTGTAACAATCACTTACACGAATACTTCTACAGGTAGCCCAACAGCTTATTCTTGGTCGTTCCCTGGCGGTACGCCTTCTACTTCTACGGCTACAAACCCAACCGTAACATATAGCACGGCAGGTGTTTATGACGTAACGCTAACAGCAACCAATGCCAGCGGTTCGGCTTCAACCACCTCTTCTCAGTATGTATTTGTAGGTAACCCAACCACCTATACATTACCTGCTAGTTTTGGATTTGAAGTAGCCAATATGCCTGTGGGTTGGTTGATTGGAAACCCTGATGCAGACACGACATGGCGTAGAATTGGGGTAGGGGCATTTGGTACAAGTTCTTATTCAGCTTATATCAATAACTACGAATATGACGGTGTCGGCAAAATAGATGCTATTTATACGGCAAAGTATAGCTTTGCTAACGCTACCTCAGGTCAATTAAAATTTGATGTGGCTTATGCAGCTTATAGTGCAACTAGTGCAGATACGCTATTGCTTTATTATTCTACGGATTGCGGAAATACATTTACGCAGTTCTACAAAAAAGGAGGAAATACCTTATCTACCAATGGAGGTGTATATGTTACTAGCTCTAAGTTTCTTCCTACGGCTTCTCAATGGCGTACCGAAACAATCACCTTGCCTACGATTCTGAATGGTAAGTCTAATGTGATGTTTGCTTTTGTAAACAAATGTGATTATGGTAATAACTTGTATTTGGATAACATCAATATATCTACGACAGTACCTGCCATTGTAGCCAATTTTGGTTCGTCATCTCCGACGGTTTGTATGAGTAATACAGTGTCTTATTATAGCACTTCTACGGGTAGCCCAACAGCATTTTCTTGGACGTTTGCAGGTGGCACCCCTTCTACTTCTACATCAGCAACTCCTGTAGTTACTTATAACACACCTGGTACTTATTCTGTTACGATGACGGCCAGTAATGCTAGTGGTTCAAACACTATTACCAAGACAAATTACATTACGGTTTTGGGTAGTGCGGTTTCTTATCCGTTACCATTTTCAGAAACCTTTGAGTCAACCACATTCCCACCTACAGCAGATTGGAAAGTGGCGAACCCTGATGCGGATAGCTACACTTGGGTTCGTTCAACGGCGGCTGGCGGATTTGGTACTTCTACGGCTTCCGCTATGGTTAATAACTATAACAATAGTGTAACTGGTAGAAAAGATACACTTTATACTCCTTACATTGACTTTACGGGAGCAAATAATCCTAATTTTGATTTTGATATAGCGTATGCACCTTATAATGCGACAAGTACAGATACACTTATTGTATTATATACAGTAGATTGCGGACAGAGCTATCAGCAACTATTCAAAAAAGGAGGATTGGAACTCTCAAGTACCAATGCCACGTATGCAGGATCTGGAATATTTCTCCCAACCGCAACACAATGGTACACACTCACTTCTGTTGCCAGCTATTGGGTGAATAAAAAAGTAAAATTTGCTTTTGTAAACAAAACAGGCTTCGGCAATCAATTATATATTGATAACATCAAAGCCTATAATGGCACATTGCCAACTGCGCCAGTGGCCAACTTTACATCTAACAAAGATGGAGGTTGTGCACCGCTTGCGGTTAGTTTCACGGATCTATCAACGAATAGCCCAACATCTTGGTTGTGGTCATTCCCTGGAGGTACTCCTTCTTCTTCTACCGCCCAGAATCCAAGTGTAACTTATAGTACACCAGGTATTTATAACGTAACATTAACTGCAACCAATGCAGGAGGCTCTAACACGATTAAGCAAACCTCATATATCATCGTAGGTTCAACTACGCCGACGGCTTTACCTCTTTCAGAAACATTTGAAGGAAGTACATTTCCTGCAACCAACTGGGATATTTATAACCCAAATGCAGATACGACTTGGCGCAAAACTACGGCTGTTGGAGGGTACGGCAACAGTACATCTTCTATTTTTATCCGAAACGCTAGCAATACACTAGTAGGCAGTTTAGATGGTTATTCTTTCCCAACGGTTAATCTAACAACCATTACTTCTCCGCGCCTTATGTTTGATGTGGCCTATGCCCGTTACTCAGCCAATTATTCTGATACGCTTATAGTAGCTTACTCTGCGGATTGTGGAGTTACTTATTCTGTGCTTTGGAAAAAAGGTGGTACCGAGTTGTCTTCTATTGGTGTAGATCAAACAGCAACATTTACGCCAACAGCTACACAATGGAAAACAGAAACCGTTTCGTTGGCTTCTATCGCTACACTTGCTAATGTAAAATTGATGATGATTAACAAAAATGGGTATGGCAATAACCTGTATTTGGATAACATTTTGATTAATTCATCTGCGGTGGCCATTGCACCAAATGCGTTATTTACTTCTAATAAAATGGGTGGTTGCCTAGGTACACAAGTGCAATTCACAGACCAATCTACGAATACGCCAACAGCTTGGGCCTGGTCCTTCCCTGGAGGTACACCTGCCAGCTCTACAGCACAAAACCCGTTGGTTACTTACAATACCGCTGGTAGTTATAACGTAGTGCTCACTGTGTCTAATGGGGCGGGAAGCAATACCATTACCAAAACAGGGTACATTACTGTTTTCAGTAATACAACTACGTCTTTGCCTATCACTGCTGATTTTGAATCTACAACATTCCCTCCATCTGGTTGGTTGTTGTATAACCCAAATGCAGATACTACATGGAGACGCACAACCACCGCCAGTGGCTTTGGAACAAGTACAGCCTCTGCGATGATTAACTATTTTGGATATAGTGGTGGTACTGGACGCCTTGACGGTATTATGTCGCCAAAAGTAATGTTTAGTGGTTTGGTAAATCCAGAAATTAGCTTTGATGTGGCTTATGCTCGTTATAGTGCAAGTAGTTCAGATTCGTTGTATGTAATGGCTTCTACTGACTGCGGCGCAACATTTAGCACGCTCTGGAAAAAAGGTGGTACAGAACTTTCTACAAATGGAGGTACTGACTTAATGAGCTCTTTCACACCGACTGCTGCGCAATGGAGACGCGATGTAGTGGCTCTTCAAGCCCTCAAAAACGCAGGAATTGTACAATTAGCCCTTATTGGACGTAATGCTTTTGGTAACAAATTGTATTTGGATAACATCAATATTGCAGAAAGCAACTGTACCAAGCCTGTAGCGACGGTTACGCCATCGGCAAACAGCATCTGTACTGGCAACATTGCAGCATTGGTATTGTCGAGCACAATTCCGAATACAACTTATAGCTGGACTGTAACAACCACTGGTACTGTAACTGGCGCAACAGCTGGTAGCGGTGCTGGAATTGCCCAAACACTTTCAGGTGTAGGTACAGTTACCTATACAGTTACACCTGTGGCTGGTACTTGCTACGGCTTACCTGTAAGCAAAACTATCACAGTAAATGCAATCCCAACAGCTTCGGCTTCAGCTACCGCAACAGACGTTTGTGCTGGCTCTGCTATCCAACTAAATGCTACGACTGTAGCTGGTGCAACTTACACATGGTCTGGCCCGAATGGATTCACTTCATCTCTGCAAAATCCAACCATTGCTAATGCCACAACGGCAGCTTCGGGTAACTACGCCTTGACGGTAACCGTAAACAGTTGTACAAGCCCTGTTTCTTCGTTTGATATAGTTGTAAGTGCAAAACCAACGGCTTCTGCATCTTCTACTACTACCATTGCTTGTGCTGGCACTACACTGCAATTAAATGCAGCCACAGTAGCCAATGCTTCGTATGCTTGGACGGGGCCGAACGGATTTAGCTCGACAAGCCAAAATCCAAGCATTGCCAACGCAACAGTTGCAGCTTCGGGTACGTATTCTTTAACAGTAACTACCAACGGTTGTACAAGTACAGCTTCTACGGTAGCTATTACGGTAAAACCATTACCAACCGTAACGGCATCTACAACTACTGCATCTATTTGTGCAGGTGGTACGATCCAATTAAATGGTTCTACGGTAGCTAATGCATCTTACGCTTGGACTGGCCCGAACGGATTTAGCTCGACAAGCCAAAACCCAAGCATCAGCAATGCAACGACGGCTGCTGCTGGCAACTATGCCTTGACGGTAACTGTAAACGGTTGTACAAGTGCTGTTTCTTCGGTTGATGTGATGGTAAATGCCAAGCCAACGGCTTCTGCTTCTAGCACTACTACTATTGCTTGTGCTGGTACTACACTGCAATTGAATGCAGCAACAGTAGCTAATGCGTCTTATGCTTGGACAGGGCCTAACGGATTTACTTCTACAAGTCAAAATCCAAGCATTGCCAACGCAACAGTTGCAGCTTCGGGTACGTATTCTTTGACGGTAACTACTAACGGTTGTACAAGTACAGCTTCTACGGTAGCTATTACGGTAAAACCATTACCAACCGTAACAGCATCTACAACTACTGCATCTATTTGCGTTGGTGGAACTATACAGTTGAATGGCTCTACTGTGGCTAATGCATCTTACGCTTGGACTGGCCCGAATGGATTTAGCTCGACAAGCCAAAACCCAAGCATCAGTAACGTAACTACATCTGCTGCTGGCAACTATGCCTTGACGGTAAGCGTTAACGGTTGTACAAGTGCTGTTTCTTCGGTTGATGTGGTGGTAAATGCCAAGCCTACAGCTTCCGCTTCGGTTACAAATGCTTCGGTTTGTGCTGGTTCTACGATTCAATTGAATGCCGCTACTGTAGTTAATGCGTCTTATGCTTGGACAGGCCCTAACGGATTTACTTCTACAAGTCAAAATCCAACGATTACTGGCGCGACAACAGCAGCCTCAGGTAATTACTCTTTGGTAGTAACAACAAATGGTTGTACAAGCGCACCTTCGTTTGTTGATATATTCGTAAACACAATTCCAACGGCTTCGGCTTCGGCGGCTGCTACTTCGGTTTGTGTGGGTTCTGCTATTCAATTGAATGCTGCCACTGTTGATAATGCTACTTACGCGTGGTCTGGCCCTAACGGATTTACTTCGACAGAACAAAATCCATTGGTTGCAACAACAACAACCGCCGCCACTGGTACTTATTCTTTGACCGTAACAACCAACAGTTGTGCAAGTACCGCTTCTACGGTAACTGTAACTGTGAATGCGATCCCGACAGCACCGACAGTAACGAATACAACAACAACTGTTTGCCAAAATGCAGCCTTAACAACGCTTCCTACAGTAGCAGGAACAGGTTTGCAATGGTACGCTGACGCGGCACTTACTCAACCGATTACGGTAGCCAACCCAGCAGCACCAACAGCAAGCGAATTGGTTTCTACCGCCACTGCGGGTGAGTTTACGGTATTTGTAACGCAAAATGTAGCTGGTTGCCAAAGTACGGCTTCTACTTATACGGTGTTGGTTAATCCCGCTCCTTCTTCTGTGGCAGATGTAGCCGCTTCGGTAGTTTGTGAAGGGTCGCCAATCAATTTATTAGCTACTGCTGTGTCGGGAGCTACTTACGCATGGTCTGGCCCTAACGGATTCAGCTCTACCCAACAAAATCCAACGATTGCCGCTGCCACAACTGCTGCAACTGGTACTTATACCCTTGTAGTAACATTGAATGGTTGTACCACCACTTCTACAGTGAATGCAGCCGTAAATGCGCTACCAAACGTTTTGGTGATTACACAAGCTCTTTGCGATGGAGGTACATTAAAGCTTTCTACAGAAGAAGTGAATGGTGCTTCTTACGCATGGTCTGGCCCTAACGGATTTACTTCGACAGACCGCGAACCAACAGTAAGCCCACTTACAGGCGCAAACTCAGGTTTGTATAGCGTAGTCGTAACACTTGTTGGTGGTTGTTCATATACTTCAGTTAATTTCCAAGTAATCGTTTCACCTATACCAACTACGCCAGGTATCACAGTAAGCAATGATACATTGTTTGCAACGGCTGGTGCAGCTACTTATACTTGGCTTTTGAGTGGAGATTCTGTAGCTATTACAACCAACAACTTCTATGTAGTACCAACGACTGGTTCTTATTCAGTGATTGTAACTAATACAGGCGGTTGTGCTTCAGATACTTCTGCAACTGTATTAGGCACTGCCATTGGGGTAAAATCTACGCTTAACAAACAAATAAGTGTATATCCAAACCCAAGCACAGGTATTTACCAAGTTACAGCAACAGAAGGCCTTGCAGCAGGTACCGTTCGCATGGAAGTTTATGATTTGAATGGCCGCAAGCTCAATACTTTCAGCACAGAAAGCACAGCGGGTCGTTTGCAACATACACTTGATTTGCGCGAGTATGCAGCAGGTTCTTATATCCTAAAAGTAACAAATGCCGCAGGCGTTGGTACTTATCGTTTGGTAAAATCTGAATAGTATATTTAGGTTTTAGATAAACAAGCTCGCGGGGGGCTGGCCATCGGCCAGCCCCCCGCATTTTTTAGATATTTACAAAAACTCTTTATTGCTGATAATTTATCATCCAATTGATGCCGTATTTGTCCGTAAAACTCCCAAAATACGCGCCCCAAAACATATCTTGCAAAGGCATCGAAACTTGACCACCCGCCGATAGCGCATCAAACAAGCGTTGCGCTTCCGCCCGCGATTCGGGTTCTATATTCAGCTGCATATTATTACCTGCCTTTACCTTAAAACCCATTTCTTCGGGCGCATCAGTTCCCATCAGCACGTGGCCGCCCGTAATCGGTAGCTCTACGTGCAAAACCATATTTTGAAGTTTTTCGGAAACTGGCGGCTGGCTTGGGTCGGCGGGAATATCGCTAAACAGCTGAATGCCGCGCACATAATCCGTACCGAATACCGATTTATAAAGAGCAAAAGCCTCTTCCGTATTGCCCGCAAAATTCAGGTAAGTTGAAACTCGTACTTTATTTGTAGTAGGCTTTTTTTGTTTGCGTAAATAAAATTGTGCGTTAATGTATTGGTCAAGATTTTCCATGCCCATCGTAAAGCCTTCTTTAAAGCCCATTTGTACGAGAGCTTCCAAATCTTCGAGTTTATCGAAAGTAATTTGCACGTTTACCACCGTACGTTCGCCGTCTGGAGTAAAATGATTGTTCCAGCGCGTGCGGGGCATGGTCATATTGATGTTTGCATTTGCGTCGGCAAAAGCGTCGATGGCTTGATAATGTTGTTCGGGCGAAATCTGCTCATAATCGCACACGCACCAATGCTTTTCGCCTTCGGGACTCACCATCGCGTAATGCCAACGGCCTCCTTCCACAAAATTCATGGATTTGGTCTCAGCTCGCCAAGGCTTAGGAGCCCACCACAAATCCAGCAAATCGGCTTCCGTCCAAGCCGCCCAAACCAATGCTACGGGAGCATTAAAGCTGCGCTCAACCAAAATCTTTTTGTTGGGTTTATCCACCCTAAAATCAAATAAAATTGCTTTGTTCATGATTGCGGTCTTTGTTTTTTGAGGTTTTCCAATACGTCATCCAATTGCTCGAAGCGTTGCGCCATCAGTTGCCTGAACTGTTCTAGCCATTTTTCTATTTCATTCATTTTCTGCGCGTTAAGGTGATAATAAATTTCTCTTCCTTGCTGCTGCTGCTGAAGTATTTCGCACTCTGTCAGAATCCGAATATGCTTGGACACGGCTTGGCGCGTCGTATTAAAATGTTCTGCAAGGGCGTTGGGCGTCATGGCACTGACGGCCAACAGTAAAATAATTGCCCGTCGGGTCGGGTCGGCTATCGCCTGAAACACATCTCTACGCATAAAGATTTTTTATTCACGAAACCAATCAGTTGCAAATATATGCGCAACCAATCAGTTTCACAATTTTTTACAAAAAAATAAATTATATTAGAGGTATCAATTATACTATTCGCACATCCGAATATATTGGTTTATAGGATGCTACGGCCAGCTAATTTTATAAAGGCATTGAATCAAACAGAATTTTTCTTAAATTTTTACTAAAAAAATACGCTCAATGCTAACGTTTTCGTAAATTGACCGCCACAAATAACGCAATTCAACCATGAAACCTAATTTTACACAAATTCCCTACACCCCAACTTCGGCTGCAAGCCCCGAAGCTGTGCCTTCAGCCAAAAACTGGCGCACAGCCGAAGGCATCAGCATTAAGCCTTTTTATACGGCTGCCGACCTGAAAGGGCTTGAACATCTGCACTTTGGGGCAGGTTCTCCGCCTTATTTGCGTGGGCCGTATAGCTCCATGTACGTCCAACAACCTTGGACGATTCGTCAGTATGCAGGTTTTTCGACAGCCGAAGAATCCAATGCTTTTTATCGCCGCAACCTTGCCGCAGGCCAAAAAGGGCTTTCGGTGGCATTCGACTTGCCAACGCACAGAGGCTACGACTCCGACCACCCGCGCGTGGTAGGCGACGTGGGCAAAGCTGGCGTGGCGATTGACTCGGTTTTGGATATGAAAATTCTTTTCGACCAAATTCCGTTGGATAAAATGTCCGTGTCGATGACCATGAACGGCGCGGTATTGCCGATTATGGCGTTTTACATCGTAACAGCAGAAGAACAAGGCGTAAAACCTGAGCTTTTGAGCGGAACAATCCAAAACGACATTCTGAAAGAATTTATGGTGCGGAACACCTACATTTTCCCACCAGAACCAAGTATGCGCATCATTGCCGACATTTTTAAATATACGTCGGAAAATATGCCTAAGTTTAACTCCATCAGTATCAGCGGCTATCACATGCAAGAGGCAGGCGCAACGGCTGATTTGGAATTGGCCTATACCTTGGCCGACGGCTTAGAATATTTGCGTACAGGTATTGCCGCAGGCATGGACATTGATGATTTTGCGCCGCGTTTGTCCTTTTTCTGGGCTATTGGCATGAACCATTTCATGGAAATTGCCAAAATGCGCGCAGGCCGTTTGCTTTGGGCTAAAATCGTGAAGCAATTCAACCCAAAAAATCCAAAATCGTTGGCTTTGCGCACGCACTGCCAAACGTCGGGCTGGAGCTTAACCGAACAAGACCCATTCAACAACGTAGCGCGTACTTGCGTGGAAGCGATGGCCGCCGCTTTGGGTCATACGCAATCTTTGCACACCAACGCCCTCGACGAAGCCATTGCCTTGCCAACGGATTTTTCGGCGCGTATTGCTCGTAACACGCAATTGTACATACAAGAAGAAACCTACATTACGAAAGCCATTGACCCTTGGGGCGGCTCGTATTATGTAGAAAATCTCACGCACGAACTGGCCAACAAGGCTTGGAAACTCATCGAAGAAGTAGAAAGTTTGGGCGGCATGACCAAAGCCATCGAAACGGGACTTCCGAAAATGCGCATCGAAGAAGCTGCCGCACGCAAACAAGCACGCATCGACAGCAGCAAAGATGTGATTGTGGGTGTAAATAAATATTTGGCAGATGAGCCAACCAATATTGAGCTTTTAGACATTGATAATCAAGCTGTAAGACAAGCACAAGTAGCGCGTTTGGCGGCTATGCGTGCCGAGCGCGACAATGCAGCCGTAGCCAAAGCCCTTGACGCAATTACGGAATGTGCCCAAACTGGCAAAGGCAATTTGTTGGCTTTGGCCGTGGACGCAGCGCGTTTGCGTGCTTCTTTAGGCGAAATATCGGACGCTATGGAAAAAGTATTTGGCCGCCACAAGGCTACGATTCGTTCTATTTCGGGCGTATATGCGGGTGAGGTTTCCGACGATGAAAACTTTGCTTTGGCACGCCAGCAAGCCGACCAATTTGCGGAAGTGGAAGGCCGTCGCCCTCGTATCCTGATTGCCAAAATGGGGCAAGATGGCCACGACAGAGGCGCGAAAGTAATCGCGACGAGCTTCGCGGATTTGGGCTTCGACGTGGACATTGGGCCATTGTTCCAAACGCCAGAAGAAGTGGCACTCCAAGCCGCCGAAAACGACGTGCACGTAGTTGGGGTGTCGAGTTTAGCAGCAGGCCACAAAACACTTGTACCGCAACTAATCGAAGAATTAAACAAAATTGGCCGCTCAGATATTTTGGTAGTCGTTGGGGGCGTTATACCTCCGAAAGATTACGATTTCCTTTATCAAGCGGGTGCGGTGGGCGTATTCGGGCCAGGAACAATTATTTCAGTTTCTGCTCAAAAAATTCTCACTCGCCTCATGAGTGTCCCAGAAAATTAATATTTGTTGATTAATTTCATAGTAACTAAAAAGCCGACAGTCTGCATAGATTGTCGGCTTTTTTTATTTGTAAGTCATTGATTCATTATCCAATTTTTCCATTTTTTATTTTTAGGATAAACTCAACGGATACATCAAATACAGCAGCAATTTGCTCTATATTTAAAATATTTTGTGCTAAAGCCTTTTGAATCCCTTTGATAGTTGCAAGCTCCATTCCAATTTCAATACCTTCTTCTATCCCTTCCTCGCGGCCTTCTTCTTTAGCGGTATCCAGTGAGTTTTTGACATCGCGGTAATATTTCAAACTGTCCTCGTAGGCCGTGCGCTCGGTTGCGTCCAGTTTTGCCAGTTCTGCCGTGTCGAAAGCCTGCGCAAAAACGCGTTCTTGCAATCGCACAGGCCGATTTTGTAACTTATGCAAATTCTTCAACAAATATAACCACTTGTCTTCCAGTGTTTCCAGTTCATTTTCTGACTTTTGGAAGTTGGGCATTTGCAAATACAAAAACGTGAGTTTTTCGTAAAAAACACGGTTTTGCGCCTTGTCTTTGAGCTGAACTTCTACTTTCAAATCGTCTTTGAATTGGTCTTCAAAGCAAAAATCCAGAATCGCGACGGTATAAACCGCCTTCAGTTCGTAGTTCCAATCGCCTTTTTCCGCTTGTTCTTGTATCGGAAAAGTGGCATAGAAAATAGAACGGTCTTTAAAGAAACTTTGCCGCGCTTTTTGTAGCTCCACGATAAATTTTTCGCCTTGCTCATTTTCACAGTATAAGTCAAAAATGACTTTTCTGTCCAAATCCGACGCGCCCAAATGTTCGGTTTTCTTATAAGTAAGCTCCACAATATCGAGTTTCAATATTTCATTTAAAAAGCTCACTAACAAGTTTTTGTTCGGTTCTGAACCAAACAATTTCTTAAAACCAAAATCCGTAAAAGGATTTATATATTTTTCTTGCGTAGTCATGGGCTAAAGCGATAAAAAGCAAATGACAATTTACAAATATTTCCTACAAAATCGACTGGTAACCAACAGATTCTAATAACTTCCACGCCATTTGCGCAAGAACCATTCGGCACTAATCAGCCCCAGCAGCACCCAAAACAACCAACGCAGATTGATGAGTTCTTGCGTTTGTTCGTCGGCGTGTACCAAGCCTTTGGGCTGGTTTTTCTTCAAATAATCTTCCAATGCGCCAAGCTGATTCGCCTTGAAAAATGTGCCCGCATTTTGGCGTGCCACCTCGCGCAACAGCCCAAAATCGGCGGTGGTGTTGAGCTTTTCAAGTTGCTGCTCGCGTACCGTAAACTCTCCTTCCGACTTTTCTATTTTGCCGCCCAAAGTAGTGGTAGCCACATATTTATAAATGCCATTGGGCAAATTTCCAACCTCAAAACGTGAAGCATTTTCGCCCGTAACAAACGAGAATTGTTGTACTTTGCCCGCTTCGGAGATGACGCGCAAATCAACTTTTTGGTTATAAATTTTCTCGTAAATGTTATTGTACGTCTCGGCCTCAAACACTACTTTTTCCGACTCAAATACTTCTGTTTCAAGCGGATATACTCTAAATTTGCGTTTGTCTTCTTTGGCCGAAAGATATTGCACCAACTTACGGATTAGCTCGTCTGTTGCCGCGTGCGATTTGGTGTCGGCGTACTCCTGCAAACGCCATTGCCACAGGCCTTCACCCAACAAAATCGCAGATTTTTTGTTTTGCGACTGCCCCACCGCCAACAACGGTTTTTCGCTTGCCAAAGCCCCAATTTGTTGTTTGAGCAAAATTTCTGTGCCACCCGCCAGCGTATAATCGCCATACGGCACGGTCATCGGCGGCAATTTCGGGAACACAAATTGACGTTCTTCTTCAAAAATAAATTTGTCGAAAGTTTTGTTATAACTGGCTGTTACTTTGTCGGTTTGGCCTACACGCGCATCAATTTTAAGAATATTATTCAAACTATTAACCATCTGAACGTTAGAATTTGTACCCAACATAAACCAAACAGGCGTAGTGCCGTCGTTTATCCATTGTTGTAAGGCGGTAGGCAAACTGCCGCGTTGGTCGGGCAACTGATGCAAAATCACGAGGTCGTAACGTTCGCCTTCTTTGAGTTGGTCGATGCCCTGAATGTAGGTAACTATCTCGTAGTTAGCTTGTTGTTCAATAGCACTGCGTACGGCTTTGATGTCGGGATGCGGCGCGGCGGCGGCAATCAAGATTTTTTCTTTGCCGTCAATTACGTCTATGTAAGCGTGTGCAGCATTGTTTTTGGTAGAAAATTCGCCTTTGAGCGGTACGACTTCTATTACCAAATGTTGCAGTCCTTTGGCGTTGGCCGTTACCAAAAAGTCGGCTTCCACAAAACCATTTTTGAAGGTTACAGATTTTTTGTCCAAAATCTTACCGTTTTGTTTGAGCAAAACATCTGTTTTTTGGCCTGTGTAGCCCGACTGTTGTATTTCGACTTTGAGCGGAAATTTATTTCCCAAATAAGCTATCTTATTGAAATACAAAGCCCTGAGTGTTACATCAATTTTAGGAACAGTATCGCCCAAACCCACCGACAACACTTTGTAGTTGTAGGCCTGATACGTCGGGGAAACGCCCGCGTTGCTGATACCGTCCGAAACCAATACCACATTAGCCAAATTCCTATTTTCGTAAGTGCTTTGCAGCCCCGAAAGCATTTGGTTTAGGTCAGTAGATTTTTGATTAAATTTTATGCTGTCTAATTGGCTATTATGTTGCCCATCAAGTGTTTGTACGGCTACATTAATGCCATCGGCTTTGAGTTGGTCGGCCAAATGCTGTAACTTTTGTTGCAAATGCGCCAGACTGTCGGGGCGCGTAGTAGCCGCCACCGACTCGGAATTGTCTATGGCCAACACCACCCAAGGTTTTTCGATAAGGCTCAGGCTGGTTTTAATAAGCGGATTGAGCAACAGAAACGCCAAAAAGCTCACCACCACAAAGCGCAAAAAGGCCAGCGTGTAGTTTAAATTTTTGCTCCAAGGAGCTTTTTTGCTGTACAAAAGATACGCATACACGACTCCCGCCAACAGGCAAGGCAACAAATACCACGCCGAAACGGGCAATAAAAAACGAGTTTGTTCCATCGAAAACCAAAGAAAAAAGGCTTTTCCGTAGCAGAAAACGCCGCAACCAACATACTGGCTCAATTTTCAAAAGTAAGAAAACATTACCTAAGCAACAAACGTACAAATGGCCATTGGTGTTTTGTTTAAAAATATGCTAAAAAAACATTTTGTTATACATTAACATCTGCATATATTTAGCCTACGAAATTATAAACCTTAATTTTTATCATCATTTACCCGAACCATTCAATGAGAGTACGCATTATTTTCTCGCTTCAGAACAAGGGGGCAACGCTACCGTTTCACCACCAATATCTGTTGGCTCAAGTTTTTCAGGAACTCGTCCCGAAAACCTACGCAGACTACGATTTTTATTCTTTTTCGGGGTTAAAAGGCCAAATGAAAATTTCGGCAGCAGGCCTTACGGTATTGTCAAATCGAGTAACTATTGTATTTGCGTGCCCAAATGAAGTGCTTATTAGTGAAATGATAGCACAATTATTTGAAAAAAAGCATATAATGGTGGGGCAGCTACGCCTTAGCCCCGAAAGTGTTTTGCAAGAAGACAACCCTATTTTATCGCAAGAGCAGAAATACGTTTGTATTTCTCCGATTGTCCCCTGCTTGGAAGATGGCAGCACAGACCAACGCCGTTTTATCAGTCCACAAGAAGACGAATTTTCTGATTGGCTTTACGAATCTACCATGAACCGTATGGAAAACTCTGGCTTGTTTACGCACGAGCAAACAGCACAATTCTATAAGTTTCAGGTAGTTCCCGACAAAGATTATTTAGAGAAACTAAAATCTGAGGACAAAAAATTTGCACGCGTGTACGCGGCTTATCCCCAACACAAAAAAGTAGAAGTGCGTGGCTACACCATGCCTTTTACCTTGTTAGCCGAGCCTGCCGTACAGCAATTTGTATATGATTGCGGCTTTGGGGAATACTCTAATTTGGGGTTTGGAATGCTGGATTTGGCCAACGCAGGAAATTTTTCGTCTCGTGTACGCGGCTACGAAACCAAAAACAAAAAAGAAGATTTGGTTTAAAACAAAAAGGTGCAGCTCTGATCAGTTGCACCTTTTTTGTTTTCTTGGAAAGAAAAATTATTTGCGGCGAGCTATTGCGCGTTTGGCAGCAGCTACGATGTTTTCAGCATCAAGGCCGTATTTTTTCATTAGTTCGTCTGGCGTACCGCTTTCGCCGAAGCTGTCGTTTACGGCAACCATTTCCAATGGCGTAGGCAATTCTAAAGCCAACAATTGTGCGATGCTATCGCCCAAACCACCATGGCGTTGGTGCTCTTCAGCCGTTACGACGCAACCCGTTTTGGCAGCAGATTTAAGCACAGCTTCCGCATCTAATGGCTTGATTGTATGTATGTTAATAATTTCTGCATCAATACCTTCAGCCTCCAACATTTCGCCTGCTTTGATGGCTTCCCATACCAAGTGGCCTGTTGCAAAAATACTTACGTCTTTGCCTTCGTTGAGCATTACACCTTTACCAATTTCAAATTTTTGGTCGGCTGGCGTAAATACTGGCACTACTGGGCGGCCAAAACGCAAATAAACAGGACCTTCGTAGTCGGCAATGGCAAGGGTTGCGGCTTTGGTTTGGTTGTAGTCGCAAGGGTTAATCACGACCATGCCTGGCAACATTTTCATCAGACCGATGTCTTCCAAAATCTGGTGCGTTGCGCCATCTTCGCCCAAAGTAAGCCCCGCGTGCGAAGCACAAATTTTTACGTTTTTGCCCGAATACGCGATAGACTGACGGATTTGGTCGTACACACGTCCCGTAGAAAAGTTGGCAAACGTACCTGTAAACGGAATTTTGCCGCCGATAGTCAAACCAGCCGCCACGCCCATCATGTTGGCTTCGGCAATACCTATTTGAAAAAAGCGGTCAGGAAATTCTTTAACGAAGTCGTTGAGTTTGAGCGAGCCAATCAGGTCGGCGCAAAGTGCTACAACATTCGGGTTCTTACGTCCCAACTCCAACATACCAGCTCCGTATCCAGAACGGGTGTCTTTTTTTTCGGTGAAAGTGTACTTTTTCATTTGCGATGCTTGGCTCAATGCCTTGAGCCTATTGGTAGAATTATTTTTATACAAATCAACAGCCCGACGGCTTGGGCTGCAAAGTAAATAAATTCTGTGGAAGGTTTTGCGCAATGTTCGTACAAAACATATTTTAATTTTCAAGAATTTATCTGATATAATTATTTCGTTTGGCTTGTGCTATTGCCCAACAAGTACAAAAGGCCAACACTTTAAGCGTTGACCTTTTTAGATTATTTTTTGTTCATCGAACTATATATCTCATTTTTAAAGGCTGGCGTCCAATAATCCTGAATGTCCAGATTCACTTTTATTACCGCAATTTTCGTTTTTTTGTTGCTGGCGGCCAATTCTTCCCACGCTTTTACGTGGTCTTTGTTGAGCTTGCCCGTAAAGGCCGCCCAATAAATAAACACATAATAATCCGCTTCGGGCAAAGAAGTAAAAGCATTGCCTTTCAGGTCGCGCAGGCGTTGCGTTTCAGCTTGTAGCGTGGTTACGTTCGTGTATTTGTGCGCGGTGTCCGTGCCAAGTTTGGGGATGTAACTAAAAAGCCCCGCATTACACGATTCTTCGGTGGCGCGGTATTCGATGTAGCGGCCTTCTTTGTCAAAAATATTCGCGTCGGGAATACCATTTTTTTGCAGCACCAGCAAATAATCGGCTTCGTTGACGGTAGCCAAATTATCTGTCCGAAATCCAAATTTTTTGGATTTTTTCAAAAGGCTTTGGTCGGTTTCAATCTTTGGATTTTTGATGCCGTAAGCCATTTTCATAATGGGTGTACAACTAAATGTCGTGCAAAGCAGTACAGCGGCACAAGCTCTGAAAAGTTTGTTCATGTAGATTCGTGTTAAAAAAGATAAACATAAAGACCGTTGTTGAGAGAAAAAAGTAACAGTCTTTTTCAGATGTTGTGCGAAAGCTATTTCTAAATTTTCAAAAAGTAGAGCAAAAACACATCTCAAATTACTTGAAATCCATATTTTACTGGACAAGCGGTTCGTATTGCTTATCTATCCTTATCATCGACCTGCAATTTTGCAAGCTTCACCATTATTCTTTATAACTTTTATAAAAAAATCTGCAATCGTTTGCGATACTAAAAACGCATTTTTATCTTTACAACCAAATTGCAACTAACACGAGTTTTATTGGACAAAAAACAAAATAGTTGCTCAAATTGGGAAAAAACAAACGTTTGCCAAATATCATATTGATTTTCAGTCATTTATTTCGTTTTTATATTTCTCTACTGCAAAAATGAAAGCGAATAGTTGCTTGATTTTTTTATCTAGTTTTTTTGGCTAAGTTTGACTGTGGATATTTATTTGGTCATAATATTTTAACACTTTTTTATTTCTACTCAGTTTTATTCAGATGACAACAACAACCAAATTCAGACCTGGTGTACTTACAGGCGACGAAGTACAAGCGTTATTCAACTACGCAAACGAAAATAACTTTGCGCTTCCTGCCGTAAACGTAATTGGTACAGATTCTATCAATGCCGTAATGGAAACTGCAAAGGCCGTAAACTCGCCTGTTATCATTCAATTCTCGAACGGTGGTGCACAATTCTTCGCGGGCAAAGGCGCACCAAACGATAAATTGCAAGCTTGCATTGCTGGGGCTATTTCTGGCGCACAACACGTACACACGTTAGCCGAACTTTATGGTGTATCGGTAGTTTTGCACACAGACCACGCCGCCAAAAAATTGTTGCCTTGGATAGACGGGATGCTTGATGCTGGTGAGAAATTTTATGAGAAAAATGGCAAGCCTTTGTTCAGCTCGCACATGCTCGACCTTTCGGAAGAGCCTTTGGAAGAAAACTTGGCTATCAGCAAAAAATACTTTGAGCGCATGAGCAAAATGGGCATGACGCTAGAAATTGAGTTGGGCGTAACGGGTGGCGAAGAAGATGGCGTGGATAATAGCCACTTGGACAGCTCACACCTTTACACACAACCTGAAGAAGTAGCACAAGCATACGAAACACTACGCGCTGTAAGTGAACGCTTTACCATCGCAGCCGCTTTCGGTAACGTGCACGGTGTTTACAAACCAGGTAACGTGAAACTTGAGCCAGTAATTTTGAAAAACTCTCAAGATTACATCAAAAAGAAATTCAATACAGGTGATTTGCCAGTGAATTTTGTATTCCATGGCGGTTCGGGTTCATCACGCGAAGAAATCCGCGAAGCGATCGAATACGGTGCGATCAAAATGAACATTGATACAGATATGCAATGGGCTTTCTGGGAAGGTATAAAAGATTATTATGTAGCGAAAGAAGCTTATTTGCAAGGACAAATCGGCAACCCAGAAGGTGCTGATTCGCCAAACAAAAAGTACTATGACCCACGCGTTTGGTTGCGCAAAGGCGAAGAATCTTTCGTTAAACGTTTGAAACTTGCGTTTGAAGACCTTAACTGTCTAAACCGTAACTAATTACCAATAAATACGTTACAAACAAAAAAGCCTTTGTACTATCACAGAACAAAGGCTTTTTTGTTTTTGAATGGCATTAGTTTTCTAAGGCTTCTTCGAGCAACTCGTAATAGCGGACATCAAAAAGCGAAAAATCAAAACCATGTTCGCGGGCAATTCTTTCGCGGCCAATGGCAACACTTTTTCTAAAAAGTTTGTCTTCGGGCAAAAGTTTGCGATGCTTTTTAAGCCCGATTTCGTTTAATAACTTGGTTTTCCATTCGGTATAATACCACGTCATAGCCGACTGGTCAAACACGTGCATATTACGCTTGTCAAATACGATTTTCTCGGCCAAATGCTTTTTGGCGGCCTCTCCTACTGCCAAAAACAATGCTTCAAAATCAGCGCGAACGATAAACTCTTTTTTAGCAACACAAACAATGGCTTTATGTTCCGCGACATAATAAGCATAAGTACTGAAATTATCCAGTATCAAATCATGTTGTTCTGATATAATCATATTTCTAAAATGCTTAGTGTGAAACGTAGAAATATAACCCACGGCACGTCACAATTGTTTAACAAAAAACAATAACAATTCAACAAATTTTAACACAGCAAAATAAAAAACCTTTGCGCCATCATAGCACAAAGGTTCGTGTTAATCACAAAAAATAATTTTCTAAAATTCGAGTGCCTGTTCCATCGTCTCGCAATGGCGAATATCAAAAACACTGAAATCAAAGGCGTGTTGTTTGGCGAGTTGTTCGCGATTCATTGCTACATATTTTCGAAAAAGCTTGTTTTGAGGCAATAACTTTCGATACTTTTTCAGACCAATTTCCTTAAATAATCGGGGTTTCCATTCGGTATGATACCACGTCATTATTTTTTGGTCAAAAACTTCCATTTTACGCATATCAAAAATGATTTTATTGGGCAAATAGATGCGCGCTGCAGCACCTACGGTTTCAAACAATGCCCTAAAATCAGAACGAATAATAAATTCTCTCTTGACAACGCAAACAATAGCACTATACTCTGGTAAGTACAAGGCACATGCGCTGGCATTTTCCAGTACAATCATTGCCTTTTCTAATACATTGGTTTCTGTTGCAACCATAACCTGAAACAATTTATCGTTAATATATAGTTAACAGATATTAACGACAAATTATTTCAAATTGTTTAAAAATTTATTATGCCAAGATACGACCACTCAAAGCCATTGCCGCTTCAATGGCTGCATCCATGTTATAATATTCCCATTCCGCAAAACGACCCAGCAAATACAAGCCATTGGGTTCGGTCAAATTTTTGAGATTTTGGATGCGTTCGCGCGTATCAGTTTCCTGAATAACGTACGAGTTTGCCTCATGGTTTTGGGAAATTGGCGAAAGATTGCCTGGCAACTTCTTGATTTCCTCGCACATTTGCTCGTAAGTATAATCTCCCGAAAACTCCACTACGCAAGTACTACGTTTAGAACCTCTGCTATTGGTTTCGCTGAAATTGCCTGTGTAAATAATGCGATGTGCTTTGATGTGGGCATTAGGCAAATACAGCCAAGAAATATCTGTCGCGTCAGTTTCGCAAAACAAGTTTGATGTGCCATTCGATTTGAGGGCAGTAACTGCTTCCAAAGCCTTTTTGGTAGCTGCGTCTGGGTGTACAAACAAGGAAGCAAGTTTGCGCACATCGCCACAATAAACCACTTCATCATACGTAACTTCTTCATTAAGAAGCCATTGTCCTCCATCTCGCTCAATGGAATGTAGGCCAGTATTTAACCAAATATTTAGACCTTCGGCCAAACGATTGGCAATAAATTGAGAGCCACCTTCGCGCGGATAGAAAAACGAGGCGTGAACCATTGTAGATTCTTCTTCGCGCACAATGTTGCTCAAAAGCATTTGCTTGAGGTTGGGCATCGGCAATTTGCCATCGAGCCAGCCCAGCGGCACTTGCGCCAAATCCGTATGCCAGATTTTGTAATTGTAAGGCTTAAAATACAGTTCGTATAATGTTTGGCCAAAATTGCTACGCAAAAACTCCTCAAAGTTCGGATAATCTTGTGGTTTTTTGTCCGTACCGCGCAAAGCGAGCATATCCGACAGAATATTTTCTACGGTTTGTTTAGGCAACTGGTGCAAATAATTCTCAACAGGATAACCAATAATTTTATCATTCATCAAGATTTTGGCATTGCGACGCGCCTTAATAAACTCATTTTCTTGGTCAAATTGTCCCCAGAACCAATCCAAAACAGCTTTGTTACGGCTGTTGAACACGTGGCCGCCCACTTTATGAAAAAGATTGTCGTGGACACGGTCGCATTTGACAAGGCCACCCACTTTGTCGGCTTGTTCCCAAACGGTTACTTCACACTCGGCGGATTGTAACATTCGGGCAACCGATAGCCCCGACACGCCCGCACCAATAACGGCAACTTGTTTCATTTTTTAGTATAATTTTTTGATTTATAACAATTTAGCGTACTGTCCCCAAACCTCTTCCGAATTACTAACGCCATGCATCGTTGTCCAATCCGAGTGTGTTTTGAGTCTTTCCAACTTATTTTTTAATCTTAAATAAAGAGAAATAAAAGGCATTGCAGGGCTATCATATTGCGCCAAAACAGCCTGATATTCGGGCAAATGCGCCAATGATTTAAGCGTTTTCCACAAGATATTCGTCAAAGCTAATTTATCCAACGGCGACAAATCTTGTGCGGCAGCTAACGCATCTTTCAGGCAAATTACTTTTTCTTTGTCGCGCTGCGTATTATCGAAATGTGCGCCAGTGGTTTGCGCCCCATGCAAGCGATAAATCATGGCCGCTTGGTTGGTATGAACAGGATTGGGGCAAAGTTTGCCGATGCGCCACAAATAATCCCAATCTTCGTAAGCCGTAATATCCGTGCGCCACGCGCCCAATTTCTCCAAAAATTCCCGACGAAACATAAAACCAGGAATTACGGTAAAGAAATTATAGGCCATACACGCTCGCAGCGTTTGGGTGGCAGGAAAAGGCTGGTACTGCACAATCGCACCTTGCCGCAACCAAGAGCCATCAGGTTGCTCTATGGCGTGAATATACGGACTATAAACAAGTGGCGCACCTGTTTTTTGCAAAACTTCGTATTGGGCTTGCAAGCAATTTTTCGTCATGACATCGTCAGAGTCAAAGAACTTCACAAACGCTGTATCAGCTATTTTCAGGCCTGTATTACGCGCAGCCCCTGGCCCTTTGCCCTCGTTTGGGATGCAAGTAACGCGGCCTTCGTATTTGGCTATCACCTGCGGCAAATGATCGGTAGAGCCATCGTCCACCACAATTACTTGGGCGGGCAAAAGCGTTTGAGCAAAAATATTATCCAGCGTTATTTCCAATAATCCTGCTCGATTTTTCACAGGAATAATAACAGAAATAGAAGCTATATTGGGCTGATTTGTCATAAAACAATGCTAAGAAAATGCGATTTTAAGTGTAGCAATCGCTTTTTGTAGGTCTTTTTTATTTCTTAATGAAAGCAAATGCAATGCCTTTATCAAAAAATAAAAACTCGTATAAAAATATCCTTTTTGTTTGCGCATTAATAATACCAAATTGGGTAAAGATTTTTTTAATGCTTTCTCTTCTTCATTTATTTTAGAACTGGCCGAAATATAATGATAAGCTACAGGTTTTGGTGAATACATTATATCATAGCCCAAGTCTTTGATGTACCAACACCATTGCAAATCTTCGCCATACATAAAGAAATCATCTTGTAATTTATGTTGGGGAAATTGTTGTAAAATTTTGGCTGGAAAAACAAAAAAAGCCCCCCAAACCCAACCAACATTTAATGTAGTTTCGTAGTCAAATTCATTACCTAAATAATAAATAGCACGCTGCGCAGGAGTAAGCGATTTATTTAAGCGTAAAAGCTCCTCAAATTCCATTTTGAGACTCGGCAAACGCCCCGCTACGCCCTGCACTCGCCCATCAGGATACAGTAATTTGCCTGACATTACGCCTGCTTTGGGGTTGGCTCGCATTACCATTACGGTCTCATATAATGCATTATTTATCAGCTCAGTATCGCTGTTAAGTAGCAAAATATATTCGCCTTTGGCTTGTGCTATTCCCAAATTATTTCCTTTGGCAAAGCCACCATTTTCAGCACTTTTTATCAGCGTAATTTCAGGGAATTTTTGCTTAAATAAATCGGCATCACATTCGGCAGAAGCATTATCTACCAAAATAATTTCGTAGCTAACATTTTGCGTTTTTTGAATTACAGACTCAATGCACTGACACGTAAGCGTGAAAGTATTATAATTAACAATAACGACAGAAATATCAAGCATTTTGAATTGTTTTTAGCAAGTTATCGAGATGAGTTTTAGTGTTACAGACCTGCCAAGACCACTCAAAAGCACGTTGGCTAATTTGTTGCAATTGAATAGGGTGTTGCATCGTTTGTGCTACTTTTTGTGCTAAATCTTCTGCATCTCCCATTTGATATAATATACCTCGTTCATTGTTGCCTAAAAGTTCTGGATTTGCCCCTGCGTCGGATGCAAAAACAACTTTTTTTAACTTCATTGCCTCAATTGTTACACGCCCAAAGGCCTCACAACGCGAGCAAATAAATACAAAATCAGCTTCTTGGTAATATTTATATATATTGTCTGTAAACTGAACAAAATCTACAAATGCTGATAATTGATTTTGTTGAATATAATCTTTAATTTGTTGAGAATATTCGCCTCCTCTATCACCAACAATCGTAAGTTGAGCAGGTATATCATATTTCTTTATCAGAATTTCTAATGCTTTTACAGCATCTTCTTGCCTTTTTCCCTCTCCCACTCTACCAGTAATCAATAATTTTAAGGGAGAATTTAATGCTATTTTATATGGATTTTCAGCAGAAATAAATTGCTCTGAATTTGGGATTTCAACGCTACAATATATTGTTTCTATCTTATTATCAGGAATGTATCCCGCTACTTTTTTCTGTACTAAAAAAGACGTTGTTATAATTCGATTAGAGAGTTTATTGATCAAATAATAAGATTTTTTTTCACCAAAAAAAAAGGACAAATGATGATCTTCCTTACCCAATTCATGTATATACCAAATGTGTTTAACACTTGCCAAAGCGGCGGCTATTGCTGCTACTGGTGTCGCTATTGTATTGGTAATCAGTGTATCAGGAGATATATTAGTTATAATTTTCTTTATTTTAAGTGTTGAAATAATATAGCCGCGCGTAAATTTTATCTTTTGAATAAACGTAAGTGAATGCGTAGCAATCCACCAATCAAAACGTACAATATGTACTATAATTTTAGTGCCTTTTAATTTTTTAGAAATCGTTCCTTCGGCAGGCAATATGACATGAATATCGTGGTGCGCCTGTAATGCCAGCATATCTTCAATCAGAACCGCTTCTGCACCACCTATCTCGCTATTTGGGCTAAGAAATAATAATTTCATTTTTGAAAATTATAAGGAATTTGTGCTGCTATGAACGTAAAAAAAGAAAAGGATTAAACTCTTTTTCTTCTACTTTTCGCGTAAAAAATCTCGTAAATAGCCCCCAAAACCATCTTTTAAAAACGAGTGTTGGTTGATATTTAAACAATTCAATCCAGTATTTTCTAGCCTCTGAGATATTTCCTTGAAAAATATTTCTTTTGATTATCACTTGATAATACTCTACTTGAATTTGATGTATTTTATCCAAAATTTGCTTTTGGGCAGGCGCATTATTTCCAAAAAATTGATTTAAAATAGATTTTTGGAGTGCAATATTCTGCAATAATGCTTTTTCAAAATCAATGGATTTACAGGAGCTATGATAACGCAAACCCGCCAATGGCTCTTGAATAATAGCAGGGAGCAGCCCATGAAGTTCTAATTTTATCCAATAATCGTAGTCGAGTATATCTATCGGCGCAAAAAAACCAATGGTATCAAACGTTTTTCTACTCAAAAAAGTAGCGGGATGGCGAATCCAACAACGATCCAAAAAAGACAAACCAGCCACTTTAGTCTGAGGCATTTCTGGGAAAAACGTATATTTCACTCTCGAAAACTCATCAATGGAATGCGTGGTAGCCGTAAGCCATTGGCAATCTGGGTTTTGCCTAAAATAATCCACAGCCTGTGCAATGGCATTGGGCATCAGAATATCATCAGAATTAACGATACACCAATACTGTCCAGTCATCTGGGCAAGGCCTTTATTCATCGCCTCATACGTCCCCTTATCTCTTTCACTTACCCAATGCGTAATCCATTTTTCATATTTTCGGATTACCTCTACGCTTTCATCTTTGCTACCACCATCAATAATAATAAACTCCAGATTAGGATAGTTTTGCAACAGAATCGAGCGAATCGTTTCCTCTAAATATTGCCCTTGATTATAACTTGGCGTAATAATGCTTACTTTAGGCAAAAAAGAGGCCTCCAAATGATTGGTTTGGCTTTCAAGAGTCCATGGCCAGCCTTTCTTTTGCTGATTATAGGACTGGGGTTCAGGCAATTGAGAAAGTAATTGTATCATATATGCCCTATTGTTTTGTAAACAAGCTTCTCAGCCACATAAGATCCAATCCTTTCTTAGAAGACTTGTCTTCACTATAATATTCGTAGCCGTAGCCGTAGCCGTAGCCATACGTTTTAAAGTTGTCCAAGCCATTGAGCACAATAGACAGGTTTTTGAAACCATTCACGCGCACCAACTTATTGATATTTTTGGCATAAGTTCGCTTAGAATACTCTGAACGAACCACATAAATAGGCAAATCCACATGTTGCATTACCAAAATACCATCGGTTACTAAACCCACTGGCGGACAGTCAATAATAATCGTATCATAACTTTGATGCAATTCGTTGAGTAAGTCCTTGAAGCTCGGGCGCATAATCAACTCTGATGGGTTTGGCGGTACTGGTCCTGCCGTAATGAGGTCAATGTTTTCTAAATGTGTATTATGAATACACTCTTTCCATTGATGTCTTCCGCTCAGAATCGTACTCATACCTTTGTCATTATTGGAGCTAAAAGCCAAATGTAACTTAGGTTTACGCATATCCATATCCAGCAATACAACCTTCTGATTTGATAAGGCCAAAATACCCGAAAGGTTGATAGAAATAAAGGTTTTTCCTTCGCCAGAAATAGTAGAAGTAACTGAGAGAATACGTTTATTCCCGTTTTGAGGCAAAATAAATTCTATATTGGTTCTGATAGAACGCAGGGCTTCACTAATACTGGATTTGGGGTTTTTGTCCACTACCAAGGTAGCCACTTTCAATTGTTCTTTTACATAAGTGGGAATAACACCCAGAATAGGAGCAATTGCCACCTTTTCAAGTTCTTTTTGTGTAACAATGGAGTCTTGCAGGAAATAACGGATAATCACTAAAGCACTGCCCGCAATAATAGCAACCGCCAACCAAGCCAAATACACGTTCGCACGTTGAGGCAATACAGGCACGGTGGGCACTGTGGGAGCTGTAAGGATTTGAAATTCAGGGACAGTACCTGCTTTAGCAATACTAAATTCTGCTTTTTTCTCTACCAAAAGCAAATAAAACTTTTCGTTCAAATCGTAAAAACGTTTGATGCGATTCAGTTCTTTATCTTGAGTAGGAACAGCCAAAAATCTATTTTCGTACTGTCTTATTTCCGAATTAACTAAAGAGATTTTTTTACCCAAAAAACGAGTTGTTTCATTGATAATTTTCAACAAGTCTTCCCCCATTGAGCCTATTTTTTTATCTCTGAGTCGTGCGGCAAGTGTCCCTTCTTTTGCCGTATAAGACATCATTTCTTTTTGATTCTGCAAATCGCTTAGTGCTTCTGCTAAATCAACCAATTCTTGGTCATTAATGTGCTTTAATGCTGGGATAATTTTTCTTATATCTTGGTTATTAATGATAGTATTGCGCAAATCCATTAACAAGGAGTTTTGGATTTCGAGCTCAATTTTATCTTTTTTGAGTTTTTCCACGTGCGTAATCATTTCAGCCACTTGATCGCGCACATCAATTACTCTATTTACTTGAATAAAGCGTTCCACTTCCTTTTCGGACATTGCCAGTTTTTGAGCAGTCGTATCCAACTGAGAATTCAAAAATGCTAAAGTCTGTTCATTAACTTTATTTTTTTGTTCCAGTGTCTGCTCTAAATAAACGCTATCAATCGTAACCATAATATCATGCGCTTTTTGCGGATGATGATCTTTGATAATAATCCGAATGGTATTCGCACTCTGATTCAGAATATAAGCAGACGTATTAAAAAACATCTGCATCAATAATTTATTTCGACTATTGATAGTAAAGAAATATTCGTAATTAATTACGTCTGGCTTATAAAAAGGTGTTTTAGTTATTTTAAATTTAACATCCTGATTTTCGTATGTTTTATCAAAATTAAAATTACGAGAATAATTTACATTTCCGAGCTTGTATTTCAGCGAAAATTGTTTTTCATCTATAAATAAAACATCAACGGGAATATCATAAAATGCAGGATTTTTAACCTCATACTCTACCCTAAATGGAGAACTTTTATACATTTCTGAAAACACAAAATTACCTTTTTGCATATAGGTGATATGTATATTTTCTCCCATTTTATCGATTACCTTATTGTATAGCATAAATGAAGTAATCAATTCTATCTCACCAGAAAGATTAGAGCTTTGCATCTCCTCTCCTGTTGCCGAATAAACGCGACTAAGCAATCCAGAAGCCTGTTGCTTAATATCTAGTTTTAATACAGAATATGCTTCATAAGTGGGCCTTGTATAACGAACATAAGTATATGCTCCCAAAGTTGCGACCACAACGAACATAATAATCCACCAAAGACTCTTATTAAGAATTGAAAGTAATTTATCACTATTAATTCCCTTCTCTGCTCTTAATTCTTCTTCTTCCTCTAATTCGACAAGTGCATTATTAATAGCTTCTGCGTTTTGCAACATACTAAAAAAAATTTAACGAAATAAAACAACGATCAACGACAACGTGGTTGTCAAAATAGTCAAATAAGGGCCAAAATCTTTT
The DNA here is from genome assembly GCF_900112255.1 of Flexibacter flexilis DSM 6793. Classification (NCBI taxonomy): domain Bacteria; kingdom Pseudomonadati; phylum Bacteroidota; class Cytophagia; order Cytophagales; family Flexibacteraceae; genus Flexibacter; species Flexibacter flexilis. The sequence goes on from NZ_FOLE01000002.1 coordinate 465,798, forward strand.
ACCGCTTCCCTAACCACACTTCTGCCAGGCTCTATGTAAATAATATCATCAGGAAGTAGCCTTAAATCTGATTTTTTCATTCCTTCTATGGTCGATAAATCAATCAACATAACAGACGGATTTCGTAAATCACCCCGAATCAATCGTATATGACGAATATCAGATTGAGGACCCAAACCTTCTGGTAAAGCAGCAATAGCCTCAATAAGATTCATGCTTTCTTGCCCTAAAGGAATGATTTTACTTTGCGTGCCATTTAAAATAACAATGTGTCTGCTGCTGACCTGTGATGTAATGAAAGGTTCTTGATAATAGGCCGAATATTTAACTGCCAGAAGGCTATCAAATTGGGGATGTGTAATACTATCAACGAATATTTTCCCTATCATTGGTAATAATAAATATCCCCTGTTATCCACAACATAAGACAACTGTGTAGCGGATCCATCTTGTTTGGTGAATCCTTCTCCTTCACGGCTTGAGCCCAATAGTTTTGCCAAATCGTAGTTAGGGTCTATGACCACTTCACCTTTATTTGTAAACAAACGAAACGAAATCACATCTCCTTTTTTGAGACGATAGCCTTGTTTGACTTTTTCCAAGGCAGTCGTAAACTCACCCTCATTGAGTGAGGTCTCTGTCCTAAACATGAGGTCTCGCTTGTAATAACAACTTGACATCACCCCAACCAAAAGAGCAAACAATACAAGACTTTTTAATATTTTCATAGATTTGATTACTAGTTAAAACGGGGCAAAATTCTATCTTTTTCTGAAACAATAGGATTTTCTACTTCCCAGTCAATATCCAATGTTTCATCTGCCCAGTAAATGCCAGATTCCGATGCTTTATTGTATAAATTAGTACATTTATACACAAAAACAGTGTCTTCTAAGGCCGTAAAGCCATGCGCAAAGCCCGCAGGAACATAGAGCATATTTTGCTTTTGAGCATCTAAAATCACTTTCAAATGCTGGCCATAAGTAGCCGAATCTGGGCGAATGTCCACGATAACATCCAATACTTGACCACTAATTACACGCACTAACTTAGCCTGCGCATAAGGTGCATTCTGATAGTGCAAACCTCGCACTACATTCTTCAGTGAAAAAGATTGATTGTCTTGGACAAATGTATCCGCTATTCCATTTTCTTTAAAAACTTTTTCGTTGTACGACTCAAAGAAAAAGCCACGTTCATCTTCAAAAACACGTGGTATAATCTCTATTACTCCTTGCAGAGATAATGCCTTAAATTCCATATTATACGGTTAGTCTTGCCCCAAAATTAGAACGTTATACGGAATTTCCCATAAAAACACATAAAAAAACGCCTTTTTATTTGATAATGCCTTTTTTGTACCTTTAGCCCCACTATAACCCTTTTTAACCAACTTATACCTGCCATGCGATGCCTCATCATAGACGATATGCACCCTAGTATCTCCCAAATGCTACTAGACATTGAGATTACGCCCAACTATCGCCCCGACATCAAACGCGAAGAAATACTCGATATTATAGCTGATTATCAAGGTTTAATCGTGCGTAGCAAAACCCCTATCAACGCCGAAATTTTGGCCAAAGCCTCCCAACTTCAGTTCATTGGAAGGGCTGGTGCAGGCCTCGACAACATAGACTTAGAAGCCGTAAAAGCCGCCAATATTCGGTTATTTCATGCCGCCGAAGGCAACCGCGATGCTGTTGGGGAACACGCCGTCGGCCTGATGCTTTGCCTGCTCAACAAACTGCACACTTCCGACCGACAAGTACGCCAAAAACAATGGCTACGCGAATACAACAGAGGTTACGAACTGGGCAGCCTTACCGTCGGAATTATTGGCTACGGCAATATGGGACGCGCCACTGCCCGCAAACTCAGCGGTTTTGGTTGCCGCGTGTTGGCTTACGACAAATACCTGACCCAGTGGCCAGACACGCATGCCCAACAAGTAAGCCTCCAAACGCTCCAGCAAGAAACCGACCTGCTCAGCCTGCATATTCCGCTTACTGCCGAAACCAAAGGCATGGTAAACGAAAGTTTTATTAATGCTTTTCATAAAAATATTTGGCTCGTCAATACGGCACGCGGCGAAATAGTCCCGCTACAAGAGTTGGAAAAAACACTCGAAACGGGCAAAGTACGTGGCGCGGCCTTAGATGTGCTTGAAAATGAAAAACTGGCCAGCCTCTCCCCTTCCCAAATCGAAACCTTTGACCGACTCGCCCAGCGCGAAAACGTTGTATTTTCGCCACACGTGGCAGGCTGGACTTTTGAATCGTATCAGCGTATCAATGAGGTGTTGGTAAAACAATTAGCCTCGTTTGTGAAGGAAAATATTTAACCACAAAAAATGCCCTACTTACATTATATATGAGTAGGGCATTTTGGCTTTTAGTCTTCTTCGCCTGAGGCTTTGAGCGTGGTCGGGAATCTTAGATTTTTATAACCTTTCAAATCCACTTCCACCGCACCCACAAACATATCCGCTTGTATTTTGAGTGGAATTTTGTTGCCATCGTCCGAGAGCCAAACCCGAATCGAGTTTTCGCCATCAAATAATTTATTTTCGGGCATTACAGGCGAAATTACATGCGCATATACTTTCCCGAATTTGGTTTTCACACGCGCTTTTCCACGATACACGATTTTCATTTTATAAATTTTGTCCTCATGCATCCCAGACACCTTGATAGTATCGTTGATTTTGAGTTTGTCGTAGCTAATAAACCTTAGGTACGCATAGCCACTCACCATGTCCATTACGCGGCCAAGCCCCAGATTCACAACCTTCGTTTTTTCGTCGGCCTCCTCGATTCGGGCTATTTTTTGGTCGTAATCAAAAAAAGTTTCGTCGCGTTGGCGGTATTTTCCTTCCTCTATATTACGAAAAGCCTTTTGTGGCAAAAAAGCCGACGTGTCCATATACGAAGCCCACGTATCGCGTATGCGCAACACACGTTCAAATGCTCCCGTAGAACGTCCAAACACTTCCATTCGGTAGCAATACTTGTCGTTGATGTTATAATAATTGTCGGCAACTCGGATAGTGGCCTCACCTGCATTGATGAATCCATAGTGTACGCGAAAATTCAGTTCTTCCCCAAAACCCAAAGGAATGTTAGTGCGCTGCGCTAAAGCTGGCAAGGCCAAACACAGCAAAAAAAACGACATAACAATATTTTTACGAAATATACTTTTCATATTTTTTGCATTTGTTGATAAAAAATAGCCCACATAAGCCATATACCAAATATTGTACCAAAATTAACGCTCAGATGTATTCAATGTTTTTACCAAGATTTATGCGAAAATAGTATTTTTCGGTAACAAGCAGGCACTTCTAGTAGCGCAATAAAGACATAACATTACAAGTCCTACCCTTTTCCTTCTTTTAAGAAAAATCTATTTAGGTATAAAAATACCGCCTTACTTTAATCAAAGTATCAAAAAATTTGCCAGTTTTTCAACATATCGGCAAAATCCAACACCCATATGTGGACAATTTGTGTAAAACACTTATTTGCAAATACTTAGAAGTGCATCAACATTTATAATATGTAATATTTTGAAGTGATGTAGTAACTTAATTTTAATCATTTTTTAAGAACTTTGAATCAAGCAAAAGCAGTAAAAAATGCTGCTGATGTACTCTAAATAATTTATACACTCCTACTTACAACTTCATTATCAATCTTAATTCAACATCTAAACGCTGAATGTTATGAAAACCTTGTTAATTGCCTCCGTTACATTCCTTATGACCAGTGTGTCAGCATTTGCACAACGCTCTGCATCAGAGCTTCCTATTATGGCTGGAGAGGACGTTTATGCGCATCTTTCAAGCAACAATCCATTCAAATTCTGCTCGGACGTTTGGGTGCTTCGCGAAAATGCTGAAGGTCAAATGGATACCGTTCAGCATTTTACATCACACCTTGCAAAACCACTTTTCAGCATTGGAAAAGCCACCGATTACGATGTAACCGAAGGCGAAGTACACATTGTAGAAGTTTACAGACGTCGCAGCGATGGCCGCACCGTAGAGTACGATTCTAACGTACCGATGAGCTATCACCTCCGTGATTTGACAACAGCTCACGTGGCACACGCTCGCAAATAGCTTTAATTTAGCTAATCATCAAAAAAGGCCAACCCCCAAATTGAAGAGGAGTTGGCCTTTTTATTTTTAAAAAATGTAGCACTAAGAAGGTAATTGTCTTATTGCCAATACAATACAAACACAAGCCCCCACGCACGAAAATGCAGGAACTGGGAAAAAATACATAAAACTCGTCGCGGCAAAACCCGCCACACACAAACCCACCACCGCCAGCAGCAGTTTAGACATTTGAGGTGCCGCCTGCAAATGCTTGGCAATAACCAGCAACAATACCGCAAAAGCCAACAAAGTAAAAATTAGGTTCAGGCTCATGCCCGTATAATTTTCGTCGTAGCTGCGCATCTGCCCGAACATATCAAATTTGTGCGTCATCATTTGCAGCAATACGGCTTGCGCCTGCGGGTCAGCTACTTGATGGCGCGTAAAATGCCCGATGCTATGTCCCAACGCAAAAAACAGCAAACAGCCCGCCGCACCGCGCACCAACCATACAGCTTTTACACTGTTTACCAATGAGTTATCCGTTATTGTTTTCATGTTTTTTAGAAAATAATTGATGAAAAAGAATAGCTCAAAAGTAAAAGACGGCTTTCTGGAAAAATTGTAAAAACGGGCAATCAGGGCGCGGAACGATAAAAAATCTTGCCAAAATCATTAGGCAAATTGGCGTATTGCTTGGGCGCGTGGCCTGTAAACTTTTTAAATTCTTTGATAAAATGCGCTTGGTCGTAATAATGTTCGTACAGATTTTCGGCATAAAAATTAGTCATCTGGGCATTGGCCCAACTATAATAAAACCGCTGAAACCGCGAAATAGCCGACAGCGTTTTGGGCGAAATGCCAACGTATTCCCTAAAAAGCAAGTCAATGTAACGTTTGGAATAGCCCGTTTTTTCTACCAAATCCCCGATCGTAAGCAAACCCGCGCTGCCGTGAATGAGTTGCACGGAATAATCTATCAACGAATTATGGCGACTTTTTTCCAACAAACCCACCAAAAACAGTTGTAGCAGCTCCACTTTTTCGGTTACGTTGGGCGTATTGCGCAGTCGTTCGATTAGTTGCCGACCACGACCGCCATACACATCCGCGAAGCTGTATATCTGATTTACAATTTCAAAGGCCGCAAAATCAGTGAATCGGTGCAAGCCACTGGGACTCAATTCTATGCCAATAGTGCCCGTTACTTGCGCCGTAGAGGTCAGCGTAACGGGTTTGTCCCAAATTCCAATAAAAAAAATGTCTTGTTCGGGATAACTTGTCAGTACGCCGTTGTCGATAGTAGCCAGTGCGTTGGTGTACGGATAAATAAATTTTGCTTTGCCGTTGGGCGCAATAATGCGGCTGTCGGTCACGGGAACGCCAAAATCAGCTTCAAAAACCCAAAAAGTGTCTATAAAATCGCGCAATTCGGGACGCGGACAAATGTGTTTGAGTATCATGTTAGCAAAGACACAAAATGAATTTTATCAAAAATTATTCTTGAAATTACCGCTTTTCATTGAATAAAAAAATAGGGCTGCACGGCTTTTTATTCCATACAACCCTATTTATCAGCTGATTGACTTTTACTAAATATTTTTGAGAGCTTCGATAGCCGCCGCAGGATTGGCCGCCGCAAACACCGAACTTCCAGCCACGAGCACATCTGCACCCGCCTCTACCAACGCTTTGGCGTTGCCTTGCCCCACACCGCCATCTATTTCGATAAGCGTAGCGCAACCCGCCTCTTGTATCATGGCTTTGAGCGCACGCACTTTCGCGTAAGTATGCTCAATGAATTTTTGGCCACCAAAACCAGGGTTTACGGACATGAGGCAAACTACATCGGCCATCGGCAAAATATCCGACAACAACGACACGGGTGTATGCGGATTAAGTGCGATACCCGCTTTGCAACCTAAGTCTTTGATTTGCTGCAAAGTGCGGTGCAAATGCGGACACGCTTCGTAATGCACAGAAAGCACATTTGCGCCAGCATCGCGGAAAGCCTCCAAATAGCGTTCGGGTTGCTGAATCATCAGGTGCACGTCCAGCGGCTTGGTAGCGTGCTTGGCAATGGCCGCCGTAACGGGTAGCCCAAACGAAATATTAGGCACAAAAACGCCGTCCATAATGTCCACGTGAATCCAGTCGGCAGTACTGGCGTTGAGCATTTGGGTTTCGGCCTGAAGGTTGGCAAAATCTGCGGCTAATACCGACGGAGCAATAAGAGGCATATTTTTATTTTTTTATGAAAAAGAAAAGAAACAAATGCTTATCAAATAATCTTATTGGTTTTCATTTTTACGCAAAAACCACAAGCCCACAAACGTAATTAAACCATTGATAATGAGCAATTCAAAACCAAATTTATAGCCCGAAAACCACGCTTCCGAATGCGTGTTGAGCTGCCAACAAATCAACGGCGAAAGCACACACACCACAGGCACAGCCTTGTCTTTTACGGCTTGTTTGGTAAAAAGCCCAAACGCATACAACCCCAACAAAGGCCCATAAGTGTAGCCCGCAATTTTGAAAATGGCCGTAATCAAATTTTCATTGTTATACACATCAAAAAGCAAAACGATAACCAGCAGCAACACCGAAAACCCGATGTGTGTCCGCAGGCGCAAACGCTCTTTTTGCTGCTCGTCTGTTTTTTTATTAAAATCCAGCATATCAATACAAAACGACGTGGTTAAAGCCGTCAGGGCACTGTCAGTACTGGCATACGTGGCCGCAATAATGCCCAAAATAAACACGATGCCCGCTATCGGGCTAAAGTGCTGCAAAGCCAACATCGGGAAAAGTTGGTCGGTTTTGGCAGGAATCGCCACGCCTTTGGCCTGCGCGTACATGTACAAAGCCGCGCCCAAAATCATGAACAATACATTCACGAAAACCAGCGTCAGGCTAAACCAAAACATGTTTTTTTGGGCTTCGCCGATATTTTTGCAAGTCAGGTTTTTTTGCATCAAATCTTGGTCAAGGCCAGTCATTACAATCGTGATAAACATTCCCGAAAAGAATTGTTTTGGGAAAAAATCGCGGCTGTTCACATCATCAAAAAAGAAGATTTTGGAATAAGCACTTTCGTTTACACTATTCAGCAATTGCGGCAGCGACTGGCCAAGCGTGTCGGCAATCAAATAAATGCTGATTCCCACCGACAAGAGCATAAAAAGCGATTGGAGCGTGTCCGTCCAGATAATTGTTTTCATGCCGCCTTTGAAGGTGTAGAGCCAAATCAGGCTGATAGCCAACACCACCGTAAGCCAAAACGGCAAACCCAACGGCGCAAAAACGGCAAACTGCAATACATTGATTACCAAATAAAAACGTGCCGCCGAACCAATCGAACGCGACAGCAAAAAGAAAAACGCCCCCGTTTTGTACGACCAAAAACCAAAGCGTTGTTCCAAATAAGTATAAATCGAAATGAGATTGAGGCGATAATACAGCGGCATCAGCACGCCTCCCACCACCAAATAGCCCAGCAAATAACCAAACACCACTTGCAAATACGACCATTGCGTTACGCCCACTTGCCCAGGCACGGAAATAAACGTTACGCCCGAAAGTGACGTACCAATCATTCCGAAAGCCACCAAATACCATTTGGCTTCTTTGTTGGCACTAAAAAAAGAGGCATTGTCCGCACCTTTGGATGTGAAAATGGAGATAACAAACAATCCCAAAAAGTAGCAAATAATAATACTGAGGATAACAATAGGGTTCATCTCTTACAAAAAAATTAGTGGGCAAAGCTACTAATTAAGTTTTCGTTGCGCAAAGGGATTCGCAATACATTTGTCAATCAATACTTTACAAGAAAAATATAAAAAATTTAAAAGTTTTTGGGCTAAAAATTTGACAAGTATCACAAAAAAGGTAGTTTTGCAGTCCCAAAACAAAGGGTTTCATGGCCGAGTGGCTAGGCAGAGCTCTGCAAAAGCTCCTACAGCGGTTCGAATCCGCTTGAAACCTCTTCGCAAAACGCTATAACTCAAAAAGTTGTAGCGTTTTTTTATAAAAAAAATAGATACGCACTGTTGTGCGTATCTACTAAATATGTTGTTATTCCTCCAATGCCTCTGGCGAAATCCATTTGCCATCTTCACGGATAATCTCAATGAGTTCGTCCACAGCATTTTCGGCAGGAACAGCCTTTTTGACTACGTCTTGGCCTCTGTACAGCGCAATTTTGCCTTTGCCCACGCCCACATAACCGTAATCCGCATCAGCCATTTCGCCCGGCCCATTCACGATACAGCCCATAATTCCGATTTTGATACCTTTCAGGTGGTCGGTACGCTTGCGAATCATGGCCGTAGTTTCTTGCAAATCGAACAGCGTGCGGCCACACGACGGACAAGAAATATATTCCGCTTTAGACATACGTGTACGGGCGGCCTGCAAAATGCCAAAAGCGGTGTTATTGCAATTTTTTGCAATTTCTAAAGCCTCCGTTTTTTCGTTGGTTTCGGGGCGCATACGAATCATTGCACCATCGCCCAAACCATCTATCAACAAACCGCCTACGTCGGTGGCGGCGTAAAGTTGAAATTCATCGTCTGGCAAATGCGCAAATCCTCTTGCCGTAATTACGGGCACATCTATTCCGCGTTGCATTAGCTCCACGAAAAGGCGACGCAATTCGGGCATGGCGTGCGCGTTGGCGGTTTCGGCCACCGCTACCAGCGTTTTATCTTGCTGCAAAGCCGTTGCCAAATCCGCGTTTAATTCTGCTAAAGAAAATTTGATAAAATTCAGTTGCTCATGCTTTTGCGAAGCCTCAAAATATGTTTTTGGGTCAAAAAGGGGAAATTTATTGACCTTGTCGGCGGCATTGAGCCAAGTGCCATAATCCAAAATTTCTTTAGAACCATTGGCCAACATAAACGGCACTGGATTTTGACCCGAATACAAATAATCTGCGCCCAAATCATTGAGTTTCCATTTGTCGAGGGCAGGCAAATAAAAATGTCCTGCTACTTTCAAATCGTCCATCGTAAGGCCAGCGATTTGGCTAATGTCCGTAACAACGCGCGGCACATTTCCCCCCCCAATATTCAAAACCTCGCGCGTATGGCGGCGTATATGCTGAAACGGATTAATAGGGCTTTCGTCGATGCTCGGAATGGCGGCAGCTTGCGCGGCGCGTTGAGTGTAGCGGTCGGCCAAAGCACGCGCCACAGGGATTTCCAATTCAGGTTCTTCGGTCAGCGAAACGCGAATAGTGTCGCCTAGTCCGTCTTCCAGTAATGTACCGATACCAACCGCCGATTTGATACGACCGTCTTCGCCTTCACCCGCTTCGGTTACGCCCAAATGCAACGGATAAGGTTTTAGATTTTCTTCCGCCAACTTTTGCACCAAAAGTCTGTAAGCCTGCACCATTACTTGCGTGTTGCTGGCTTTCATGGAAATAACAATGTTATAGTAGTTTTCAGCTTCGCAAATTCTCAAAAACTCCAACGCACTTTCCACCATACCCAGTGGTGTATCGCCGTAGCGACTCAAAATTCTGTCCGAAAGTGAACCGTGATTTGTCCCGATGCGCATGGCCGTGCCATATTCTTTGCAAATATTGACCAGCGGCACAAAACGCTCTCTGATGCGTTCCAGTTCAGCGGCGTAAGTGGCATCAGTGTAATCTATGGTTTCAAAACGTTTTTTATCAGCGTAATTGCCAGGGTTAATACGAACTTTTTCCACCAATCGGGCAGCCAATTCGGCGGCGTTGGGCGTAAAGTGAATGTCGGCCACCAACGGCGTGTTATAACCCATGCGGCGCAACTCGGCTTTGATGTTGCCCAAATTTTCGGCTTCTTTCAGGCTCGGTGCAGTGATGCGGATATACTCGCAACCTGCCTCAATCATGCGGATACATTGCGCCACCGAACCCGCCGTGTCCATGGTGTCCACCGTGGTCATGGACTGCACGCGGATAGGGTGATGTGCACCCATCGGTACATCTCCGATTTTTACTTCTTGCGTAAGGCGGCGATGATAAGCCGTCAGGCTTTCACAATACTGCCACGCGGCAGCCAAATTTGTTTTATTCATAACAGGAAGAAAATGCTTGCTTTACGATTGGCTTTTTAGACTTAACCCAATAGCCGTTACAAAGTTTGCGTTTTTCGGGCAAAAGTAGAAACGATTGGGCAAAATGCTGGTAAGTTTTCAGTTGCAAGCCAAAATCGGTTATTACAGTTTGGTGTTTAAAGTTACTTCAATTGATTAAATATCAATAAACCTAGTATTTATTTTATTGTAAAATCAATACTAGCGAAGAAAGTACTAAGCAATAATATCCTTGTTATGAGTTAATTACGTCAAAAGCCCTTATTGGTTTCCAAAATCAATAGGAGCTTTTTAGTTGACATAAAAATGTGTGAATACTTAACCGTTCAGATATTAGGCCACCAACATTAGAAACGTTGCGCGTATAGCCTTCTGCTACAAAAATTTTAACCTTAGCTGATTGCACATAGTAAAAACTTGGTATCTTGGTAGTAAAAAATGTCGGTGTGGAAATGCCGTAAGTATGGTATCTTTGTTATAAGCTCAATAAGAATGTGATAAAATCGCCTACAAATACACAATCTCTTTAAAGGAAAAATAACGTAGTGTGTTGTTGGTCTGTACGGCCAGTTGCCCAGTATCATTGATGCCAATGATTTCGCCTTCAAATGGTTGGCCTGCGGCATCAGCGAAGTTGGCCAAATCGCCGCGGCGGTAGAGTTGTTGCAAATATTTGGCTTTGAGCGTGGTGTAGTTGCCTGCGCGAAGCTGCAAATAATATTTTTCGATGAGTTTGCACAAATGCCCAAACACTTCGGGTAGCGTGGTAGTTGTTCCTCGCAGCAGAGCCAACGAAGTGGCGCGAGGATTTCCGAAATTGATTTGATTGATATTAAGCCCAATGCCCACGATACTTTGACCGATTTGTGCGCCTTGCAAAATATTTTCGATCAAAATCCCACAAATTTTTTGTTCTTTTACATAAATATCGTTTGGCCATTTGATGCGCACGTCATTTATGGCATAAACATTGCCCAATAATTCGGCAATAGCCAGCGTAATTGCGACGTTTAATTGAAATTGAGCCGTAGCCGTAACAAATACGGGTTTGAGAATCAAGGAAAACGTCAGATTTTGGCCGCTTGCCGCTTCCCAAGTGTTACCACGCTGCCCGCGCCCAGCCGTTTGAGTGTCAGTAATCAGGCAAGTTCCTTCGGGTGTGTGTGGGTTTTGTTGCAGTAATGCAGCCGCTTCGTCATTAGTGGACTGACAAGTTGGCATATAAATTATTTTCTGCCCCACAAAAAGTGTATGAATAGATGTGTTATACAAGATAGTCTTATTTTGGCTAATATTTCTGAAAAAAATACGATACAGGCACAAAATTAGCGCGTAAGTAGTAAGTTTGCAATTCGCGCCAAAACTGGCCGATATATTTAAGATTTAGCAATTATTTTTTGAACAAAGATAGTACAGTGAAGAAAAATCAAATTACATCCACCCAACTCAGCGAATTAGTAGTAAAGGGTATGCTTGAAAAAAAAGCACAGGAAATTGCCGTGCTTGATTTGCGTCATGTGAAAAATGCCATTGCCGATTATTTTGTTATTTGCTCTGGTGGCTCAGACACACAAGTAGATGCCATTGCCGATTCTGTAGAAGACGAGGTGTACAAGGCTGCGAAACAAGACGTATGGCACAAAGAAGGTAAAGAAAACAAAGAATGGATTTTGTTGGATTATTCCGATGTAGTGGCACACGTTTTCAAAAAAGACCGCCGCAAGTTTTATGCCCTTGAAGAACTTTGGGGTGATGCCAAAATCACTTACTTAGCTTCCGAATAAGGCGTTTAGGAACATTTTTTCCTAAAGTATGTTTATATTCTCAAGAATGTTACTAAGAAAAAACAATGACCGAAAACGAAAATAAAAGCACTCCCAACGGAGATGCAAAACGCAAAAAAATAATCCCACCCACTCCTCCAAACAACAACCGTAACGGAGCTGGATTCCAGATTTGGATTATCGCAGGGATTTTGGTGTTGTTGTTGGCCATGATGTTTTTTAACAGAAGCAGCAACGTAGAAGAAATTACCAAAAGCCGCTTCGAGAAAATGGTGCTTCGCCACGACGTGAAAAACGTAGTGATTTACAGCGATGAAAAAATCGTAGAAGTAACCCTCAAAGAGGAAGCTCTTCAAAATGATGAGTACAAAAAACTCGGCAAAGAATCGACTTTCCCAAGTTTAGGAGCACCTCATTATCGTTTCCGCGTCATAGATTCGGAGGCTTTCGAGCAATGGCTTGAACAATTGCAACGCAAACTTCCAGCCAGCGAACGTGTAGAATACACGGTAGAAGGTCCAAGCAACATGAATAATTTCTTGTTTAGCTATGGTTCTATTTTGTTGCTTATCGTTGGTTTTTGGTTCTTGATGCGCCGTATGTCTGTTGGTGGGCCAGGTGGTCAAATCTTCAACATTGGCAAATCTCGCGCGGCACTTTTTGATGCTGAAAATCGTGTGAAAATTACGTTTTCGGACGTGGCAGGCCTCGACGAAGCCAAAGAAGAAATTAAAGAAGTCGTGGACTTTCTCAAAAGCCCAGACAAATTCACCAATTTGGGAGGTAAAATTCCGAAAGGCGTTTTGCTTGTAGGCCCTCCCGGTACTGGTAAAACCTTGTTGGCCAAAGCCGTAGCAGGCGAAGCGGGTGTTCCGTTCTTTACGCTTTCGGGTTCTGATTTTGTGGAAATGTTTGTGGGTGTGGGTGCTGCGCGTGTCCGCGACCTTTTCAAACAAGCCAAAGAAAAAGCTCCTTGTATTGTGTTTATTGACGAAATAGACGCTGTTGGCCGCTCACGTGGCAAAGGTGCTATGCCAGGTGCAAACGACGAACGCGAAAATACGCTTAACTCTTTGCTCGTGGAAATGGATGGTTTCGCGACGGATTCGGGGGTTATCATCATGGCAGCCACCAACCGCCCAGACGTACTTGACCCCGCTTTGTTGCGCCCAGGTCGTTTTGACCGCCAAATCAGCGTGGACAAACCAGATATTGTGGGTCGTGAGGCTATTTTCAGAGTTCACTTAAAGCCACTTAAATTGGCTGGCGACGTGGACGCGAAGAAAATCGCGGCGCAAACACCGGGTTTTGCAGGTGCTGAAATTGCCAACGTTTGTAACGAAGCTGCTTTGATTGCCGCGCGTCGCAACAAACACGCGATTGATATGCAAGATTTCCAAGATGCCATAGACCGTGTGATTGGTGGTTTGGAAAAGAAAAATAAAATCATTTCGCCAGAAGAAAAGAAAATCGTGGCTTATCACGAAGCTGGACACGCCGTAGTGGGTTGGTTCTTGGAACACGCAGACCCATTGGTAAAAGTAAGTATCGTGCCACGTGGTGTAGCGGCTTTGGGTTATGCGCAATATTTACCTAAAGAACAATTCTTGTACACCATCGAACAACTCACGGACGAAATGTGTATGACTTTGGGTGGCCGTGCCGCCGAAGAAATCGTATTCGGACGTATTTCTACGGGTGCGTTGAGCGACTTGGAACGTATTACGAAAGTGGCTTACGGCATGGTAACAGTGTATGGCATGAACGACAAAATCGGTAACGTTTCGTTTTACGATTCTAAACAATCGGATTACTCGTTCAACAAACCGTATTCGGAAGCTACCGCCCAAACCATCGACGAGGAAGTAAGAGCCATTATCCAAAAGGCTTATGAGCGTACCAAAGGCTTGTTGCTCGAAAAACGTAGCGAGTTGGAGGTTATCGCACAAGAACTTTTGAAAAAGGAAATTATTTTCCAAACAGACCTTGAGCGACTTATCGGCAAACGCCCATTTGCGCACCAAACCACGTATCAGGCTTATACGAACGGAACAGCAGCAACGCCAAGTCCGAGCATTTCGTTAGAGAAAGAACCTCAGCCTGCTGCACCTGCTACCGATAGCAACGCTTCGCAACCAAATCAGAGTTCGACTCCTGCCTCATAAGCATTGGTTGAATTGAAATAATAGGCATCGCGCCCCTGTAACCTAAGTAGTTGCAGGGGCGCGATGTTTTTTTAGAGGAGCTGAAAAATTAAAATTTATAAACAAATTCAATTATTTAACTTCGCTAACAAAACAAAAAACACATGAACAAAGACGAACTGTTGCAAATGAATGTTGGGATGTTGATTGACTATTTCAATAAGCTGATTCCTTTGAATGAGTCTGAACGTCAGTTGGTAATGGATTTGTTTAAAATACGTTTGTACCGCAGGCGGCAATACGTTTTGCAGGAGGGAGACGTATGTTCGCAATTTAGTTTCGTGTTGCGCGGCTGTTTGAGGATGTATAAAGTGGACGATAAAGGTGCAATACATATCATTCAGTTTGCTTCAGAAAATTGGTGGATGATAGACATTGGTAGTTTTCATGGCCGCAAGCCTTCCGAATTGAATATTGATGCGTTAGAGGATACGGTTGTTTTGCAGATTAGTTACGACAATTTGATTATGCTGTATATGAGTAGCCCAAAATTTGACCGAATATTTCGGGTATTGATAGAAAATAGCTTTGTGGCTTTGCAAAAAAGATTGTTACAAAATATTAGTTCCACTGCCGAAGAACGCTATTTGTCTTTTACCGAAACGCATCCGCATTTGATGAATCGGTTGCCGCAAACGCAAATTGCGTCGTTCTTGGGGATTACACCAGAGTTTTTGAGTCGCTTGCGCAACAAGCAAACGAAGTCAAAATCTTAAACTATGTCAATACTATTTCTTGATGCTGTTCATTGGTGCGGCGGCCTGTTTGGGTGCAACTTTGCATCATCAAATCATTGATAAACAACACGAACTAATCAAGTTAAAGTGATGACAACAAAATCAAAAGTAGCCGTTATTGGCTTAGGAAATATTGGTCAGGCTGTGGCCGCCAATCTCGCTAAATCTAATCGTGCATTTATTGCCGCAGATAGAAATGTAGAAAAAGCGCAAACGCTATCGGCGAAATGGGGCACAGCCGCAACGCCTCAACCCATTACCGCTGCTGTGAAAGAAGCCGCTATCGTGGTGTTAGCCATTCCCTTTGGTGTTATTGCGGAGTTTTTGCAAGAATATGCAGCGGATTTGGCAGGCAAAATTATTATTGACCCTTCCAATCCCATTGCTCCAGACGAAAACGGCGGTTTTAAGAAAATCATTGATGCCAACTTGTCCGCAGGCCAAGTAAACGCGGCGGCTCTCCCTGCTAACGCTAAGTTAGCCAAAGCATTAGGGACATTAGGCGCGGCCTCTCTGACGGCTGCGGCATACCAAACGCCCGAAAAAGCAGTGCTGTTTTATGCCACCGACGACACGTCTATTAATACCGAAGTGGAGCAATTAATCCTTGACAATGGCTTTGCGCCTGTTCGCGTGGGTGGACTTGACCAGTCAGCGCGTATAGAAGTGTTTGGCGATTTACATGAGTTTGGCGCATTGGGCAAAACCGTAACGGTACAAGAAGTTATCCTTTAATTTTTCTCATCTTTTTAATCTATTTATTGTTTTATGAAAAAGCTATTTGCGTTATTAGTTGTATTGTTTAGCGTTTCTTTCAGTAACCAAATTTATGCTCAATCCTCAGAAAAAGAGGCAGTTACGAAAGTTGTAAAGGCTTATTTTGAAGCACTGAATGCTTCTGATGCCAGTAAAATAGTAGCGTTGTTTACTGCTGATGGCCAATTGTTTGCACCGAGTGCGCCCACTGCCGTAGGAACAGAGCAGTTGCAAGGAACTTACAAGTATGTTTTTGATAATTTAACCCTTTCGTTGGTGGCTTCTGTAGCCAATGTTACGGTAGATGGCAATTATGCGTTTGTTACTTCTACTTCTAAGGGGTCGCTTTTGGTGAAGGCCAATAACCAAAAATCAGAACAGAATTATAGAGAGCTTTTTGTACTTCAAAAAGTAAAAGGTAGCTGGAAAATAGTCAGATATATGTACAATCAACCAGCATAAATATCAAAGGCGAGAAGGTTAGAAACCTTCTCGCCTTTTGTTCGTGCTATGGCTGTATTTTCTCCAAATAATTGGCAATCAAAATCGGTTTGGGCAAATCGGCTACTTGCGCGGGCGTATAAAAGGCAAAGTCGTCTTGCGGCAAAATCGTATCGCCCGAAACGCGCACACGTACAAACCGCACTTGCAAAATCTGGTGCGTAAGTGCGTGTTTAAAGTCTTGTACATCAATTATTTGTACACTATCCGTATTTTCTAAATAAGGTTTTACGGTTGGGTTTTGCAAAATATCTTCTACCTCCCAAAACTCGTTTTCTGATTCTACACACAAAAACTCGTACAAGCCTTGCCAAATGCCTTTGCCGCGTCGTTCGCGTAGCAGCAACTCGCCATTTTGCTCCAATACCACGTAATGCAAAAAGCGGTTTTTGACTTTTGTCTTTTTAATTTTAATGGGCAAAACGCTTTGCTGACCAGTCGCGAAGGCGATACAAGTGTCGTTGAGCGGACAAAAAATACATTGTGGCGCGGCGGGTGTACATTGCAACGCCCCAAATTCCATGATGGCCTGATTGTAAAGGTCGGTTTGCGTGTCGGGCAAACATTGCGCTGCCAATGCCCCAAATTCTTTGCCAGCTTTTGGAGAGGCAATGTCGGTATCTATTCCCCAATAACGCGCCAACACTCTGTACACGTTTCCGTCCAATACCGCTACTTTTTCTCCGAAAGCAAACGAGGCGATAGCCGCCGCCGTGTAGCTCCCAACGCCTTTTAAACCAATGAGTTGCTTGTAATTGTTGGGGAAATTTCCGCCTAATTCGTAGGCAATGTATTGGGCGGTGGCGTGCATATTGCGAGCACGCGAATAGTAGCCGAGTCCTTGCCAAAGTCGCAAAATATCACGTTCGGCAGCGGCGGCCATGTCCGTAACGGTCGGATAGGCTTCCACGAACCGCAAAAAATAAGGCAGCCCTTGTACTACGCGGGTTTGTTGGAGCATTACCTCCGAAAGCCAAATGTAATACGGGTTTTGGGTGTTGCGCCAAGGCAAATCACGGGCATTTTTCTTGTACCACGCCAAAAGCGCAGCCGCAAAAATTGTTTCTTTCATGCAACCAGTTTATTCCTAAAAAATAAAAGCAGACCAACTAGTTAAGGTCGGGTGCTAATTGTTATCTCGTATGTTAAAAACCTAAAACTACTTACGCGCAATAAATGTTTTTCATTCGCTCGATGCTTGTTTCACTGCCAAACACAATCAGAATTTCGGACGGTTTGAGTATGGTTTGCGGGTCAGGGTTCACGGTAAATTGTTTGTAAGCGTTTCTCAAGCCAATAATAACTACGTCCGTATTTTGGGCAAGTTTCCATTCGGCAATGGATTTTTCTCTAAAATCTAGCGCAATGTTATGGAATGAAATTTCATCTAATTTGAAGCGATTACTTTCCGTGCCATTGAGCAAACTCAAAAACTCGATTACTTCAGGGCGTGTTACCAAATTGGCCATATGCCAACCGCCCAGCGCGTCGGGCATTACTACGTTGGTTACGCCCGCACGGTTGAGTTTGGCCACAGAACTTTCCTGCGAAGCCCGTGAAATCACTCGAATAGACGAGTTAAACTCTCTGGCTGTCAGGGTAATAAAAACATTATTGGCATCGTCGGGGAGTGTAGTAATAATCACGGAAGCACGCGTAATGCCTGCTTTTTTGAGTATTTCGTCGTCGGTGGCATCACCTTCCACATACAGCAAGCCCAGCAAATTGGTTTTGCGAATATTGGCAACAATTACCTCTGGTTTTTCAATTACCACAAAAGATTTTTTAGCTAAAAAAAGTTCTTCGGCTACTTTTTGGCCATTGCGCCCAAAGCCGCACACAATCGTATGCCCATCAAGCAAATCAATTTCACGCTGGAGGTGTTCCGTTCCAAACATAGATTCTATTTTTTTCTCAATAAACTGCACCGTAAAATAACCGAGCATCAAGAGGTTGAAACTCACATAAAAAACCACAAAAAGCCGCCCTGCCGCCGAAAAAGTCTTTACTTCGCCATAGCCCACAGTGGAAAGCGTAGTAACGGACATGTACAGCGCGTCCACAAAACTAAGGTCTTCGATGAGCATAAACCCCGTCACGCCTACAAAAAGGCTGACAAGCACAATCATGATTTTCCAATATGCTCCGTAACGCTCCGAGTCCATAAATTGCCGTTTTTCTTCACCAAATCTACGAAATTTGGCTTAGTCTTTTTTGTTTAATTCTTGCTCCAGCCATTGCAAGTGTTGCTGTTGCTCCAAAGCCTGCGCCGAAAACCAACGTACTTGCTCGTCGCGCCCAAACCACGTGAGTTGCTTTTTGGCATAACGGCGTGTGTTTTGTTGTATGCGTTCGATGGCTTGCTCGCGGCTATAAAGTCCGTCCCAATGCTCAAACCATTCCGAATAACCCACCGTTTGCAGGCAATTCAGTTCCCTGAACGGCAAAAGGGCGCGGGCTTCGGCCTCCAAACCGTCAGCAACCATTTGCAACACGCGGCGGTTGATGCGGTCGTAGAGTTGCTCCCGCGGCAAGTCGATGGCCAACTTTAGCACCCGAAAAGGGCGTTCGGCTTGGGCTTTTTTTCGGAAAGAAGAATAAGGCTGCCCTGTGGCCATGCACATTTCCAACGCACGGATTACGCGCTGATGGTTGGCTTTATCGACTTGCTCGAAATACACGGGGTCAAGGGTTTGGAGTTGCACCAAAAGTGGCTCAAGTCCTTGTTTCTGAAATTGTTCGGTGAGTTGTTCGCGCAGCGAAAGCGGCACGTTGGGCATATCGTCCATGCCTTCGCACAAGGCTTTGACGTACAGGCCAGAACCTCCGACCAACACGGCAACATCTTGCGTCCGAAAGATTTTGTCCAAACAAACTAAGGCTTCGCGTTCAAAATCCCCGACGCTGTACAGTGGCGCATGAATGCTGCGCGAGGCCACGAAATGATGCGGCACTGTGCCCATTTCCTGTGGCGTGGGGCGTGCCGTCCCGATGCACATTTCTTCATAAAACTGCCGTCCGTCTGCCGAAAGCACTTCCGCCCCAAAATGCTTGGCCAATTCGATGCTCAGGGCGGTTTTGCCCGAAGCCGTCGCGCCAACTACTGCGATTAAAGTTTTCATTCAATTTGTTTAAGGCTGCAATTTTAACTTTTTAATACGCCTTAGCAAAATATTGATATGGATATTGTATTTGTTTTTTTATCAAAAAAAGTGCTTTCTTGTGCTAAATTTTATCAAAATCAAATGCACCATGAAACAGTATTTTTTTGCTTTAACAGTCGCCCTTAGTCTGTTGAGTAGCTCCGTTTGGGCTGGAATTAATGCCCCAAAATCAGCGAAAATTTTTAGAACGCAAGGCCAACAACTCATTACGCCCAACGGCCAACCGATTATCCTAAAAGGGACGAATTTGGGCAATTGGCTTGTACCCGAAGGCTATATGTTCAAAACGGGAAAAGTGAGTTCGCCAGCCAAAATTGATGAATTATTTTTACAATTGATTGGGCCAGACAGCACCGAAAGATTTTGGCAACAATTTTTGGAAAATTATATCACGTATGAAGATATAAAATACCTCAAAAAAAGCGGTGCAAATCACGTAAGAGTGCCATTTCATTACAAATTATTTACCAATGATTTGTATATGGGAACACGCAATGCAGGATTCAAATATTTGGATAAAGTAATAGAATGGTGCAAGCGTGAAAATATGTATGTGTTGTTGGATATGCACTGCGCACCAGGTGGCCAAACAGGTGATAACATTGACGATAGCAACGGTTATCCGTATTTGTATTTTAGCGAATCGTCTCAGCAACTCATGAGCGATATTTGGGTTAAAATCGCTAAAAAGTATAAAAACGAATCTATTGTAATCGGTTATGATATTGTAAATGAACCATTTGCACATTATTTCTTAAAAGACATCAAAGACTATAACCACCGTTTGTTTTTGTTGTACAAACGAATGATTGCCGATATTCGGAAAGTGGACAAATCGCATGCTATTTTCTTGAATGGTTCGGTTTGGGCGGGCGATTTCGGTGTTTTTGAAAGTATTTTGGACGATAATGTCGTATATGAATTTCATAAATATTGGTTTGAAGTCAATCAGGAATCCGTACAGCAATATTTGGATTTTAGCAAAAAACACAATGTGCCTATTTATATTGGCGAGACAGGCGAAAACAGCGACGAATGGGTCAAAAAATTTAGAATTTTATTGGACGAAAATAAAATAAATTGGTGCTATTGGCCGTACAAAAAAATGAATAATACAGCAGGAATTATGAATTTTGAAGAGCCCGAAGATTTTAATCTTATTTCCAAATTTGCGGAAAGCGACCGCAGTTCTTTTGAAAAAATAAGAGAAAATATGCCAGACCGTAACAAAGTGCAAAAAGCACTTCATTTGTTCCTGAAAAATTCTTTATACCAACATAATTTTCAGAACAAAGGTTATATAGACGGCTTGGGTTTTAAAGTGCAATAAATCCAGAGAAATAAATACAAAAAAGCGAGATATATTTAGCTTGTTAGTTAAATGTGTCTCGCTTTTTTATTAATAAACTTTTAGCACTACTTTTTCATTTATCCAGCAGCCTGTGGCGGCTATGTCGCCTTCTTTGAGTCCCGCTTTGAGCAAATCGTCTTTGGTCGGTAGCTTGGGCTTTAAGATGGCTTGTTGGTTGCGTTCGCCTGCACGTCCGTAGTAATAGTAAGCCACCAAATAAATGAGTTTTTCTTGAAATACCGAGGTCGTTTTGGCGCAATCGGGGGCGGCTGTGGCGTAAAGCTCGGCCAAAAATTGATATACTTTTGGTTCGTGTTGTTGGCTCATCGACCATGCGGTTTGGGCGTATTTTTTTGCCAAAACATACTGTTTTTCAGCCGAATAAGTAGCGGCTATTTGCAAATAACATTCAGCTTGCACCTCACAATTGGGCTTGGCGGCAATGGCTTTGTAGAAATATTCGCGCGATTTGGCGTATTGCTGATTTTTCTTGGCATCGCGGCCAAGTCTTACGAGCAAATTGGTGCTGGGCTGAAATTGTTGCACGTGCAAAGCGGCTTTTTCGTACAGTGGGTCGGTGGTGCAGCCGTGTTGCTGCATGAGCACCATGATTTGTTTGGCAAGCGTAAGGCTGTCGGGATGCTTTTCGTAAACGGGTTTCAGGAACTCAAACACATACGGACAATCTTTTTTGAGGCATTTTTGCGAAAGCTGATACATCACGCGGCGCAAGCTGTCCAATTGGCGGTCCTTGCGGTTGGTTTTGTGTTGCTCGGCTGTTGCGCGGTGCATACGGTCGTATTGCGCCAGTGCCGAATCTTTGCGAATGTATTTGCTTTCGGTTACTTCGCAAAGACTTTCAAGTAAATGTAAATTATTGACAGGCAATATTTTACTTCCTGACACGTCGAGCAAATGCGAATAAAACGTATAACGTTTTTCGGGGGAATCTTGCCAATATGTTGCGGCTTTCAGGCCTTTTTGGTTGAGTGCCCAAACGGCACTGTCGGGGAATGTAACGGCCATTCGCTCAAAAATCTGCAAGGCTGTGTCTTTCATGGCGATGGCACGCAGCGCGTCGGCGGGGTCTTCTGCCCAATACACATACACGCGGCTGGTAGCCTGCAACGTTGCCCACGAAATAGGCTGTTCGTTGCGCAACAAATACCGCGCAGGCGGCAGCGCATTTTCGTAGTCATTTCCCGTAAGGGCTTTTTCTAATTTACGTTGGTTTTTGCTAATGTTTTTGTCTTGTGCCCAACTGCTGGTCGCTATCGTTAGGCACAAGGCAAGCGCGATAAAAATTTGATTGGTTTTCATATCTTTATAAAAAACTATAAATCAGTTTGTTAGGCGCATCAATGGAAAGTACGTTTCTTAATCATACCGCCTTTGGTGTCGTTGATGCTGTGCAAGATAATGAAAGCTTGTTCATCTATTTTCTCTATTTCTGCTTTTACTTTAGAAATTTCCAGACGCGTAACGATACAGTACAAAATATCCAAGTCCATCGACGATGGCGCAGTTCCTTGCGGCTTAAAGCCTCTTTCGCCTTTGTAAACGGTTACGCCCATCCCTAATTCTTTGGTAATCACTTGTTTAATTTGTTCGCTGCGGTCAGAAATAATGGTCATGGCGGTATATTCTTCCAAACCATTGATAATAAAATCGACGGTTTTGGAGGCCGACAAATACGTCAGGATGGCGTAAAGAGCCGTTTCTATGTTGATAAGAAATGCCGCAAAACTAAAGATGATGATATTGACCATCATAATAATATCACCTACCGAAAGCGAAGTGTTTTTGCTCAAATAAATGGCAAAAACTTCCGTACCGTCCAGCACGCAGCCGCCGCGCATGGTAAGCCCGATGCCTGCACCCAAGAAAAAGCCACCAAACACTGAAATCAAAAGTTTGTCGGCGGTAATGACAGGATAAGGGACAATAGAAAGACAAATTGCCAGTAAAGCAATGGCAATCAGGGTTTTGAAGGCAAACCACCGCGAAACTTGTCGGTAGCCAATGATAATGAACGGAATGTTGATGATGACAACGAGAATAGCCAAGTTCACGTCTGTGAGGTTTTCGATAAGTAGCGAAATTCCCATTACACCACCATCCAGAAAGTTACTTGGCAATAAAAAACCTTTCAGCCCCAGCCCTGCCGAAAGCACCCCCAATACCATCAAAATGGTGTTCTTAATCGTTCGTCTAAATTCAATGCTTACCGATGCTGTCATAATTTTTTTAAAAATGATTTAGTTGAAAGAATATACTAATGCGTACTTTTAAAGGAACATGATTTAGTTTTAAAAAATTTCCAAAAATAACGAAAAAAATCTGAAATTTTCCTTAAAATATTCCCTTTCATGCCCGATTTATTGTTTTTTTCTTAAAAATAGCTTAAGCCCCAACTTCAGAAGGAGATTGAATAATTTTCTGATTTTTCTTTTTTTGTTTAATATTGAACCTCAAAAGCATAGTTAGCCAATAGGTTAGTAGTTGGGTATAAGTCAAGAGAATATGCACGCAGGCATCGCATTTACGAAAAGGGTCGCCACTCCATCGGCATCGGCACGCCGTTGGGTGGTTCCTGATGTGCATGGCTGTGCCCGCACACTCAATGCCTTGCTCAATCGCTTGGCGGTTACGGCTGGCGACCAGCTTTTTTTCTTGGGCGACTACATCAACAAAGGGCCAGACAGCAAAGGCGTTTTGGATACGCTGATTGGCTTGGAACAACAACATTTTCAGGTTTATTGTTTGCGCGGCAACCACGAACAAATGTTTCTGAATGCAGCCCAGCACCCCGACCAACTGCGCCGCATTTTGGCACTGCAAAGAGGCCTTAACTTGCTGGATTGTAATGGTTTGCCCGACGCGCGTCATTTGGCTTTTATTGCCCAAATGCCTTATTATTTTCAGCTCGACGATTTTTATTTGGTTCATGCAGGCTTCAAATTTGCGCAAAATGCACCGCTCCAAGACGGAATGTCTATGCTCACGATTCGGCGTTGGCACGCTGACAATACACTTACGGGAGGCCGCCGCATTATTCATGGCCACACACCTACGGAGCTTTATTTTATCGAAAAGAATATAGAATTGGGCAGCCTGATTCTGCCCATCGACAACGGCTGCGTGTATGCTGGCGAAATCATGGGACAAGGCCATTTGCTGGCACTGGACATGAACAGCATGGAACTTGTCGCGCAACCAAATATAGACAAATAATTTTTCAAATCATTATAAAACAAATAGTTACATTTTGAAAGTCGTTTACTTTTACCAATATTTTTCTACGCCCAAAGGCTCTTGGGGAACACGTGTATATGAGTTTGCCAAAGACTGGGTGAACAAAGGCCATGAAGTAACCGTAGTTACGAGTGTGTATTACAAATCTGACATTAAGGCCGAAGGCCTAATCGACCGCCAAAATTTTGAGGGAATCGACGTGCGGATTATCAACGTGGAAATCAACAACAAACAGCCCGTTTTGAAACGAATCTGGACGTTTTTGCAATATAGTTTCTTGTCGTCGTGGTACGCGCTGACGCTGCCCGCCGATGTGGTCATTGCCTCGTCGGGGCCGATTACGGTCGGCATACCAGGACTTGTGGCGTGGATACGCGGTCGGAAACTGGTATTTGAAACGCGCGATTTGTGGCCAGATGGCGCGATTGAACTGGGAATTATTAGTAATCCGCTTATCAAAAAGTTTTCGTATTGGTTTGAAGGATTTTGTTATCGTGCCTCGCGCCTGATAGTTACGCTTTCGCCTGGCATGAAAGACGATATTGTTCGCCGCCATGCGCACCCGTTTGTTATTTCCGTGCCCAACTCGGCCAATAGCGAACTTTTCGGCAAAAAAGTAGAAGGTTTCCGTCTGCCCGATTTTGCCCAAAACAAGAAAATTGCGATTTACACAGGCAATATTGGCATGGTAAATAACTCGGTTTTGTTGTTTGAAGCGGCGCGTATTTTGCAAGCACAAGGCCGCCACGATATTCTGATTTTGTTGGTAGGTGATGGGCAGCAGCGCGAAGAATTTGAGCAAAAAGCCGCCGCCGCCAAGCTGGACAACTTCAAGATTTTGGGTTTGATGCCCAAAAAAGATTTGGTGGGTTTTGTGCAAAATTCGATGGTTTCGCTTGTGCCGCTCAAAGGTACACCCGTATTGGATACATCTTCGCCCAACAAATTATTTGAGTCGTTGGCCTCTGGCGTGCCCGTGATTCAGACGACGCAAGGTTGGATAAAAACCTTTTTGCAAGAAGAACAATGCGGTATTACGATAGATGCCGACAGCCCGCAGGAGCTTGCCAACGCACTTATCCGCATGGCCGACAACGAAGCCGAAACCAAAGAGATGGGCGCGAAAGCCTTTAGCATTGCCGAAACTAAATTTGGCCGCGACTATTTGGCCGCCACCATGCTCGATGCTTTGGTGAAAGTACACGAGCAGAAATAATTTTTGTCCCCGACCTTATAGGCGTTGAAAGTCTGTAAGGTCGGGTTTTAAATATTTTTCCCAAAACATTATGCCCAGACTTGCCACGCCTTTCAATCGCTACACGCTGCCCGAATATCTGGCGGCTCTGGATGACTACAAGCAAACCAAACGCGACTTTAATACGCTTGGTTTCTATCGGTCAATCCTTGAAAATGAGAAACTTACTTTGGAAGAAAAACAGCAAGTTTTGGCGTATGCGTATCCTGTCATTGGCAAAAGTTTTGAGTTTTTGGTGCTCAAAGACCCGCACACGTATTACAATATTTCGATTTTAGGGCGCGAGCAAGAGCCGACCATTCCCGAATACAGGCATATTTGGCAAGAAATAAAAGCCAAGCAACAGGCTATTTTGGAAGCCAAAGATTTCGGACATCGCAGTTTCGGGACATATTCCAAGCACGATTGCGGCTACGAGGATTGCCCGTACAACGGCCTAATGATACAAAAAGGCTCTGTGTTGTCGGAAGGAGAATTGCATTTTTGTAGCGACCGCGACCGCACCAGTGCCAAGAAAAAATCTTTAGCCCACAAAAAAGACCGCAAACAAGAACATCGCCTTATTCGGCGCGATGAGGAGTTATAAAAGGTTATATTAAGTGCATTTGGAGAAGATCCACAACAATTAATCATTGATTATTAAGGATTTACACCTAACATATAATTATTTTGCCAAACCAATTCTATTACTTTATTTCTCAATTCGCATTCTTTAAAACATGATTCTCCGCAACTTTTCTTGGGCTAAAAAGCAGACATCGTTACCTTTGCGCCAAATTTTTTTTGTATGGCTTTAGCGCAAGAAATTAAAACACTCATTACCAAAGACATCGTTTTGGAATGGCGGCAACGCTACGCCCTCAACGGCATGATTCTGTACATTGTCAGTACGGTAGTGGTGTGTTATATGAGTTTTAATTTACAGCGCGTTCCGCTCAACGTCGTTACTTGGAACGCTCTTTTCTGGATTATTTTGCTTTTTACCTCCGTCAATGCCATTGCCAAAAGTTTTATGCAAGAGCGACAAGGCCGACACTTATATTACTACACGCTCGTGAGTCCGCAAGCGATTATTTTATCCAAAATAATTTATAACACGCTGTTTATGTTGCTGTTGTCGGGAATTGGCTTGCTCGTGTACGGCGTTGTGCTCAACAATCCTGTGCAGGATATGCCACTGTTTTTGTTGAATTTGGCTTTGGGTTCGATGGGCTTCGCCTCTACCCTTACCATGATTTCGGGCATCGCCTCGAAAGCCAACAACAACAGTACACTGATGGCCGTATTGAGTTTTCCCGTCATTATCCCGATGTTGCTAATGCTCATCAAGGTTTCTAAAAATGCCCTTGATGGCCTCGAACGCGCCAGCAGCACCGACGAAATCGTTACACTTTTGGCCATCAATGCCATTGTTTTGGCCGTGTCCTATATTTTATTTCCATATTTGTGGAGAAGTTAATTTTTTGATAGTCAAATCATTAACTCTTGAAATGCTTTTTGGCTGCTAAAGCAAAAAGCTATATATTTGAGGCCTTTTATTTATTTAAAATCATAGATGAATAAACCATTTACATTAGTTAGCACGGTTTTTAACGAAATAAATCGTCTTGACCAAACGATTGCCGACATCGAGGCACAGACGCTGCCGCCTACACAGATTATCATCACGGACGCTGGTTCTACGGACGGCACATATGAGCGGCTAATGCGCTGGAAAACAGAGAGTAAAATCGAAATTGTAGTGCTGGTAAAAGAGCGTTGCAACGTAGCCGAAGGCCGCAATATGGCCATCCAAGCCGCCAAATACGACTTGATTGCTTCTACGGATTTTGGTTGCCGTTTTCTTCCCAAATGGCTCGAAAGCATCATGACACCGTTTGAGGACGAGAAAATTCGTATCGTGGCGGGTTCGTACAAAGTGCGCGAAGAGTATGTGGACACACTGGCCGCCAAAGCCGATTGGGTGCTGGCCAATGCCTATCAAATCCAGATGGATCAATATTTTGTGCCGTCTTCGCGTTCAATTGCCTATTACAGAGAGATTTGGGAAAGTGTCGGGGGCTATCCTGAATGGGTAACATTGGCCGCCGATGACTCTACGTTTGCCTACCTGATTTTTAAGAAAGGGATCAAAATGCACTACGTGGACGAACCGAATGTATATTGGTTGCGCCACAAGACATTTACTGGATTTAAGAAAGAATGTTGGCGTTATGGTTTGGGCGAAGGCGAAACGCAAGTAGGCATGCGCAACTTTTTGTCTAATCTCGTCGAAACAAGCTGTCGTTATACACTTCCGATTGGTATTATGTTGTTAATCAGCGGCT
Source organism: Flexibacter flexilis DSM 6793 (assembly GCF_900112255.1). Classification (NCBI taxonomy): domain Bacteria; kingdom Pseudomonadati; phylum Bacteroidota; class Cytophagia; order Cytophagales; family Flexibacteraceae; genus Flexibacter; species Flexibacter flexilis. The sequence goes on from NZ_FOLE01000002.1 coordinate 493,324, forward strand.
TGTTACCTTTGTGGTTCATCTTGCCTGTGGTTGCGGTGCAAACTTTTGGTTTACGTTCGTATAAAAATGCGTTCAAAAATTGGTGGCGTTTGCGTTCGGACAAATATAATTTTCAGGTGTTTTTGGCTTCGTTGTACCTAACGGAAATTTCCAGACTTACGCACATGAAAGGCTACATACAAGGCTATTGGTACAGCCCAGAATTTCGTAAGCAAGAGGCCAAGAAATTACAAGCCATTCTTAACGCCTAACGCCTGTATGAACATCATCATTTATCACCCCAACTCTTTTGGCGGCACTTACGACTACGCTATCCAAATTTTTGAGGCTTATCGCCAGCACCCAGCCGTAAACCGCTGCGTGTTGCTTTTGCCCGAAAATGCCGCGTATTCGGGCGAAAACGTCCACAAAATTTTGCCAACGGACTTGGTAGAGGGCAGCAAATGGTACAAAAAACTGCATTTTGTGTACCGAAATTTTGCCAATCCGCTGAAACTGTGGCGTTATTTGCGCAGCCAAAAGCAACAAAAAAGTGTGGTGGTATTTGATGAGTTTGAGCAAATTACGTCGTTTTTTTGGTCGCCGTTTTTCCGTGCTACCAAGCCTGCGGCGCACCGTTACGCGGTGGTGCTGCACGACCCCGACCGCGACGCGTACCCGCCTACACCCGCCATCGCCAAACGCAGCATGAAATGGGTAATGGATGCCATGGATTTTGGGATTTATCACGAACTTTTGCCCGACCGTATTTATTATAAATCAAACCCTAAAGTGCAGTATATCAACTCGCATTTGGGGATTTATCCGCCATTTCCGCCCAATTCTGCGCTGTTGGCCGACCTACAAAAGCAAAAAGCAGATAGCCAGTTGGCCGTGATTATTGGCAATATTCGCGCCGAAAAAAACTACGATTTGGCTATCAAATCGCTGCCAGATTTCCCTAATCTCAAATTGTTGGTGGCGGGTCGTGCGGCCAATTCGGGCATGGACACGGGCATTTATAAACGTTTGGCCGCAGAGTTGGGCGTATCGGATAGAGTGTTGTGGATAGAGCGTTTTTTGTCGGACGAAGATTTGGCAGCCGTCATACAAGCCTCTGATTTGGTGCTACTTAACTACTCCGCTACCTTCAAATCGCAAAGCGGCGCATTGTGTCTTATTGCTCCATACAAGAAAAAATTATTGGCTTCGGCGGGTGAAAGTGCTTTGGCCATTGCCGTCGAAAATTTCGAGATTGGCAGCCTTGCCCAGCCCGACGATTTGGCCAGCATGAAACAGCAATTAGCCGCACTTTTGGCGCAGCCGAAAGCCCCCTTGCTGCAATGGGAACATTTCTTGCAAGAAAGTTCGTGGGAAAGTAATGCCGAAAAAGCGATTAGCGTTTTTGCAAAATCTTTTTAATCAGCTTGTAATAAAGCGGTTTAATTAATTAGTCAAACCGCTATTATTACAAGCAATTGTATTTGATACACGCTTGAAATTACTCCGTTACAAAGGCGAAAGATGTATTTCGTCCGTTACGGCTTGTGCCGAAAGCGAGTAAGCCGCCCAAATACTTTCGGCTATGTCTGTGGGTTGGAGAATGTTGGTTGGCTTGTTGGGTTCGTCGTCCCAGCTTGAGGTAAGCGTTGCGGCAGGCAATACAGCCGTTACTTTGATGTTGTGTGGCCTTAGTTCTTCGCGCAATACCTTCGTAAAGCCATACAATGCCGCTTTGCTCACACAATAAGAACCTGCATCTGGAATGGGTTTGTAGCTTGCAACCGAACAAATCGTAAAGATGTGTCCCGCGGCAGCTTGTTTCATGGCTGGTGCAAATATTTGTGCTAAAATATAATTCGGCAATAAATTTACGGCCAACAAATCCGATAAAACATTAGGGGTTTCCTCTGTTAGGCGGCCTGTTGCGTAAATTCCTGCATTGCCTACCCACACGGCAGGCGTTCCGTAGGTAAGTACTGCACGCCCAAATGCTTCCACTTGCGCCGCGTCGGAAAGATCTGCGGCAAATGTGCTAACACGTGCGCCATAATTCAAACGCATTTCTTCGCGTAATGCCACCAAATCTATCTCATTGCGAGCGCAAGTAATGACATGAAATCCTTCTCGTGCAAATTTTTCTACAATGGCACGACCTATGCCTTTTGTGCCTCCCGTTACTACTACTATTTTCATATCCTTTTATTTTCTGTTTAAACACCGTACAAAACGGGTTCTAGTTCATTTTTATTCTTAAAAATATTGGCGCAAAAATATAGAAGACCTTCATTTCCTACCCAAGCATTTGCAAAAACCTTTCGTTTTATTTTCAAAATGAATGTAGTTTTGCGGCCATAATAGACATTACTTTTTGGTTTTATGCACGTACAAACAAACGTTTCGCTTCGTCCTTTCAACACTTTTGGCATAGATGCCCGCGCCCAATACCTCGTACACATCGACACGGAGGCGGCTTTGTTGGAGGCTTTGCGCCAACCACAATGGCAGGCTTTGCCCAAGCTCATACTCGGAGGCGGCAGCAATATGCTTTTTACCAAAGACTACGAAGGCGCAGTGTTTCGCATTGAGCTAAAAGGAATTAGCGTAGTGCAAGAATCTGAAAAAGAGGTAATTGTACGCGCTGGAGCTGGCGAAGTTTGGCACGAATTTGTACAGCATTGTTTGCGCAACGGTTGGGGCGGCTTGGAGAATTTGTCGCTGATACCAGGCACGGTGGGAGCTTGCCCAATCCAAAATATTGGGGCGTATGGCGTAGAAATCAAAGAAATTTTTGAAAGTCTGGAGGCCGTGCACATTGCCACTGGCGAAAAACGCGTATTTAGTCATGCACAATGCGCTTTTGGTTACCGCGACAGCTATTTCAAACAAGAAGGCAAAGGCCAATATATCATCACGGCGGTTACGTTTCGCTTGCACAAAAAACACGAAAATTTAAACGTGAGTTACGGGGCAATTCGGGACGTGTTGGCCGAGCGAGGCATCACGAATCCGTCTTATCTTGATGTAAGTGAAGCGGTTATCTCTATCAGACAAAGCAAATTACCGAATCCTGCGGAGCTTGGCAACGCGGGTAGCTTTTTCAAAAATCCCGAAATTCCGTTGGCACAATACGAGCAGTTGCGCGAGCAATTCCCGAATGTTCCGTCTTATCCCGTCAATGCCCAAACCGTGAAAGTTCCTGCGGGTTGGCTCATCGAACAAAGCGGCTGGAAAGGCAAACGCGTCGGCAATTGTGGCGTACATCATTTGCAAGCCCTCGTAATCGTGAATTATGGTGGTGCCACTGGTGCAGAAATCAAGGCACTTTCCGAGCAAATACAGGCCGATGTTTTTACTAAATTTGGCGTAACGCTCTCGGCAGAAGTCAATTTTATTGGATAAATAATAAAATAAAAAGCCCCAAAATATCAACTACTTTGGGGCTTTTTATTAGTAAAATTAATTACTCTTCTTCCGCTACATTTTTGAGTTTCATTAGCAATGAATATGCGCCTTTATACACAATTTTTTGCTTTTCGGAAGGCAAATCTTTTGCATTTTTTATTTCTACAAATCCCTCTTCCTCGCCACCTGTTTTTACTTCTACCATTTGGAATTTGTGGGCATTTTCGGCCACAAAAACATAATCTTTGTTTTCATAATGTACGATGGCCTCTTCTGGCAACGCCGAAACCGCCGCGTTACGGGTTTCTATTTCGGCATTCATAAACATACCAGGGATAAGCGTATGGTCGTATTGCTCAAAATGGCAATGCACTTCTACATTACGGCTTGCTGATAAGTTCTTGCCTATCAGGATTATTTCGCACAAATGCTTGTTGGTTGGGTCGGCGTTGGTGTAGGCGTAGAGCTTCTGACCAAGTTTAATTTTACTCAAATCTTGCTCAAAAACCGACAAATTCAAGTGAATATCCGTTGGATTTATCAGCTCAAAAAGCACTTCTGTTGGTGCCACATATTTGCCAATATTGACATTTACCACCGACACATAACCCTCGATTGGCGATTTAATATTCACGGATTTTGAAATATTATCTGCTGTGAGTTTTTCGGGATTTATGCCAATAATTAATAGTTTTTCTTTGAGTGCTTTTAATTTAATTTTTTCGGACTGAAAATCCGCTAAAGCCTGTTGATAAACTTTATCGCTGGCCGCATTACTGGCATTCAATTCTTTTTGTCTTTGCAAATCTTTTTCCAACAATCCCAACATATTTTTTGCCGTCAGGAAATCTTGTTGCAATTGGATGTATTGTTGGTCTTCCATGATGGCAATTACTTCGTTTTTGCTCACGTGCATTCCTGGCAACAATTTCGTAGATTTCAAGTAGCCACCCAACGGCGCACTGATCGAAACCAAATTTTGTGGTGGCACATCAATTACGCCGTTTACTTTTAGCGTAGAAGAAATACTTTTTGGCGTAATTTCACCTAATTGTATGCCCGATGTTTTAATTTGAGCATCCGTAAGTGTTACTTCCGTTTCGATGGTTTCTTTTTCGGTTTCTTGTGCCGTATTTTCAGCTTTTTTTCCACAAGAACCTAACAAAAATAATGCTGATATATAAACAAAAATGAGGTTTTTCATTTTCTTAAATTTTTAGAAATTAAAATTATTTGTTTAGGAGCGAATAAATCTCTACAGCTTCTCGATTTTGGGCTTCGATGGCGTTGAGATATTCGGTTTGGATACTGATACTTTGGCTAATAAGCAGCGTCCAATCCAAGTAATTGATTTGCCCCGCGTTGAGTTGTAAGTTTGCCAACTGCTGCAATTGTTGGGCTTTTTGCAAAGCATTTTGTTCATAAAAACCGATACTTGCTTGCGCTTTTTGGTAACGCAATTGGGCTTGTTGCCATTGGGCGTGCAGTTGTTTTTGGCTGTTTTGGTAGCTACTTTCCGCGATTTGTTGTGCAATGTTAGCGGCTGCAATGCGGCTTTTTTGTGCTTTTGCCCACAGCGGAATCCCCACGCCCAATTGCACAGATTGAAAGCGTTTGTTGTAGCCATAATATACATCATCGCTGCCTACTCCTCTGATAGTCATGTTGTTGTAGGCGAGCATAAGGCTTGGCAAAAGTTTTGCTTTTTCGAGGCGATAGGCCGTAAGGCTTTGCGTGCGTTGCTGCTGGGCAAGTTGCGCGTGTGGGTGTTGGCGCAACGCTGCCGTATCGCTCCACACCACCGACACAGGCAAAACGGCACTAGCCGCAGGGCTTGGAACAAATGCCGTGTGGGTATTGAGCAAATACCGAAATTCCGCTTGCAAAATGCCGTAGTCGTGTTGCACTTGTTGGAGTTGCAAAGCGATTTGGCCGCGTGTGAGTTCGGCACTGTTGGCTTCCAACACATTACTTTCGCCTTTGCGGAAACGTAGCGTAGATTTTTGCACAAATTCGCTCAAAATACTATCATTTTTCTGCAAAATAGTGCGCCTTTTTTCCAACAAAAGCATTTGAGAATATACCAAACGAACTTGTTTTTTTAGCTCATTTTCTTTGAGCGTAGCGACAAGCAAACTTTTTTTCAATTCGTCAGATAAAAGCTCTTTTTGGTGCTTATAAACCGTCGGGAATTGGAAATTTTGAGCCAAAGAAATTTTATTATCTTTATAAATGCTATTGAATTGCCCATATTCAAAACTCACGTCTGTTGGGGCAATATCCACGCCCGATTTTTTGAGTTTTTCGGCGTGCGAAACCATTAATTTTTCTGTTTTTAGGCTCAAATTATTGGCTACTGCCGAATCCAAAGCGGCTTGCAAACTAATCGGTGTTTGGGCTTGGGCAGCATTTCCGAAAAGCACCAACAAAACAATACTTACGGCTGTGGTCGTTGTGCCAGATTTGGGGTTTTCGTTTTTTTCAAAAAGCATATAAAGTGCTGGTAACACAAAGAGTGTGAGCAATGTAGCCAACATCAGGCCACCGATTACGACCGTTGCCAAAGGGCGTTGTACTTCCGCGCCTGCGCCATTGCTGACGGCCATCGGCAAAAAGCCCAACGAGGCCACAAACGCCGTCATGAGCACAGGCCGCAAACGCAAACTTGTACCTTCCAGCACCACACGGCGTAAATCTGTCTGGCCATCGTGTCGGATTCGGTTAAACTCGGCCACCAACACAATGCCATTGAGCACGGCCACGCCAAACAGCGCGATAAAGCCCACGCCCGCCGAAATACTAAACGGCATACCACGACCCGCCAGCGCAAAAATGCCGCCAATGGCCGAAAGCGGAATCGCCGAATAAATCAACAAACCTTGTCGTACGGAGCTAAACGCAAAATATAACATCAAGAAAATTAGCAACAAAGACACTGGAACGGCAATACTGAGGCGTTGCGTAGCTTTCTCCAAATTCTCGAAAGCACCGCCATACACAATGTAATAGCCCGACGGCAGTTTTACTTTTTTCTGAATTTTTTGTTGCAATTCCTTCACAATGCTTTGCACGTCGCGGCCTCGCACGTTGAAACCCACCACGATACGGCGTTTGGCATCTTCGCGCTGAATTTGGCTGGCGGCTTCCTTGAGCGAAACATTGGCCACCTGATACAACGGAATTTGTGAGCCGTTGGGCGTTGGGATAAGTAAATTTTGAATGTCGCTGAGGCGTTGGCGTTGGTCGCCTGCCAAACGAACCACCAAATCAAAACGGCGTTCGCCTTCAAATATCAGACCGCTACTTTGTCCCGCAAAAGCTGTGTTAATGGTTTGGTTAATGTCCTTAATATTCAAAGCGTATTCGGCGATGGCCGCGCGGTTGTACTCGATAATAATTTGCGGCGTGCCCGTAATGGTTTCGATGTACAAATCTTTCGCGCCGTCCACCGTCTCCACGATAGCACCTAACTTCTTGGAATACAAGGCCAACGTATCCAAATCTTCCCCGAAAATCTTACAAACTACGTCTTGGCGTGCGCCTGTCATTAGCTCATTAAAACGCATCTGAACAGGAAATTGAAACCCAAAACTAACGCCCGTTACGTCTTCCAGCGAATGACTCATTTTTTCGGCCAGTTCTGGGAATGTTTCCGCCGAAGTCCATTCACTTTTGTCTTTGAGAATAATCATCAAATCTTGCGCCTCCATCGGCATGGGGTCGGTCGGGATTTCGGCACTGCCAATTTTGGCCACCACTTTTTCTACTTCAGGATATTTGAGCAAAATTTTAGACGCTTTTTGCGCCGCATCAAGACTTACATTGAGGTTGCTCCCTGGCAAAACACGCGTTTCGAGTGCAAAATCGCCTTCTTCCAACGCAGGAATAAATTCGCCTCCCATTTGGCTCAAAATCAGCACGGCAATCACGAGCAAGCCCACCGACGCGGACACGATGAGTTTGGGGAACGACAAAATTTTGTCCAAAAGTTTTTGATAACGCTTTTCGATAAAGTCAATCAGATGGTCAGAGAAATTCTTTTTGTGCGCCACTTTTTTACTCAAAAACAAAGCACTCATCGTCGGGATATAGGTCAGCGACAAAATAAATGCACCCAACAACGCAAACGCAACTGTCTGAGCCATAGGCTTAAACATTTTACCTTCGATGCCTTCGAGCGTAAAAATCGGGAGGTACACAATCAGGATAATAATTTGCCCGAAAACCGCACTGTTCATCATGCGGCCAGCCGAGTAATTGACTTCGTCGTCCATTTGTTTTTGAGAAATGCGCGTAAGTCCCGCAAAATTGGGGCTGCTGGCCAGTCGGTGCATCACAGATTCCACAATAATTACTGCGCCGTCCACTATCAAACCAAAATCCAACGCGCCCAAACTCATCAGGTTGCCACTCACGCCAAACAAATTCATCATAATAATCGCGAAAAGCATCGCCAACGGAATCACGGAAGCGACCAGCAAACCCGCGCGAACATTCCCCAAAAACAGCACCAACACAAACACGACAATGAGTGCGCCTTCCAACAGGTTTTTTTCTACCGTCCCGATGGCATTGTTTACCATTTTGGTACGATCAAGAAACGGCTCAATCACCACGCCTTCTGGCAAAGTTTGCTGAATTTGGGCAACGCGTTCTTTTACGTTGCGGATTACCTCGCTGCTGTTTTCGCCTTTGAGCATCATCACGACCGCACCCGCTACTTCGCCTTTGTCGTTATAAGACATTGCGCCATAGCGTGTTGCGTGTCCAAATTGTATATCGGCCACATCGCGCACGTACACGGGATTGCCTTTGTCGGTGTGCGTAACGGCAATGTTACGCAAGTCGTCCAGCGAACTGATAAGCCCTTCGCTACGAATGTAGAGCGTAGTCGAACCTTTTTCGATGTATGCACCGCCCGTATTTTCGTTATTTTTTTCTAAAGCACTAAAAACGTCCGAAATGGTCAGGCCAAAAGATTTGAGTTTGGCAGGATTAACGGCCACTTCGTATTGTTTGAGTTTGCCGCCGAAACTGCTCACATCGGCCACGCCTTTCACGCCCAACAACTGACGGCGAACAATCCAGTCCTGAATCGTGCGCAAATCCATTTCGGAATATTTACCTTCATAGCCTTTTTTGGGGCGCACAACATACTGGTAAATTTCACCCAAACCCGTCGTTACAGGGCCAAGTTCGGGCGTGCCCACTCCTTGCGGAATTTGGACTTGTTGTAGGCGTTCGGCAATTTGCTGACGCGCCCAATAAATGTCGGTGTTGTCGTCAAAAACCACCGTAACCAGCGACAAACCGAAGCGCGAAAAGCTCCGAATTTCCAAAAGCCCCGAAATATTACTGTTGGCTTGTTCTATCGGAAATGTGATAAGTCGCTCAATATCAGGCGCACCCAACGCAGGGGCAACCGTAATAATTTGTACTTGGGTGTTGGTGATGTCGGGCACGGCATCAATGGGCAGGCGCGTAACCTCGTAGCTCCCATAGCCGATAAGCCCCAGCATAAACAACAAAATGATAAGTTTATTTCTTACCGAAAAATTGATGATGGCATTTAGCATAAGTTTAAAAGCATTTTAGCCCTGCACGCTAAAAACAAACGTACAAGGTTTGGGCTAAGTAGCCGTAAGGCCAACGTAGTCCAAGTGTTTTTTTATAAAATAAAAATTGATTATCAGTGATTTATGCTAAATATTTGGGCGGCTGCCAAATAGAAGTTCCGTGCCAAGCGGGAAGGCTGGCATTGTCGGGAAGTGGATATTTTTCCTTTACGAAACTGATTAATTTGCTCGAAAGACTAAGAATTTGTTGGGCTGTATTGGGCAAAACCGCAAAAACACTCACCATCGGCGCAGGGACTTTGAACGGCAAAGCCATGTCGCGGTCTTGGTCGTGGTCGGTGTGTGCTTTTTGAGAAATAAGATAATGCTCATGCAGGAACTCCAAGAAATTCAGGGACTTATGTTCTGTTTTGTGTTCGATAAAATGCTGTATTAGGGCAGGCATCTTCAGCAATTGGTTGCAGGAAGTGGCCGCCAACAGATAAGTAGTCAAGAAAAATATGCCAACTAATCTTTTCACAGACGCAGTATTTTATGTGCGAGCAAATATACAAAGCGATAACAACAAAACAGCCGAAGGGGTTTATTATTGCCCTAATTTAGAATTGGTTTATTTATGGCAGATAGAACCCGATACGATTTAAACGGGCAAATTGTTGCATATTTGCCGCCCAAATCATGTTTTGCTATGCTGCAACCGCGTATTTTGTTGTTAGATAATTTCGACTCATTCACCTACAATTTGGCCGATTACATGGGGCGTTTGGGTGCAAATTGCCACGTCGTGCGCAATAACATTCCTTTTGAGGAGATTATTAACCAACAATATGATGCAGTTTTGCTTTCGCCAGGCCCTGGTGAACCTGCGCAAGCGGGTTGCCTGATGCAAATTATAGCGCATTACGAAAACCGTTTGCCGATACTGGGCATTTGCTTGGGTCATCAGGCTTTGGGCTTGCATTTTGGGGCAAAGTTGCGACGTGCGGCCAAGCCCATGCACGGCAAAACGTCTGTTATCCAGACACATTTATCCAACCCCAAAACCCTATTTGTAGGGTTACCGCCGCAAATGGAAGTAGTGCGTTATCATTCTCTTATTTTGGAAGAATTACCTGAATGCCTGCGAGTTACGGCCTGCACTACCGACGCGGAAATCATGGGTTTTGTTCACGAAACCTTGCCCATCGAGGGGCTACAATTTCACCCAGAAGCCATTCTCACACAATACGGCTTGGAAATGCTCGGCCATTGGCTGAAACGCAACGTAATGCCTGTAACTACCTGAAGGCAAAATCATTGGCATCAATGATACTGGGCAACTAGCAGTACAGACCAACAACACACTACGTTATTTTTCTTTTAAAGAAATTGTGTATTTGTAGATAATTTTTGCATATTCAAAATGAATTTTATTGTTTTTGAATAATTGATTTTAAAGATGTCGCGCCCACGGCATTTATTCCCACACCAACACTTTTTACTACCAAGTCAAAGGCTCTTTATTTCTGCACAAAAAAGCTCTTATAGATTTCTGAAATCCATAAGAGCTTTTTTGTAATACTCTCATAATCTTCTACTTATCCACTACATAAAACTCCGCGCGGCGGTTCATTTTACGCCCGTAAGCCGTCGTATTTGGCATGAGCGGGAAGGCTTCCCCTTTACCTTCGGGCATCACGATCGTGGTTTTTACACCGCGTTTGGTGAGGTATTCTTTGGCGTTTTTCGCACGTTTTTTGGAAAGTTCCAAGTTGTAATCGTCGTTACCGAAACTATCACTATGCGCCAAAATATACAGACGTTTTTCGGGGTGCTGCTTTAGGTGCGTGGCCAAATGATCTAAGAATTTGTAACCATCTACCCGAATATTGGTTTGGTTGGCATCAAAAAACACGCGTCCCATCATGGCGGGTTCGCCGTGATAGTGACCAGCCCGTAACTCGCCATCGCTCAATACCAATTTGGTCGCTGTGCGGGTATTGATGATGTTGTCCATAGCAGCTTTGGCTTCTGGTGTCAGGTTTTTATAATACAAATCATCGCCTTTCTTGAAATGTGCTTTATCGCCTTCATAAACATCTTTGCCCAAACGCTCCTGCACCATGCGGTTAAGTCGTTCCTTTTCCTCTGGCGAAAGCGAGTAATAATAATTTTTGTCTTTTTCGAGCAAACCAGCCGTGAGGTCTTCGCCTTTCTTGGCCGTAGCCTTGCGGCGAGCCGCTACAATCGCATCTATACTTGCTTTCTGTTCGGGAGAAAGATTTTTGTAAAACTGCTCGTCTTCTTCTTTCAGCGCAGGGTCGCGGCTATAGACATTGTGTCCCAACAAAGACTCAATGATGCGGTCTATGCGTTTGCGGTCTTCGGCTTCGAGTTGCTGATAATAAAACTTGTCTTTCTCGGAAAGTGCCAAATCATCCACCACCGTTTTCTTGCCCGACCTGCGATGCGCAATCATTTTGTTAATGGCCGTTTTGCTGCTGTAAGGCAAGTTTTTGTAATACAAATCATCTTCTTTTTTAAGCAACTCATCATTGCCATACACGCCATGCCCCAAACGCGCCTCAATGATGCGGTCTATGCGTGCTTTTTCTTCGGCAGAAAGTCCGCGATAATTAAAATCGTTTTTCTCTTTGAGTTGCAAATCATCGGCGGCTCGCATATTGGCCAAACGATTGGCTACGCTTCTTTCCAGCTCTTCTTTTGCCTCAGCATCAAGGTTTTGATAATAGAAATTATCTTTTTCTTTTAACTTCAAATCATCGTCGTGGGCATTACGTTTGGCCATTGCGTCCACGATACGCGCCACTTGGTCGCGTTCTTCGGGAGCCATTTTGCGATAAGTTACGCGGTCTTTCGCCTTAATTTTGGTGTCTTCATTTTTGTATTTGCCCGCCAAACGACTTTCGATAAGCTTGTCCACCAACTCGCGTATATTCGGTGGCAAATTCTGATATACCAACTCATCTTCTTTGAGCAAAGCATCATTATCTCCATAGAAATATTTGCCTGCACGTGCTGCCGCCCAACGCTCCACAGCCAAACGTTGTTCGGTCGGAAGCTCTTGATAATGAAGCAAATCAGCATTAAGTAAATTAATTGTACCATCGTCGTACACCAACGTCATCAGACGCATAGCGGCCATGCGTTCGATGCGGTTCTTTTCACTTTGCGGCAATTTTGTGTAATAATCTTTTTCCTTCTCTCTCAAATTTACGTCTTTCTGATACTGCACATTTGAGATACGAGCCGCAATGATTCTATCCACGCTGGCGCGTTCTTCGGGCGAAAGTTTATCATAATACAACTTGTCTTTTAGCTTCAAGGTTGGGTCTTTGGCGTAGGCCTCTTCCATGAGCTTGAAGGCAATAATACGGTCTATTTTATTTCTTTCCTCTAAAGTCAAATTGCTATAAAAACGGTCGTCTTGCTCTTTGAGAGCAGGCGTAAGCGCGTAGATTTTATCGCCGTTGCGAGATTTGGCCATTCGATCCACCGCATTGCGAACATCTGCGGGCAAGTTTTTGTAAAATGCCTCGTCTTCGGCCTGCAACGATGGGTCGTGTATGTAAATGTTACGGAAATTGCGGTAGCGTGTCATGCGGTCAATGGCATTTTTCGCTTCAATAGATTGCTTCTCCAAAAACAAACGGTCTTTGGCTTTGAGAGGTTGATCTTTTTCTTCTAATAACTTGGCAATCTGCGACATAATCAAGCGTTCCAAACGCGCTTGGTCTTCTAAAGGCAGGCTGGTCAAATACTCTTCGTCCTTTGCTTTTAGGTCAGGGTCAGCGGCATAATAGCTTTGTACCACTTTATACAACCCGTAGCGGTCTAAACGCGCTTTTTCTTCAGCAGGAAGTTTTTCATAGAAAAATTTATCCTTTTCTTCCAAGCCTGCCGCATCACCCGCGTAGTTAGTAGCAGCCACTTTGGCCGCCATAAACCGCAAAATTTGGCTTTGTTGTTCTGGGGTCAGTTGCTGAAAGGCTTGACTGCTTTGCAAGGCGAGATCGTCGTCTGAATATCGTTTTTTGCTTGCAGAAGCTGTTACAACTACATCGGTCAGGCCTTCTTGCTCCAAAGAAGCCAAAAGCTCACGTTTGTTGTCGGTGCGGAACGTATAAATGTCGTAGTTAGAGCCGTCGCCCGTGCGGTTAGAAGACATATAGCCATATTTTCCGCCCATTACAAAGTAAAAATCATCGCGTGGCGAGTTGAACGGCTTGCCCAAATTAATCAGCTTGTTTGTGCCGTCCATGGCGTACATATAAATATCCAAGCCGCCTAAACCCTTAAAGCCGCGAGAAGAGAAAAACAGTGCGTTTTTGTCGCTGAAATAAAACGGAGACATCTCCTCAAAAGGCGTGTTCACCTTGTCGCCCATGTTTACGGGAGCTGTCCAAGTATCGTTACCGCCTGTGCTGGTACTGTACCAAATATCGTTCATACCCAAGCCTCCCTCGCGCGTGGAGACAAAAAACAGCGTGTCGCCTGTCGCCGACAAAGCTGGGTGCTTGTTTTCGCAATTGGGTTTGTTAATATTGGTATTGAGTTTGACAGGCTTTTGCCATTTTCCTTTTACGAGCGAAGAAACATAAATCATACATTCGCCATTTCCTTCAAAACAACTGGTGTAATAATATTTCGTGCGGTCTTTGTTAAAAACCCCTGCCCCATCATTGATAATGGTATTGATCACGTTAAAATTGTCGTTTTTCTTCATTTCGCGCCAAGTGCCGCCCTTTAGTTCATAACGCATATTATCACTAAAAGGCATTCCCAAACGCGGATCTATGTTGCGGCCTTGCGAGGCTGGATTGTGCGAGGTAACCACAATGGTACTGTCTGCGTCGTAAATAACCGCCGCAAATTCAGGATATTTACTATTGATTACGTTACTCAATGGCTTAAACTCATAGTCGGTGAGTTGCGCGGCTGGCGGTTTTTCCAAAGCCATTTGCACGCCCTCATCTTCAATAATGGCGCGGCGCACCAACATCGTATCTTCTGGTTTTTCGGGTTTGTAATCCACCTCAAAACGCTCTAAAGTCTTTTTCGCCTCTTCGTATTTGCCGTCCATCTTCAGAATGGAAGCCTTCATCAAAAGAGCCTGCGGAAACTTCGCGCCTTCGCGGTCGTAAGCTTTGCCGTACCATTCGCTTGCCTTCGGATAGTCGTAAAGTTTGTTATAACATTCCGCTAATTTAAAAGCCGAATAACCGTCGTACTGATAATGTTTGGCGGCTTTTTCGTAGTACAATTTTGCTTCGTCAAAATTTTCTTGTGCAAAAAGTTCGTCGGCTACTTCTAAGTAATCCTCCAAATCTTGCTTGGCTTGCGCCTGCACGTAAGCCGTTGGCAAGCAGCATATTAATAAAAATGCTGCGACCAAAAATATGTTATATCTGATTCTATGTAAAGTTGTCTGCCTCACGTTCTTGATGTTCAACTAAGGTTAGTATGTGTCTGTGTTATAACACTTTCAAGGTTTAGTACAAAGGAGATGAGAAACGTTTACGCTTTCGTTTCTTGGGATCGTATTTTTTAATGGCCAAAGAAACCTCGTAAGCTCCCGTCGTACCTGCATTGCGATACAGGTTAGAGCGGTTCATATCGTAGCTAAAACCAAAATTAAAATGATTGTTACGGATATTGATGGAATAAATAAAGGAGTCTTCCACACGATACCAAACGCCCACGTGTATGGAGGTTCTGATTTTGTTATTGCTCAAATTTTTATATCTGTTCCAAAGCATATAACCAAAATATCCGCCCACATTTATCTGTTGGTCAACGCCTTGTTTCATCAAAAGGACGTTGGGAGAAAACACCGTATTTTTGTAAATACTCCATTCCAAACCGCCATGATATTTGAACAAAATCGGTAATTTGTCTTTCACGCCATCTACAGGAGACTGATTTGGCATGTTGATATGCGCGACAGAAATGCCCGAATTGGCACTAAAACCTTTGAGCAAATAATTACGCATGGGGTTATAAAACCACACCGCCCCCGCCGTTACGTCAGGATAAATTTTGGTGTCTTGGTACTGATCTTCCGAAACAGGAATGGAAGGGTCGTAACCCATAAAAGCATTGTAACTTTCGCCCCAACGCAGATTGTCAAAATTGATGGCTTTTTGAATAAAACCCACTTGCAGCCCATACGAAAGCCTGTGATATTTATCTTCGGAAAGATTCAGATTATAAGCCGCCGAAACGTTGAATGCAGTAGTTTTAAAATTTTTGTATTGGCCAGCCACATCACTAAACACACTCGCCCCGATGCCGCCGTAGTGTCCATCACGTTTGCCTTTCCAGTACAGCGGATAAATGGCCGTAAGTTGCAAGGTAGTGAACGCGGAATTGACGCTTTTCCACTGCGTGCGGTAATTACCCGAAAAAGTAAGGTCTTGTTCATGGCCTGCCAACGCAGGATTGGTATAAAGTGGTACGGTATTGTATTGCGAAAAATGTAAATCTTGTGCCTGCAAAGGACTTTGTGTCCATAGCAAAGCCGCTGCCACCGCACAACTGACTATCCTAAAAAATCGTTTGGTAATGGTTAATTTCATAGATTATCGGATAAGCGTGATAGTTCCTGTTTGGTCAATTACTTGCCCATTACTAAAAAGTCCTTTCAAAATGTAGGTGTAAACGCCCAATTCTTGGTCGCCACCGTTCCAACCGCTTTGATTTATTTCGTCAAAATTGGCTGTTTTATAAACCATTTCCCCCCAACGATTATATACCTCAAATAAAAAGTTAGTATTGCTCACGCCATACGCGTAAACTTTCAAGGTTTTGTTTTCTTGGCTGTTGGCTTTGGGAGAAAAAGCATTTGGTACATAAATAACTTGTACGCGTTTGACCAAAATATTTTTGCGCAAAGAATCTTCGCATCCTCCTAATTTCTTGCCTTTCAGGGTAATAGAAAAGCCGCCTTCTTGGTTGAAGGTATGTGTAATAACAGTACCTGTATTACGCGTTTCGTCATCTGTAAAATACCAAGAATATTCATCGGCATCAGGTGCTGTTACCGAAAGTTGAATCGTTTGACCCACTACCACCGAATCAGGAATATTGGCAGCCAAAGTCATGCCTTGCGAAATTGTAACGTTCGTTACCAAGCTATCCACTGACTTACAACCAACACTTGATATTTCTTTTACTGAAATAATTCCCGTCCCAACCGTTGCAGGCCAAAGTACATCTACTGAATTAATGCCTCCAGATAGCACTGTGCCATTTTCTACTTTCCATTCATAGCTTGCTCCCAGCGTCGGCGTAGTAACAGTATAGGTTTGGCTACTGCCCACACAGACATTTGTCGAACCAGTCAGGGCGGTAGGTACAGCAGGAATCGGCGAGACAAAAGCCGTTACCATCGTGCGGTCGGAACTTTCGCATCCGCCAACCACCGCAGAAACCAAATAACTGGTAGTTGTGGTGAGTAATGGCGTAGTGTAAGTCGCGCCTGTCGCACCTGCAATCAGCGTACCGCCTGCGGTGTACCAACGATATTCTGTGGCTGCACTGGCCACTGTCAGGACGACAGTCCCCGAACCACAAACCGTGTTATTAATACCCGTCGGAGCTGGCGGTAATGTCGTACAACCTGCCGTAGTAGTAGCACTTACCAATGACGAGGTAACCGTATCGCAAGGGACGATGGCCCGCGCCTGAAACGTAATTGTTTGACCACCAGATAACCCCGTAACATTATAAGCCGTATCCAAAGCAGAAGGCGTTACATTTTGCCAACCGCCACCGTTTACATTCATTTGGTAAAGCAAAATATTTTGTTGGTTTTGCCAAGCAAAAGCCACCGACGATTGCGTAACTGAAAAAGTAACATTCGGAACAGTCGCCGCACGATGCAGCAAGGTTGGTGCAGGGTTTATAAAAGTTGCTCCCGAATAAATACTTTGATTTTGAAAATTGTTGATAGCCCCCACGCCTTGTTGGCCTACGCGCCATTGCAGCGCGGCAGTAGCCTTACAATCCTTGATTTTGAAAAAAATACGGGCAATCAATGCCGAATCTGTGGGAACTTCGATGCCCGAAAGACCAGTGCCAGTGCGTTGGCGAATCTGTAAGTTTACAAAATTGGCTTGCGGACTACGCCCCAAAAGCATCGGCAAATATTGTGTAGCATCGCCCCCTTGTGCAGTGTTATTACTCCAACGACCTTGTACACTAATGCCCATCCCTCCCACGCTACGCGCCGTATCGAGTTGAGCAGGATTTATATTGATCAAAAAGTTAGAGTTTCCGAATGTAAAAGTAGTTGCAGTTGTGCGCAATGAAAACACATCAACAAACAGTGTATCAGCATTTTGCGAAACCTTTGGTCTCATTTCTAACCGATAACCTACTTGCGCTGATGCCGCACCGATCATTCCCCACAAAAACAAACTCAGTAAGTAATAGTATTTTTGCATAATCTCGAATCGCAATATTGGGTTGATAACGGATTCTAATGTGAGTCTATCCGCCTAAGGCTATTTAACCTCAGTCAGTAGCCTACAAATGTAATATTTTTTGCCATAATTCGACAATTAAACAAGTTTTTTATACAAATCATTATACCAAATACTACCAATAAGCAATCTATTTTTCTTTGGTTTTGTTTAGTTTATTGAAAATAACACAACATTTTATTGTTTTTCAAAAAATATATTACAGTAATTTACTGATAATCAAGTCTATTACTTCAATCAGAATCAATAAAATAACAATCCATTCTAGTCGCGAACTTTCCCGATTTTGTGAAAGTTCGGTAAACAAACGTAGGTTATCTTCCACGATTTTTAGCTCATAATCCAGCTCCCGAAAACGCGTTTTAATATCAAACATTTCTTTGAGATTGTTATCTACTTTTTCCAAATATTCGTTTTCCCAAGTCAAGTCTGGCGAGTTAAAAATATATAAATTATCAAAGATACTATTCTTGATATTGAGCGTTTTACCAATAAATTTTATTAGATTTTTTTGAGAAATTTTAATACGACCATGTTGTTCCAAATCTTCCGTAAACTTCTTGGTACTTTCTAAGATTTGGTTTCCTAAAGTTTCGTAAAAGTCCATCGCCACCGACTGCGCAATATTGAGCATAATGATACGCACGATATTTTCGTCCACCGACGGAAGTCGCAAAGAACTGTACCCAAACGTAGGCTTTGCTTCTGGTGTAATTTCTATGATTAAATCTTCCTTAAATTCGGTTTCCACGGGCTTTTCGGTGTAGGAACGCAGAAACTTCAAAAAATCACTTTTTTCTATGTCGTTATAGTTCACAAAAACGACCGTTCCGTAATTGAACACGTGTACATATTTGCCATGTTCTTGTACATAATAAAGCTCAAAGCTACTATTTGAGAAAGGCTTTGCCGTAAAATCTGCCTTAAATTTTCGTATGTTAATCTGCTCGGCAACTAAATATGCTTCTATTTTCATCGCGGTAAAAAATAAGTCAGGGTGCGGCGCAAGTTACGCATTCAGAGCAGATAAGCACTTGATTATAATAGTTTATTTTCTTTATATTTCTGATAACTGCGGAACAAACGCCCTAAACCGTAGAGCATCAGCAACCCCGCAAAAACCCAATGATAAGGTGCGGCAATCAGCTTGGCCGCCTTGGGCGAAAACACAAAAAACAAGCCCACGCCCACGTACACCAACGACATAAAAATCCCGAACACAAACACGACAATAGAGAGTAATGGCAATTTTTTCATTTTGAAATTTTCTTAAATAAATTATATTTTAATATCCGTATTTATCGTTCCAAAGTTTGCGCAATTGCATTCGCATTTCGTTTTCGCGCGGGTTGTTGGCTGGTTCATACAATTTTTTGTAGGAAATAGCATCGGGTAAGTATTGTTGCACCGAAAAATGATTTTCGTAATTGTGCGAATACTCGTAATTTTTGCCATAACCTTGCTGCTTCATCAGATTCGTAGGCGCGTTGCGCAAATGCAAGGGCACAGGCAAATCTCCCGTTTGGCGCACGAGTTGCCGCGCCGTCTTGATGGCCATGTACGAGGCGTTACTTTTGGCCGAACAAGCCAGATACACAGCCGTTTGCGACAAAATAATTTCGGCTTCTGGGTAGCCCACAGCCGCCACCGCCTGAAAGCAATTATTCGCCAAAATCATGGCCGTTGGGTTGGCGTTGCCGATGTCTTCGGAAGCCATAATCAGCATTCGGCGGGCAATAAATTTGAGATTTTCGCCCCCTTCGAGCATACGCGCCAACCAATAAACCGCCGCGTTGGGGTCTGAGCCGCGCAACGATTTAATAAACGCCGACGCAATGTCGTAGTGCTGTTCGCCGACTTTGTCGTAACGCGCCGTTTGGGTTTGGGCTACGTGTTGCACCAACTCGTCCGTAATTTCTACGGTGCTGCCCACGTCGGACATTTCAACCACCAACTCAAACAAATTCAGTAACTTACGCGCATCTCCACCCGACAGCAACAGCAATTTATCAGTTTCTTTCAGGTGAATAGTAAATTGTTGTAACCACTTGTCTTGGGCAATGGCTTGGCGCAAAAGTTCCAGCAAATTTTCTTCGGTAAGTGCTTCTAAGACATAGACTTGACAACGCGAAAGCAACGCCGCATTCACTTCAAACGAAGGGTTTTCGGTGGTTGCGCCAATGAGCGTAATTTGGCCTTTCTCGACGGCTGCCAGCAACGCATCTTGTTGGCTTTTATTGAAATGATGAATTTCGTCAATAAACAAAATCGTGCGTTTGCCCGTCTGCTTGGCACGCTCTATCACTTCGCGCACGTCTTTCACGCCCGTACTCACGGCACTGAGCATCTGAAACGGCATTTTTACTTGTGCCGCGATGATGTTGGCCAGCGTGGTTTTACCCACGCCAGGAGGCCCCCAGAAAATCATAGACGGCACAATACCACTACTAATCACACGACGTAATACGCCATTTTCGCCCACAAGATGCGCCTGTCCCGTAAACTGCTCCAACGAATACGGGCGCATTCGTTCGGCTAACGGCAATGATGGTTCAAACATAAGTAGCTAATAATGAGCAAGATAAAAGTGTTTTTGAAGTATTATATAAAAAACAACGTGTGTGATGTCAATTTTATGCTTACCAAAAATTATTTGGCGTATTTGTCCGAAAATTTCTTGAACAATGCTTTTTGTTTGTTGCTCAAATCAATTTGGCGGCCTTGAATGTAAGCCTGTACCACATTGTTGGTACGCACGTCGAGCAAATCGCCATCGCACACCAAAAACGTAGCATCTTTGCCCGCCTCCAAGCTACCGACACGCGCATCAATGCCCAACACTTTGGCAGTGTTCAGGCTGATAGCGGCCAATGCTTCTTCTTTTTCCAAACCAAACGCGGTAGCCGTTCCCGCCTGAAACGGCAAGTTACGCGCTTCGCTGGCTTCTTGGTTGCCTTCCATGTCTATGCAATACAAAACGCCTGCTTTTTGCAACAACGACGGCAATTTGTAAGGCAAATAAACGTCTTCGTCGTCGGATTCGGGCAAGCGGTGCATACGATTAATAACCACTGCTACTTTGTTATCTTTCAGAAAATCAGTGATTTGATAGGATTGAGAGCCGCCCACCAACACGATTTTCTTTACTTGTTTTCCTTTCGCAAACCGAACCGCTTCCATGATGTCTTTGGCTGCGTCCGTGTGTACAAACAATGTTTTTGAGCCATCAAAAAGCCCTTGCATGGCCGCCAATTTTAGATTTTTGACAACCTCTTTTTGGTTTTTATAAGAAATGGCATCATCAAACAATTGGCTGAGTTCGGCTACATTTTTATCATGAACTTTATTTTGTTCCACGCCCCCTGGTTCTGCCCACCAACCCGTTCTGCGAAAAGACGCAGGCCAGTTGATGTGTATGCCGTCGTCGGCTTTGTAAGTGGCATCTTCCCAGTTCCACGCGTCGAGCTGCACGATAGACGACTGCCCCGAAACCAACCCGCCACGCGGCGTAACTTGCGCCATCAAAACGCCATTGCTGCGCACGGTTGGCGTAATGTCAGAGTCTGTGTTATAGGCAATTAAAGCCCTTACGTGCGGGTTCACTGCGCCCACTTCCCGAAAATCCAGTGTAGCGCGTACGGCCTCAATTTCCGAAAGCCCCAGTGTAGTATTGGGCACGATAAGACCTGGGTAAATATGTTTGCCTGTTACATCTACAATCTCATATTTGGCTTTTTCGGATGTCTGAATCGCGTCGGCAATCACCGTCAGGCGGCCATTTTCAAAACCCATTAGCCCATTTTCGACTACGCGTCCCGTAGCCGTGTGAATGGTCGCGCCCACCAACAAAAGTGGTTTGGATTGCGCAGGCGCAGGACTTGGCACTTGTCCGAAGCTCAGGGCAGGCCATGCCGCCATTAGAGCCAAAATGCAGGTTTTCAGCGAGTTTGTCGTTTTACTCATATTCGTTTTGCCTAATAATTCACGAAAATACTAAAGTTATCTATCATTTTTGCAGAAAGCAAGCCCCAATCTAAAACCTTTGGGGCAATTGGCGCAAACGCTCGGCGGCTTTTTCTAAGGTTTCATCATCTTTGGCAAAACAAAAACGCAAGACCTTATCTTGTTGTTTGTTGTGATAAAATACCGAAACAGGAATGGCCGCCACCCCGATTTCTTTTACGAATTTTTCGGCCAAAACCGTGTCGGATTCTTGGCTTATTTTTTCATAATTAAGTAGCTGAAAATAAGTGCCTTGTGTGGGAATAATTCCGAAGGCCGAGCCTTGCAACAAGCCTACAAATTTGTCTCGTTTTTGTTGGTAAAAACTGGCCAACTGCGTGTAGCGCGTCGGTTCTTGCATATATTCGGCAATGGCGTATTGCGTGGGCGTATGCGTAGAAAAAGTAAGGTACTGGTGGATTTTCCGAAACTCCGCACTAAAAGCCTCTGGCGCGAGGCAATAGCCGACTTTCCAGCCCGTCGTGTGGAATGTTTTTCCGAAAGAAGAAACAATAAAAGCCCTTTCGCGCAAGGCTTCGTAGCGGCTCACGGACAAATGCGGCCTTTCGTCGAAACTCATAAACTCGTACACTTCATCACTGATAATAATAATGTCCGTATCTGCAACCAAAGCGGCGAGCGTATCCATGTCGGACGGTGTCCAGACGTAGCCCGTCGGGTTGTGGGGCGTGTTTAGAATAATGGCGCGTGTTTTTGGGGTAATCGCGGCACGAATTTGCGCCCAATCTGGCCTGAAATCTGGAGCTTGCAAAGCCACAAAAACTGGTTTGCCACCGTTGAGTTCGATGGCGGGCACATAGCTGTCATAACACGGCTCTAACACAATTACTTCATCTGTTGGGCGCACAATGGCCGTAATGGCCGCATAAAGAGCTTCGGTTGCCCCCGACGTAATCGTAATTTCGGTATCAGGATTATAAATGGCAGCGTATTGCGTGGCCACCATTTGGGCGATGGCTTGCCGCAGAGCAGGCACACCGAAAGTATGCGCGTATTGGTTTTGGCCGCTGCGGGCGTACTTGTTGAGCAATTCGAGCAAATAGGCATCGCACGGAAAATTGGGGAATCCTTGCGATAAGTTAATGGCCTCGTATTGAGCCGCCAACGCGGACATAACACTAAAAATGGTTGTGCCAACTTGTGGCAATTTGGTGCGAAGAGTTACTGACATTTTGGGAATAGAATAATTTTTGAAAAGGAAAATCTATTTGCAAAAAAGCAATTATTCCCCAAAAGGCAATACATTTCAAAGCCGAAACATTTTTGAAATAAAAACAAAAAGTCGTGGCACAACCCCGCACCACGACCCCGAAAAACATACAAATCAGCTGTTTATTTCACTACCGACACTTTCCGCACACCAAGCGGCGCACCGTCGGCATAGACTTGCAACACATACATTCCTGCCGCCAATGGCGCAGTGTTCAGCCGCAACGTATCGCCTGTGAGGGACATTTCTTGTTCAATTAGCACTTTGCCTGTCCCGACTTCGCTCATGCGTACCACCGCCGACTTACAAGCCGAAGGCAAACCGTAGTTTACACTTACGCTGTTGCTGGCTGGGTTTGGGTAAGCCTCACCCACAAACACGCCTTTCTGTACGGGCTTATTGCCTACAATGCCTTGCGGCGTAACAATCGCTGTGAGCGTATCCTTACAACCCCAAAAATTCGTAATCACGAGCGTAACAGGCAAGCCGTTAGGGTGTGCCGAAGGGCTAATCTGCATATTGATGGCCGTGTCGATACTTACCGTGCTGCCACCAATTAGCCATTGGCAGTCCACGCTATCTTGCAAGGCCATGCCCGAATTGGAAGTGTTATAGAGCCGCAAAGTATCGCCTACCCAAGAACCTGTAAAATTCGCCTGCAAACTATCCGAACAATAATCGGAAGGCTGCAAAAAATCCGCTACGCCTGTGTATTTGGCCATGTAATAGTCGCCATATTTTACTCCCACCGCCATCAAATCATTATTTTCGGTTACTATCAAATCAAGAGGCTGAGAACCAACATCTGCGGGATTAATATCTGGCGCGGGATTAGGCTCTGCAAAATATTTACGCCAAAGCTCTTGGCCTGTGCCTAACTTTACTTTCGCCATAAATACCGCCTTATAACTGCCTACATTAGGAATGGTAACATTTTTTTGACCCATCATAATCACAGAGGTATCGCGGGCTTCAATGGCACGGATATACCCCCCAGCAGTATCAAAACGAGACCATATTGTATTAAAATTTGCATCTGTACGCGAGATATAGGTTAAATAACCACTACCCGTTCCCGAAGTATCCAATGCTCCCTTTACAATAAAGCCCCCGTCACGTAATGGCCAAGCGGCTAGAGCCATATTGTCCATCACAAATATATTTTTCTTCTCTAAAATGAGGCCGCTCGGTAAGTCTATGTACAACATTCGATTATTATCAAAAAAATCTTCATTGTAATCTATACATAAACGATTGTTCGGATACAAACCCGTAGAGAGAATACCTTGATTGCCTGGCATCGTATAGATTTGTTGCCATACCAAATTGCCTGAACCATCTACACGCATGGCCATCAAATCCCAATCAAAGCAATTACTTAACACTTTTTCCACTCCTCCTGCGATGACAAAACCGCCATCGGGCTGTGGATACACACCTTCACACCTGATACCAACACAGCCTTTCATAAATTCGCGATGCTCCAAGATTTGCCCCAAGCTATCCACCAAAAATACCCCGATGCCATGCGTGTCCTCTGGTAATGTCGCTTGTCTAAAAAAAACAATTGCCCAATAATTGCCATTGAGAGCTGGAGTTACTCCCCAACCTTCTGATTCCTGATAATAATTCACAAAGTTCTGATGCCAAAGTGTGTCGCCGTTACTGTCTTTAAAGGCTAATATTTCTGTAGTACGAGTATAGGTATTGGTAGTTGGGTTAAGGCAATAGGCATAATCTGAAACGCCTACCCAAAAACGTTTACTCGGGCTTAATGTGGCCGTACGAATGCTTTGAGATTTGGGCAAAGGGTAGGTATTTTCCCAGACCAATGTGCCTTGCCCATAGCTAAATACATAGCTACTGAGCAGTAAGAAAAGAAGGATTAGTTTTTTCATGAGATGGTGAAGATTAAAAACAACCCCACCTAAATCCTCCCCGAAGGGAGGACTTCAAGTACCACTCCCCAGTGAGGAGGTCGGGTGGGGTTGAGTCGTTGGTTTTGAATGAAATTATTTAATCACCGCTAACTTACGGCTTTGGACTACTTTGCCGTCCAGCAATAGCACATACGGATAAATACCAGAGGCCAAACGGCTCAAGTTTACGGTTACGTTGCCTTCGGTTTCTTGTAAGGTTTGGGTAAAGACCGCCTTGCCCGAAACTGGCGCGTACACCACGATTTGGGCTTTACCTACCGCCTCTTCGGGTAATGTGTAGCCTATTTGCGTTTCGTAGGCAGCAGGATTAGGGGCACTGTTCCCCAAAGTGGCCTGTACTGATGATGGTGCTGCTTGGCGGTTAAGAATACCCGCTGCTGTGCGGCAGGTGCTATTGGTTGCAGTTAGGTTGCTACATTCAGGGAAGGAAACTGAAGTCCCAGCTACACTGCTTGTACTACCTACATCTTGTACATTCTCATTTTTATATCTTCTGTACTCAATATCAGACGCTAAAGAGCTATTAATAAAGGTAAAGTTCGTGGGAAAAACAAGATTACTATGAGACCTCAGATTACGCACCTCATTGCCGTTAGGGATATTTACGCCATTATTTGAAGGGTCTTCGCAGCCCCCTAAAGTAGATACATTGTTAATAAAGTCATGGTTTACTTTCATATTCCCTTGCAAACGGATACCTGTGCGGGCAAGGCTGGTCGTACTCACAAA
This sequence comes from Flexibacter flexilis DSM 6793, assembly GCF_900112255.1. NCBI lineage: Bacteria > Pseudomonadati > Bacteroidota > Cytophagia > Cytophagales > Flexibacteraceae > Flexibacter > Flexibacter flexilis. The sequence continues at coordinate 518,672 of NZ_FOLE01000002.1, forward strand.
GTCGTTGCAGCGAATACCCAAACTCACATTGCTGGCATCTGTGCGGTTGATATGGATACCTGTTAGGTTGTTGGTAAAGACCACATTGTTAATCACATAAGAGCCTTTTGTACCTTCTAAAAGGATGCCATTACGGAGGTTGGTAAAATAATGAGCCCCTCTATACTCACCTGTATCAGTTGCTGCTATGGTCGTATTAATAACGAAGTTACAACCCATATTATGACCATAATAACCTGTCTCTCTGAAAGTCCACTCGCCTCCATATTCAATTTGCGTTGCGCTTGAGCCAGTAATTGTTAGACTTCTAAACTTATCTGTATAATCATAGTTAGTTGTATTAGAGGCATAAATACCAAACACATTCCCATAATCCATAAGAGTAGCCTCATTCCCAACACCTTTCACTATACTTTGCATACCAATTTTCTGACGTTCCGCACGGATTTGAATAGTACCCTCGTAGTTGGTTGGCAGATAACAAGATCCATAATTACCTATATGAATATTTACACCATATTGGGTTGTGTAAGAATATCCATCTGTAATTGCTATTGCACTTTCAATCTGTCCGTTGGTATGCCAAACCGCCGCTATTTTATTGTTCTGAAAAACACAATCAGTATAATAAAAAGTTTTTGAATCAGAGGAAGGATAATATATTTTATAATCATGATTCGTAAAACGAATACCATACAACGCATTGCGGAATAAATTAGAGCTAAATGAAGTACTTGCTGTATAGACATAGACACTGTCATTATTTCCAATATGGGTATGCGTATAGAACCCTGCATTGTTATATGGGAATAACATAAATTCTTGTTCACTATCAAAAATATTATTTTTAATCGTTCGATTATTGATATTACCCCCATAGTATAGCCTAAATCCTTCTGTACCAGCAAATTGAATACTTTTCAGGTTATTCAAGAAAGATGTACGACAAATATCTGCTAACATCCCATTTTTTAGCACCAATCCACTATAACTATCTCTAATAATTGCATTTGTACCAGCATTAGTAGAAGGGTTATTGTCCTTTCCTGTGCTACTTCTTGTTTTTAAAAGACCTGTTCCTTTTACAATGATGCCACCCCACATCGTGTTACAAGCAGCCCGAAGTGTACAGCCTTCCAATACAAGCGTACCACTTGCCAGCGTAATATACGAACCAGTTACAGAACGATTCAGTTTCTCTGCAGGGCCATAAGGTTGTGAAATTTCAATCGGGCTAGGATCACCACCAGTAATAGGTGTTTGGGTTGCTACCCCCACTACTCTAAACTCAGTGGAGGTAAGTGTAGTAGTTCCTGATAGATTCAGTGTAATATCACCAGCTACCAAATACTTATTAGTAGGCGAAGTCGGCAATGACGTATAAGTAGTGTTAGTACCCGCCGAACCTAATACCGTAAATTGGCTTAAATCAAAACCGCAGCAATCCAGTACATTTACGGTTTGCGTAAACTCCTTCGTGCAGCCCTGTGTATTCGTAATCACTAATTTTACTTGGGCGTTGCCGACTCCTGCAAAACTCAGGCTTGGACTCGCACCCGTATAAGTAGATGTCGTGCCGTTGGCGTTGGTTACTGTCCATGCATAGCTATAACCCGCTACATTGGTGGCACTGGCTGCAAATGGCGTAGAAGAACAAGCAACAGTGTTAGACAAAGTCATGGTAGCTGAGATAGGCGACAAATCCACTGTATAAGGCGCAGAAGTTACGATACAACCCGTAGCCGTTGTACAAGCTACTGTATAGTGGCCGCTTTGGGTCGCTGTATATTGTTCGGTAGTGGCACCATTGATAGCTACGCCATCATTATACCACTGAAAGCCTGTATAATATGCGTTTCCTGTTGTTTTCAATTCAACAAAATCACATGTTTGATCCAAAGGAAAAACAGGAGCATCTGCTTGCTTTATAGAAGTACGCAGTATAGCCATACCATTATTCCAAAAACCACAATTATTCGGGAAATTTATATAAGCCAAATAGTTGCTGCCAGGCTCATTCGTAAAATTGTATGGTGCCTGATTAAAATTTATAGTCGTAGGTAAAGGCCCTGTTAGATAATAGTTCACCTGTTGGTTATTGGAGTATTGTATTGTAACAGTATAGGAACTAACAGGAGCCTGCCAAGCTGGTATGGTAAGATTGGTCGTTATTTGTGCAGGAAACATTCCATTATCACAAACCAAATATTCATATGGATACTCTGCCGCTACAGAATGCGAAAGAATTGTTATAAAAGGATTAAAATCATATGATGACATTGTTGCGCTACCAACGCTTACAGTAAAAAAATTATTAGCTAGTGACGAAGCTACCTCATCTGTGCTACTGGCCACTATTTTATACTGAAATGCTCCATCAGGCAACGAATTTGCTGCAATGGTAAATTGGCCGTTAGAACCAATAGAAGGCAAATTACTATAAAAATCGTACGATAAAGTAGCAGGGTTTTGCTTGAACAACTTCACATAAAACGTTCCTGCTGAATAAGTATTTTCACATTCATCTTTCACCACGCCATAAATGGCTGTGCCAGAGGTTTGAGCATAAACACTTACGGCCATTGCCATACACAGCAACAGCAACATTGTAATTTTTCGCATAAAAGGAATTTTTGATTTAAATTTTTGAAAATGAGACTTTACAGGCAAATAATTGTCTGCGGGGGGGGGGGCATAACATAATACACCCATCTTGGATTTGATTGGTTTTTGTCATAAAGATGACGTTTTAGTTTTAAAGAATATAAATATAAAAAAGAGTTGTAATAAGATATAGTAGTAAGTAATTCGGTTCTAATACAAATGAGCCGCAATCTAGTACAATAATTAATACTTTTCATAGAAAATAAACTTATATTTTCTGTATTATGGCCTATTATTGCGCTAAGCATGTATTAGGTATTCTTGATAATCTATAGGGGCTTATGATGCTGTGGGGTATTTACCCTAACAATGCCCAAAAGTTACAACAAAGCACTTTATTACTTCTATTGGAACTCTATATTTTCCTCTAAAAAATCCTTTTCGCGTATGATGCCCAAACCCACAAGTTTAATGCAGACCTTTGTTTTTTGGGGTGAAGTGATTTAATTGCGGTGTTAGAAGCAATGCGTTGCGTTATATCGTGCTTTTATCCAACCTAATCATATTTGTTCACAAGCGTATTATCTTAAATCCTGATTACACCATTGGAAAAATTTACAGGCATCATTGGTATTATTTTGATTTTGGGCATTGCCTTTGCCATGTCCAACAACCGAAAGGCCATTAACTACCGCTTGGTAGGGACTGGACTTGCAGTGCAATTAGTTTTGGCAATTTTCATCCTGAAAGTGCCTATCGGCCAACAGATATTTCAGTATTTGGGCGCGAAAATCACCGAAATACTCGACCTTTCTAACAAAGGCGCGGATTTCGTGTTTGGGGCTTTGGTGAACAAATCCCACATGGAAAAAGCCTTTGGCGTTGGCAACGATTTTGTCTTTTTCTTCAAAATTACGCCGACCATTATTTTTGTGGCCGTGTTGGTAAGTGTGGCGTATCACATTGGCCTGATGCAAATTTTGGTTTCGTGGATTGCTCGTCTGGTACACGCCGTCATGCGCGTGAGCGGTAGCGAGGCACTTTCTAACGTGGCCAGTGTTTTTGTGGGACAAGTGGAAGCCCAAATCATGATTAAGCCGTATTTGGCTACCATGACCAAATCCGAACTTTTGGCTTCGATGGCGGGCAGTATGGCCTGTATCGCGGGGGGCGTAATGGCCGTGTACATTGCCTTGGGCGTACCTGCCGAATACCTTATCGCAGCGAGTTTGATGGCTGCGCCTGGTGCGTTGGTTATTTCCAAAATCGTGTATCCCGAAACGGAAGAATCCGAAACCAAAGGCCAAGTAAAATTGGAAGTGAGCAAGTCGCACGCCAACTTGGTAGATGCCATTTCGCATGGTGCTTCGGACGGTTTGCGCGTAGCCCTAAACGTGGTGGCGATGCTTATCGGTTTTATTGCTTTCATTGCCCTGATAGACTTTATGTTGGCTTTTGTGGGTAGCAAAATTGGTTTGCCACAATTGAGCCTGAACCTGATGTTGGGTTATTTGTTTTCGGGTTTTGCTTGGGCAATGGGCGTGCCGTCGCAAGACATACAAGCGGCAGGCTCGCTGATGGGTACTAAAATGGTGGTAAATGAGTTTGTGGCTTACTTAGATTTGGCCAAAATGAAAGACACTTTGCACCCAAAAACATTGGCTATCGTGAGTTTTGCGTTGTGCGGTTTTGCCAATTTCAGCAGTATTGCCATACAAGTTGGCGGTATTGGAGAGCTTGCGCCATCTCGCCGCAAAGATTTGGCGATGCTCGGTTTTAGGGCCTTGATTTGCGGAACATTAGCGTCGTATATGTCGGCTACGTTGGCGGGTATGCTTATCTAATTTTCTTTTATAAAACATTATTAGTCAAAGCCCTGCGCCGCATTGGTGCAGGGCTTTGCATTTTTATTACCCAAAAAATATTTTATTTGCGCTACAAAATCAAACGTTTATTTTTCTCCCAATTCCTTTATGGCTCCATTGCTTACCAAAATCTTCAACAGGACGGCGCGTTATTTTCTACAAGGCTTACTTTTTGCTGTGCCTATTGCCGTAACAGGCTATGTAATTGTGTCGTTTTTTCGGTGGGTGGAAGGCCTCATTCCCGTCAAAGACCAATTCACGGGACTTGGCACGCTGATTATTTTTGCGGGACTTACGTTTCTTGGCTTTTTGGGTTCGTCGTTCCTGACGCGGCGCGTATTTCAGTTGTTCGACAAGCTGCTCAATAGTTTACCTTTGGTCAAAATCATTTATTCGTCGCTCAAAGACCTGATTTCGGCATTTGTGGGCGAGGAAAAGAAATTTAATCAGGCCGTTTTGGTAACGCTCAATCCCGAAGCCGAACTACAAAAAATTGGGTTTATTACGCAACAAGACCTTTCGCGGCTGGGCGTAGTGGACAAAGTGGCCGTGTATTTGCCGCACGCTTACGCGGTTTCGGGCGATTTGTTTGTAGTGCCTGCCCGCAACGTCGCGCCGATAGACGTGGACAGCTCCGACATTATGAAATTCATTGTGTCGGGTGGTGTGGCTGGGCTGCCTGCCGCCGTAGCTGGCCACCGCGAGCAAACCCACGAATAAGTTTTTTTTATTATTTTTAAGCACAATCAACCCTCATTAACAATCATGGAAGAAATATTTATCGAAAAAATCGAAATAAAGGAACTTCTCAATATTAAAGATTTTAGTATTGCGCTTTCCGATACAGAAAGAAAACACCTAATTATTACGGGCAAAAATGGCAGTGGTAAAACTACTTTTTTAAATGAGTTAAAGAAGTATTTAGAAGCTACTATTCATGAACGATTGTTACAAAAAATACAATCAGTAAACAACGAATTGGAAGAATTATACAAAAATAACCTTGATTTATCAAAGATACACCCAGCATATGTAGAATTAGAAGCTAATACAGAAAATGAACGGCGTGAGAAAATCATTATTAAAGAAATTTATAGATTAGAAGGATTAAAAGAGCTTTATGATAAAAAATATAAAGTAGATATATTATTCAAAAATTCACTATCAATTACAGAATATTTTCAAAAAGGAAAATGTGTATTTTCATTTTTTGGAGCAAAAAGAGGTAATAATTTAAATTCGCCTTCTGGTATTAAAATAATTGATTTAAAGCCTGTTTATAAAATTAATGAAAGTGCTGGAAATAATTTTCTTCAATATATTGTAAATATGAAAGCAGATAGAGCATTTGCAAATGATGCAAATGAAACGAAAGTTGTCCAGAAAATAGATAAATGGTTTAGTCATTTTACAGATAATTTATTCCAATTACTTTCGCTTGATAATGCAAAATTACAATTTGATAGAAAAACCTATAATTTTAATATTATTGAAGAAAATCAAAAAACGTACAACCTTAATCAGCTTTCAGATGGGTATTCGGCTATTTTAAATATCATTACAGAGCTAATTATGCGCATGGAAAAACACCACGCAAAAGCCTATGATATTCAGGGTATTGTATTGATTGATGAAATAGAAACACATTTGCATATCGAGCTACAAAAAAAGATTTTACCATTCCTGACCTCGTTTTTCCCAAAGATTCAGTTTATCGTAACAACACACTCTCCGTTTGTCCTCAACTCCGTTGAAAATGCCGTAATTTGCGATTTAGAAAAACGAATTGTAACCACTGATTTAAGTGGCTACTCGTATGATGCCATTGTAGAAAGTTATTTCGATTCGGATAAATATTCTGCTGAACTTAAAAATAAAATAAGTGAATATGAAGCCTTATCAGAAAAGGAAAATTTGACGGAAGATGAAGAAGACAGGTTGTATTTTCTGAAAAGATATTTAAAGGAAATTCCTAAATTTTATTCAGAAGAGTTAGCCGTAAAACTTCAACAAATCGAGTTAAAAAACCTAAAAAAGAAATAGCAAATAATGGTTTATCACGAAAAAACACAACCAGAACCACCCTGCCTTGCTGCCGAAAGAGCGAAAAAAAAAGGTACATATAATTGTGAAGGAGTTGTAACACAATTAAAAGCAGATTTTAAAAATAAATGCTACATATGCGAGCAAAAAGAACCAACTTCTATCAACATAGAGCATTTTAAATCACGTAAAGGAGATAAAAATTTAAGACTTGATTGGAATAATTTATTTTATTGTTGCGGCCATTGTAACAATACTAAATTAGCCAAAACGATTTACGATTCAATTTTGAATTGTACTATTAAAGAACATGGCGTTGATACGCGTATTAAGTACGAAATTAAACCATTTCCAAAAGAAAAAGCATTAATTACAGCCTTAGAAGATACGCCAGAAGTGCAAAACACTGCTCATTTACTCAATGCAGTTTATAATGGAATTGATACAGAGCAAAAGCAAATAGAGGCTGCCAATTTGAGAAGCGACTTACTAAAAGAGATAAAACTTTTTGGAGATTTGCTATTTGATTTTGACGATGATACGCTTGATAGCGATGAGAAAGAAAGAGTAAAAGGAATAATTATCCGACATCTTCGGTCCAGTTCCAAATTTACGGCATTCAAACGCTGGATTATCAGAGACAACGAGGTTTTAAAAGCAGATTTCAAGGAATACATTTGAGACTCGCCACGTGCCTTTCTTTTATTTTTCGCTATTGGTTTGAAATATTGGTATGCTTACCTTTGCTTCCTCTCAATTTTCCGACAATCTCACACAACGTCATCTACTACGCAAACAATATGCACGAAAAACACGAATTATACCGCGCCATTGCCGTATTGGCTTATGCTATTGCGATGGTGGACGGAGAATTGCAACCATCAGAAAAAGAAGCATTTATGGGCATTATCAACAAAGAACTTGGCGATGATGCTTGGGTTGCCGAAAGCCGCTTCGAACTCTTAGAAGAAAGCCTCATGCCAACCATCGAACATTCGTACAACTACGCAATGTTTGTGCTGAATAAATATAAACATTTGGTGGACAAGCCCATGAAAGACCGCTTCGTGCGCGTAGTAGAAAAGGTAGCAACCGCCCACGACGGTACAAGCCAAGCCGAAGAATTTGTAATTGAACGTTTCAAACGCGACATTGCAACACTGGCCTAACATTGCGCCATGTCGTTTCTTTTTATAACAACTATTAAAACCCAAATTAATACAATGTTTGAGCATTTGCTGTACCAAGAACTTAACGGAGTTTGTACTATCACCATCAACAGACCAGAAGTTTATAACGCGATCAATACCAAAATTAGTTACGAACTACAAGAAGCCCTCAAAAAAGCCGCCATCGACGATAACGTTCGTGTCATTGTACTGACGGGTGCAGGCAACAAGGCTTTTTGTTCGGGACAAGACCTGAAAGAGTCCATCGAAGGTAAATCTTTTGCCGACTCATTGCACCGCCGCTATAACCCCATCATTCGCATTATGCGCGAAATGCCTAAACCAATTATTGCCCGCGTAAATGGCGTGGCTGCGGGTGCGGGTTGCTCGTTGGCTTTGGCCTGCGACCTGATTGTTTCGGCGGAAGAAGCTGTTTTTTCTGAAATTTTTGTCAATATCGGTTTGGTGTTGGATTCGGGTTCTTCGTTTTTCTTGCCGCGCCTCGTAGGTTACAACAAAGCCTTTGAACTCAGCACATTAGGTACTAAAATCACGGCAACAGAAGCGCATCGTTTGGGCATCGTCAATAAAATGGTGCCAGCCGCAGGCCTCGACGAAGCCGTAGCCGAATACACGGAATATTATCGCCAAGCTCCAACCAAAGCCATTGGTCTAATGAAAAAAATGCTTAATCGCAGTATTCAGCCCGCTTTGGAAGAAATTCTTAACTACGAAGCCCTTTGCCAAGACATCGCAGGCAACACCCAAGACTACAAAGAAGGCGTTACGGCTTTCCGCGAAAAACGCAAAGCCGTATTCACGGGAAAATAAGCTGATTATCAGAGAAATAATTTAAAAAAAAGCGTACTCAATAATATGTTTGAGTACGCTTTTTTCTGTTTAATCCACTTCGTATTTTTTGGGGGCAAACAAAAAGCCAAAAGCCTCGCCCTCTTCTTTTTGCGTGTGTTTGTGGTGCATTTTGTGGGCACGAATCAGCCGCCGCAAATACTTGTTTTCGGGGCGAATACTATGCTTTACGCGCCGATGTACAAGTATGTCGTGGAACAGGAAATAAAACAAACCGTAGCCCGTAATTCCCGCCCCGATTGGCACCAAAAACAGCCAGTTTTCGCGATATTCCAAACCGACCACGATACACACAATAGCAGGCAAACTAAATACAACACTAAACAAATCGTTACGTTCAAAAACGCCTTCGTAAGGGTGATGATGCGACTTGTGCCACACCCACATAAACCCGTGCATCACGTATTTGTGCGTAAACCACGCCACGCCCTCCATACCCACGAAAGCTCCCACAAACAAGAAAATATACAAAAGCCAGTTCATTTTTTTGATTTATTTAATAATTAACTTTTCGCTGTCTGCCGCGCCTTCATCATTTCGTAAATGGTGAAAATCATCATTAGGAGCAGCAAATTATAAACCACGTCTTCGATGGGAATGTTGAAAAAGGCCACGCCCGTAAGGTCAGAAATCCGAATGCCTAAATTTTCGGAGTTATTGTAACTCACTACTGGCAAATAGGTTAGCACGCCATTCACCAACAAAAAAGGCAGCAAAGAAACCAAATAAGCCAAGTAAAATCGTCCCAAATAGCGGTCGCGGAATGCCCACCAATGCCCCAACATAAACGCACCCGTGAGGCCAAATTTGACGCTTGTATAAAATTTTTCCCGAAAAACGACCGCCAACACCAGCAGCCCCACGCCAACCACCCAATTGACGGGCGTAACGTAAGGCTTGAGTATGTCTTTGGGGATAAAATAATTCAGCACCTCATAAATAAACGTGCAGGCAAAAGGCACAGTAACAAAAAACAACCATTCTTCTACGGGCAAGCCCAACAGCCTGTAACCCAACAAATAACGGTCGTTGAAAGACCAAACGCCCAAGTGCGCAAAATACACGTCCCAAGCAATAAAAAACGCACCCGTCAGCACAATAGCAGGCCACAAAAACCGCCATTTTTGGTAGTAAGTAATCCGCCGCTCAAACGACTGCGCCAACGGATACGACACCGTGAACAAGTGCAAAAACATATACACGTATTTTTCCACGCCAAGAGTTTTTTACAACACATTAAAACTATGCCTGAAATACGTCTGCAAAAGCAATATAAACTTCTGATTGTCAGGCACTCGTACGCGCTCTTGCAACACACGTTGCGGCGGCAATTGCTTGATTTTTTCAAATAAAGCCAAATAATAAATATAGGCCAAATAAACGCCCATGCGTGCACCTTCGGGCAGTCTGACAATGCCTCTGTACGCCGCATCAAAATCGGCTTTAATGTCGGCTTCAATGTTTTTTTTCAGCTCTGCCGTGAAGCGGTCAAAACTCGTATTGGGGAAATAAACACGGCCTCTTTCGTCGTAGTCGTCTTTGATGTCGCGCAGAAAATTCACTTTCTGAAACGCAGACCCCAAACGGCAAGCCGCCTCGCGCAACTGCTCAAATTGCTGTGCGTTGCCTTCCGTGAACACGCGCAAACACATCAGCCCCACCACTTCCGCCGAGCCGTAAATATATTGGTTATAGTTTTCTTCCACGTACTGCACTTTTTTCAAATCCATTTCCATACTCTTCAGAAATGCTTCGATGAGTTCGTGTTCGATATTATACTCATTTACAACCCATTGGAACGAATGCAACACAGGATTTAGGCTGATTCGCTCCTCAATGGCCTTATACGCTTCCGCTTTGAAACGTGCCAGCAACTCAGCTTTGTCGAAGTCGTGAAACGTGTCCACAATCTCGTCGGCGTAGCGCACAAATCCATAAATCGCGTAAATGGGCGCATGAAAGCGTTTGTGCAGCGTGCGAATCCCCAACGAAAACGACGTGCTGTAATTATTGGTAATAATTTTACTACAATCTAAAGACGTTTTTCTGAAAAGTTCCATAACTAAGGCAGTGTTTATGATTGCAACTAATTGTATTTCAATAGTTTGTTAGGCATGGTCTTGCAAAATGCGTTCGGTAGCCAAGCGCGAACTAATCACCACAATAGGCAAGCCCGTACCCGGAATCGTGGACGCACCCACGTAATACAAATTGCCGAACATTTCATCTTTGTTGGCGGGGCGCAAGCCGCCCACTTGGTTCATGCCGTGCGCCAGACCCAAGCCGCTCCCTTTGTACAGATTGAACATATTGCGCCAATCCGTTGGGGTATAAATAGTTTGAGTAACGGTGTTGGCCGCCAAGTCGTAGCCGATGCGTTCGGACAAATCTTGGATAATATTTTGGGCTAAAGTCTGCGCGTCTGACCAGTCGGGTTTGTGGCGCAAATCGGGCACAGGACACAAAATAAAGAGATTCTCGCAGCCTTCGGGCGCACAATCTGGATTCGATTTGGAACTGGCATTCACGTAATAATACGGTTTTTCTGGCGCAACCGACGTTTTAAATATCTTACTGGCGTAATCATTAAAATTATTTCCCAAAAAATAATTGTGATGATGCAGGTTGTCCAGTTTTCCTTTTACCCCCAAATAAATCGTGAAAGGCGCAAGCGTCCATTCCATGCTGTCGAGTTTTTGCTCAGAATATTTGGCTCTGCCCAAAATTTGCCCACGAAAAGCGGCGGCATCGCCGTTGCACACAAACACGTCTGCCGTCCAACGTTTACCATTTTGGTCAATGAAAGCCGTAATGCGGTCGGAGGTAGCTTCTACTTGTTTTATTTCGGTATGATAATGAATCTGCACTTTATATTTTTCCAACAAAACCAACATTGCTTCCACGATGCGGTACATTCCGCCTTTTACGTTCCAGTAGCCATCGTGTTGCAACTCCGTGTAATTGAGCAAACTATACACGGCAGGCGTGTCGAAAGGCGTTGCGCCCAAGAAAAACGCCACCAACGAAAATATCACTTTGGTTTCTTGGCTCTCGAAATGTCGGCTGAGTTCCGACCACATCGAACGCCAAAGTTTCGGGGCGTGTTTGAGTGGCACGGTGGTCAGCGCGGCGGCATACGAAAGTTTAGAATCAAAATTGCGTTTTACGATTTTGTATTCGGTATCATGGAAAATCTCTTTGGCCTGTTGCAAATATTTGCGGGCTTTGGCGGCAAAATTGGGTTCGGCCTCGCCAAATTCCTGCGCGAGTTTGTCCAAGTCCTTGTGAATAAGATATGGCTTTGGTTTGTGGCTAAAATACACTGAATACAAGGGATTTAGCTCATTGAATTGCAAAGGATTTTTTTCGCCACAATAGTTGAAAAGCTCCTCAAACTCATAACTCATACTAAAAAAAGAAGGTCCTACATCGAAGGTAAATCCATCTTTTTCGAGTTGGTTGAGGCGGCCTCCCGCGCGGTGATGCTTCTCAATAATTTCGACTTGGTAGCCTTTCACGGCCAAACGTAAAGCCGTGCACAAACCGCCGAGTCCTGCGCCGATTACTAATGCTTTTTTAGCCATAACAAAATTTTAGTTGGTACAAAAGCCACTCAAATAGCCTTTGCAAAATAGTATATTGTAAACAAAAAGGTTGGAGGCTGGCGGCAACCTTTCGCGCAACCTCCAAAGTGAGTTAGATACAATCTGGGACGGCCAAATATTTATTCAAAAATAAATGCCTATCGGTACATAGTTAGTAATTTTTGGAGCTGCTTACGCGCCAAATGGATTCTATTTTTCACCGTTCCTATTGGAATGTTGAGTTTTTCTGCGATTTCGTGGTATTTGAAACCCTTATAATACAACATAAACGGCTTACTATGCGCCTCTTCGATAATGGACATGGCCTTGTTGATGTCGGCCATCATCAGGGAATTGTAGGCCTGATTGGTAGAAGAATATGCCAATGAGTTAATCAAATATGCATCTTCGGAAGTGTCCACAAAAGTTTTTTGGCGTACAAGTCGCTGATAATTAGTAATAAAAGTGTTTTTCATAATGGTATAAAGCCACGCTTTGAGGTTAGTTCCGTCCGTGAACTTCTCGCGGTTGTTAAGGGCTTTTACCATCGTGTCTTGCAACAAATCGTTAGCGTCGTCAGCATTGCGAGTTAAACGCATGGCAAACGGCTTGAGGGTCTTGGACGTTTGGGCTATGCTGTAATTAAATTCTAAGGCTGTCATCTTGTGTTAATAGCTATGGTTGGAAGATATTTTGTTTAAGCAAATTTATAAAATATTAAACAAAACACAAGCACAAAAAAAATAAGGACAAAAAATCAACTAAATTTATTACACTAAAAATCTTTTTATTTTGTTGTTAAAAATCTAAAATATGCGTTTTAAACATAATTTTACGTATAAAAAGCAAATATAATGGTACATAAATATTTTTTACCAAACACTATTTTGTTTAACATTCAAGGCATAAACAATAGACAAAAATACAAACCGAAATCGAATAATACTTATTTTATATAAAATAATTTTAATAATCAATAATCTAACTAAAAAGCAAGCAAACACATAGGCTGCCACACATATAAGTTAAAAACATGGTTTGAATCATTGTTTTAGTAGTTTTACGCCCGTAGCTTTGCTCAATTTCTTTGATAGAAACGACCGCTATCTGTTTACCTTTTAGGATTTTAATAACACTTTTCATGGAAGAAAAAAACGCCGCACTCATGGCGCAATTAGAGAAGTTGCAAGCCAAATATCAGGCCACGGGGCAAGATATTATTTCATATTTGGAGGGCTTGTATTACACAGACTTTCTGAATTATTGGGATTATGTGCACACCGATACTTTGCTTTCCTTGCAGATTCCGCGAACGAGCCTACCCGACGAGCAAATTTTTATTATCTATCACCAAATCACCGAATTATACTTCAAACTCATTCTTTCCGAAGTCAATCAAATAGCCGACAAAGCCGATTTGACGACGGAATTTATGCTCGAACGTGTGGAGCGTATCAACCGCTATTGGGAAATTCTGGTACAGTCTTTTGTCGTGATGGTAAACGGCATGGAAACCGAACAGTTCATGAAATTCCGCATGGCTTTGCTGCCTGCCAGCGGTTTCCAGTCGGCGCAATATCGCCTTATCGAAATTGCTGCAACTGATTTTATCAACCTCGTAACCAAAGACTTACGTCCAACTATGAAGCAAGCCAGCATCGAGCAAATGTACGAACACATTTACTGGAAAGAAGGCGCGACCGAAATTGCCACAGGCCAAAAAACATTGACTTTGGTGCGTTTTGAAGAAAAATATGGCGCACAATTCATCGCACAAGGACACGCTTTTTTAAGCAAAAACTTGCGCAAACGCTATCTTTCGTTGCCGGCCGACAGCGAGAAAATGCCTGCTTTGCACCAAGCTTTGCGGGAGTTCGACACGTTTGTAAACGTAAAATGGCCTTTGGCGCATTTGCGTTCGGCAGGTCGCTACTTGCAACGCAACGTAGATGTTTTGGCTGCGACTGGTGGCACGAACTGGCAAAAATATTTGCCGCCTCGTTTCCAAAAACGCATTTTCTTCCCCGAACTTTGGAGCGAAGAGGATGTAGAAAACTGGGGCAAAGCCGCCGTGTTAGATGCTTACGGAATGTCCGAAAAATAATTGCTTGCGATTCAAACCCTGTGTTTTTCGCTCCAAAAACGCCATTTGTGATGCTTTCGCAAGTGGCGTTTTTGTTATAAACTTTATTATATTTGACCCTATTCAAGTTTTTTCACCAAAACACCACAAAAGCAACTATGAAAACGCAATTCGTTGCCGCTATGTTACTTTTTTCTTTTTTTCGTACCCAAGCCCAAGACGACCGCAGCAAAATGGATTGGCCTAATCTGAATAAATACGCGCAAGAAAACGCAGCACTTAAAGCCCCGACCGCACAAGAACAACGTGTCGTTTTTATGGGCAATTCTATCACCGAATTTTGGAAGCGCGACGACCCCGCTTTTTTTGAAGGAAGACCGTATTTTGACCGTGGCATTAGTGGCCAAACCACTTCGCAAATGTTGTTGCGTTTCAGGCCAGACGTGATTAACCTCAAACCAAAAGTAGTGGTTATCTTGGCGGGTATCAACGACATAGCCGAAAATACGGGGCCGATTTCTTTGGAAAATGTATTCGGAAATATCGTGTCGATGGCCGAGCTTGCCCGCGCCAACAACATCAAAGTGGTACTTTCGTCGGTGCTGCCTGCCCTAGATTTTTATTGGAGACCAGGCCTCGAACCTGCGCCAAAAGTAATCAAACTCAATGCCATGATAAAGAGTTATTGTACCAAAAATAACATTCCTTACGCCGATTATTTTTCGGCAATGGTAGATGCAGAAAACGGGTTGGATAAAAAATACACGAACGATGCCGTTCACCCGACGTTGGCAGGCTACAAAGTAATGGAGCCTATCGTAGAGAAAGCCATCAAAAAAGCATTGAGCAAATAAATGACACAAGCAAAACCAAACGTCGCTGAGCAATTGGCGGCGTTTCTTTTTTTGGGTAAAAAATACCGCAAAGTGTCGTAACTTCGCGGCCATTGGTGCGTTTGCGCCTTATGTGTGTTCTTCATTTTTTTTTCAACTATTGCACAGGTTATGAACAAGTTATTTAAAAATCTGATGTTTGTGGCACTTATCGGGGCGGCGGCCAGTTGTGGCAGCCACACCGACGATGAATGCGCCAACGACATAGACGTTTCGGACGTGAAAGTAAATGCGCCCATCGTGCGCCTCGACAACGAAATGTTTGAATACAAGAAAGATGCAGCATCTTTCACTAAATTTATGGACAAATATCCGCTGTTTTCGGAGGTTTTTTTGCAAAGAAAACACACATCCGAAGACGAGATTCTTTGTCAGCACATGGTAAAGTTGCTCAACTCACCGTATTTGGACACGCTGCACACGGAAACCGAAAATTATTTCGGCAATCTGGCCGACGTACAAAGCGATTTGAACAAAGCTTTCGCGCACATCAAATACTATTATCCCAACTTCCAAGAACCAAAAGTATATTCGATGGTGTCGGGTTTTTCTACGGACGTGTTCGTTTCTGATAGTATGGTCGTGATTGGTTTGGACCATTTTTTGCGCGAACACACGCGTTACAAACCCCAAATGTTACCAGACTATATCCAACGCCGCATGGTTCGTTCTTCTATCGTTCCGATGATTGCCATGACCACTTCCAATAAATATTCGGCGCAGTCGCCAGACCCTGCCGATATGCTCGCCAACATGATTTCGTGGGGACAAACCTATTATTTCATGAAAAAAGTAATGCCTTGCACGCCCGACAGCGTAATTATTGGCTATACGGGCCAAGAAATGAAGGAAGTGGAAGAAAACAAGGCCGTGATTTGGAAACATTTTGTAAACCAAAAACTATTTTTCACCAACGACCATTTCGTTACGACCAAATACATTGGCGAACGTCCGCACACTTTCGAGATTGGCGAAAAATGCCCAGGCCGCATTGGCCGTTGGTTGGGTTGGCAAATCGTAAAGAAATACGCCGAAGACCGCAAACTTTCTTTGCCAGAAGTAATGAAACTCAACAACGCCAAACAAGTATTTGAAGAAGCTAAATATAAACCCTAATCAGTTATGAAAATCGCTATCATTTCGGGCAGTCCGCGCCTCGAAAGCACTACTTTTCGCGTAGCTTTGCATCTAAAAGACTATTTTTCGGCCACTTATCCGCAACACGAATTTGTGTTGGTGGACGTGCGCGAATATCCGTTACCTTATGTGCAAAACGTGTTTAGCTCTCTTGCCGAAACTCCGCCACAATGGAAAGGTTTAGGAGAAATCATGTTTGGCGCAGACGCGTTTGTGTTGATTTCGCCTGAATACAACGGCTCTTATTCGCCAGCCCTTAAAAACTTGCTCGACCATTTCCCCAAACAACTACACAAAACTTTTGCGGTGGTTACGGCCTCACCTGGTATGCTTGGCGGAATGCGTGCAGCGCAACAGTTACTTTTGCTGGTCAGTGCGTTTTTTGGCGTGCCTTCGCCGCATTTGCTTGTTACGCCTGCCGTGGACAAAAAATTTAGCCCAACAGGTGCGCTTTTGGACGAGAGTTTCGCCAAAACGATTCAGTATTTCGCTAAAGAATTTGTTTGGTTGGCAGAAGCCCTTGCCGATAAAAAGTAAGTTTAACATTTAAAACAAAACACACACCCTTCGCCTTTGCTTGGTGAGGGGTGTGTGTTTTGTTTTATCTTCAATTATAATTTAATGCCAATACCCAAGCCAATATTAACAGTGCTCATTTTCTGAGTATAAGAGGTTATTTCTACAGAGCCACCACTTGTCCTATTTACGATATTAGTAAATTTAGCTTTGGCACTCAAATAGTCTATATTGGTCAAAAAGTACGTTTTTTTTCCGATAATCCACTTAAAGCCAGTACCAACCAAGTAAGCAAAAGTAAAATCAGTGGCTCTATCTTGCTGTATCCAGCCGTACCCATAGTTACTTTGTAAATTCTCTCTCTTTTCTGGCAATACGGCATAAGCAAGGCCAATCATTACGCGAGGTTCAATAAAAACTTTATGTTCGGGTATATAAAAAGACTCATAGCCACCAACCATTAATGTAGCAAGTTTCCAGTTACCAGCGGTTACATTATCCCTAACATTATAGCCATCTTTTAGATATAATTTAGACATACCGTCTGATAGTGCTTCTGTATCGATTGTGTTGGATTGGCGGCGTAGTGAAGTGATTATCCCAAAACGTTTACCCAATTTATGGGCAAGCGATATTTCGAAGAAGCTACCAATTCCTGCAAATCCCGAATAGGATTTCTCTATATCCTTGCTTGCAAATTTCCCAACAGGAGCACTTACGCCCAACGAAAACCCAAAATGACCTTTTTCTTGCGCAAAACTGCTATGTAGTAATAACACTGCAACAATAGATAGTAAAGTTTTTTTCATATTTTTTCTTTAAACTAAAAATGAATTAATGTTTTTTTGAAGGGCGCAAAAATATAATATTTATGTAATACTATTTTGCATTCTCCACAAAAAAAGCTACCTGTCTTCATACGGACAAGTAGCTTTTGGGATAATAGAGAAATGCTTACTAAAACATGAAATAAAAACAGGGTGATTCTTTTAGCCGCACGCCTCAACAGCAATGCAATTCAATAGCCTCCAACCATGAAGACTTTCAGGCTGTGAGCCGCACACAAAAACACACACAAAAGTGGACTCACAGACCCCATACACACAAACAGACTTTACTCAATTCATATTTTTAAAAATCTTACTGTGCAGGCAACGCTTCCGCATCATCGGCATCGGGGAGATTTTCGGTATGTGCAAACTCGTTTTCACTTTTGGAAATAACGATTGTGGCTACGCCATTGCCTATAAAATTGGTGATGGCGCGTGCCTCACTCATAAACTTATCCACGCCCAACAAAAAGGCCAAACCTTCTACGGGGATTTTGTGAATCGCCGTAAGCGTAGAAGCCAACACAATAAAACCGCTACCCGTTACGCCTGCCGCGCCTTTGCTGGTAATCATTAGCAAGCCAATAATAGTAAGGATTTCGCCCAACGAAAGTTCTACATTGTAGAGCTGCGCCAAAAAGATAACGGCCATCGAAAGGTAAATAGACGTTCCGTCCAGATTGAAGGAATAACCCGTCGGGACAACCAAACCAACCACCGATTTACTGCAACCCATACTTTCGAGTTTGCGCATCAGGTTTGGCAAAGCGGGTTCGCTCGAAGACGTGCCCAACACAATCAGCAATTCGGTACGGAGATATTTAATAAAATCAAGAATACTCATTTTGTAATAGCGCATAATGCTGGCCAACACCACAAAAATGAATAGTCCCATCGTGGCATACATCGTGAGCATAAGTTTACCCAACGGCAACAACGAATGCAGACCAAATTTTCCAATCGCGTAGGCCATTCCCCCAAACGCACCCAAAGGCGCAAGGTACATCACCCATTTGAGGGCCGTAAAAACCCAGTGCGAAGCCTTATAAAGTATTGCTACGATGCGTTCGCGACCGCCGTAATAGTTCAGGGCAATGCCCACCACGATAGCCGCCACCAACACTTGTAGCGTCACGTTGTCCATAAAAAATTGCAACCAACTAAACGCCTTCGGATTTTGGGTGTATTTGCTGGCATCTTGCATGTTTAGCCCCGTGCGGTCTATGTGGCCGGGTTTCACGAGCAAAGCCATTGCCACGCCGATAGCTAAGGCAAACGTAGTTACTATCTCAAAGTAAATCAGCGATTTAACCCCAATACGACCTACTTTTTTCAGATTGCCCATGCCGCTAATTCCCAGCACGATGGTCAGGAAAATAATCGGGGCTACAAAGAATTTGATAATGCTAATAAAAGTATCGCCGATGACTTTCATCTCTACGGCTTTGGCGGGTGCATAATGCCCCAGAAGAATACCCGAAACGATGGCAACGAAAACCCAAAACGTAAGGTTGCTGAGTACCTTCAGAGCCAAAGGCTTATTCGGGGTTTCGGTGGCGGTTGATTGTGCTTGAACGTTCATCATGGCGTATTAGATTTTTTGGTGGGATAATGGCTTGTCAGTGAAAAGAGAACCTGTTTTTGTTTCTTTGGTAAACAGGTTGATAAGAAAGGAAATGAAAATGCAGGCCGTCAGGTACCAGAAAAAGTATTCTTCGTGACCTATTTCTTTGAAATACAAGGCGATATATTCGGCTGTTCCTCCAAAAATGGCAACCGTAATAGAGAAAGGCAGCCCCACGCCTAAGGCGCGTATTTCGGTCGGGAAAAGCTCGGCTTTTACCACCGCACTAATCGACGAATACAAAGACACTTGCACAAGTGCAAGCAATATTAATGCAACAGCCAACCAAACATTATGGGTAGTGGCCAATGTAGAAAGTAAAGGATACGTGCTAAGTGTTCCGAGTATTCCGAAAGTCAATGTCAGGGGTTTACGGCCAATTTTATCCGACAAAAGCCCAAAAAACGGTTGCATAAATGCCAGCGTCAGCAGCACAACAAACGTAATAATGGTTACTTCGGCTTTGGGCAAATGCACGGTATTGACCAAAAACTTTTGCATATAAATCGTGTACGTGTAAAACGTCAGCGTGCCGCCCATCGTCAGGCCTACCACCGTGAGCAATGCTTTCGGATAGCGAAGCAATTCCCGCACCGAACCATATTTTCGCGCAATTTCGGTCGGTTGGTCGCGTACGAGTCGGTACGCCAGCGTTTCGTGCATATTGTTGCGCAAATACAAGGCAATCACCGAAAGAGCCGCCCCAATCACGAACGGAATACGCCAACCCCAAGCCTCTATTTGGGCATCGGTCAGGAACAAACGTTGCATGAGCAACTGAATACCCAAAGCCAGCATTTGCCCGCCAATCGTAGTTACATATTGAAAACTTGAATAAAAACCCCTGCGGTTGGGCGTAGCGATTTCGCTCAAATAAGTGGCCGAAGTGCCGTATTCGCCCCCAACACTCAAGCCCTGAAGCAATCGCGCCGTAAGCAACAACACAGGCGCAAGTACGCCCACCGCTTCGTAAGTGGGTGTCAGTGCAATGAGCAACGAACCCAACGACATGAGCAAAACCGACAAGGTCATCGAAAATTTACGCCCCATTTTGTCGGCCAAACTCCCAAACAACCAGCCACCAATCGGGCGCATCAGGAAGCCTGCGGCAAAAATTCCAGCCGTTTTGAGCAGTTGGGCGGTGCTGCTGCTTTCAGGAAAAAAGACAGGCGCAAAGTACACGGCAAAAGCAGAATACGCATACCAATCATACCATTCTACCAAATTGCCGACCGTGCCACTGACAAAAGCTCTGAAGCTACTGCCACCCGATGGCACAGGCTGTGCCGTTGCCGTCGCTGCATTCGTCCGAGAATTAATGCTAATTACCATAAAGGCCTAAAAATGAAGTTGTACACAAGTAAGCACTTCGCCCGCACGCTTAAATACGCGATTGTTTTCTACTGAATAAAGCGGTCGGTTGCTGTATTGCACCGAGATTTTGGCGTTGTGGCCGTCTATCAAAAAGTTGGTGCCAAGGTCGTAAAAAGTGCCTTTCTGTGCCAATGCGTCCAAGTTTTTGACGGCGTACGTTACATAAGGCTGCAAGCGTACTTTTTCGCTGAATTTGGGCAAAAGCAAACCCGCTTGCGTGTACCACACTTTGCCCGTACCCAACAAATACTTAGCATTTCCAAAACCTTCTTTGGCGATTGCACCTTTAAAGTTGGGGTCGGCTACGCCTGCGTTCATCACGGCAGTAGTCCGCAAATAATTTGGCCCAAAATTATAGTTGTAAAGTACTGAATATAAGTTAAAAGACATGGGATTTGATTTTTTACCAAAAGGCAATTCCATGAACAAATCCGCTGCCCAAATCTTAATGTCGTGGCTACGCGTTTGGTCTGCGGTGGGTTGCGACATCGTGCCATCTTGGTTGGTATAAAAACCCGCGCCCACATTGAGCATTTTCTTTTTACCCAAATAAGAACTTGTCGTAAATGGATTTTGGCGCGTTTCCTTGTCCAAAAACTGATAGTCCACGTAGCCCGCAAACGAGGGTTTTCCGCCCTGATTGTTGTCCACTGCCCCACCGCCAACGGTTGGTTTTAGGTTGGTGGCAAATGGTTTGTTGGCATTGAATCGAAACAAAAAACGGTTCCATTCGCCATGCGCAAAAATACCGAACTGGCGCGAAAACTGGTCGGAAACCTCAATGGTATTAAAGTTAAAAACTGGCGTGTCCAGCGTCAGCAATCGCCACGCACTGGCACTACTCAAACGGCTTACGCCATTCCAACTATGCAAACCAATGCCCGAATACAGCACAAAAGGATTTGCTTTTTGCGTTTGTTCGTTGAGTGCAGGAACGATAGTAAACTGATTATAAACATCATGGAAAAAGAAAGGAGCTTTTTTACCTGCGCCGTTCGTGCCCGTGCCTGTACCGCCACCCGAAATAAAAGACTGATTGTTTGTCCCCATTTGGATATAAAGCAAATAGCGCGTAGAAAGGTGCATGGTTGCAAAAATACGCATACGACGAATGCCCACGTCGTAAGTGGTGGCTTGCGGCACGCCGTTTACCATCGTGCCTGGGTTGTTTTCGATGACGCGCGTCCAGAGCTGACTACCAAAACCCAGTTTGGCGTAAAGCGTTCCTTCCGAGTTAAACTTAAATTTGAGTTCGGGCACTGGCTTAGCCGCAGGCTTGGGACTTGGCGGCGGTGTGGCCACAGAATCTTTGGGCGTTTGTGCCAGCAGCGGCCATGCGCCGCAAAGCAGATGCGCACCCAGTAGGGTTATTTTTTGGGTAAAATTCATTTGGTGTAAAGGTTTGTATATTTTAAGTAATAGTTTGAGGTACTTATTTTATGCAAACTAAAAAATGAATTTTGAAGAAACTTTGAAGAAACTTTGAACTGAATTTGAAATTTCAAACGATTGCACAAACCGCCTCCAAAAACACATTGTTATTGTAGTTTTATGCGGATTGTGTGCCAAGAATCGGCGTATTGATAGCTAATTTCTTGCCCATAGATTTCTGTTATTTTCCTGACGATGGCAAGGCCAATGCCCACCGATTTCACGTTGTTGTTACCTTTCCGAAAACGCCCGAAAAGGTCTTCGGTCGGCAGCAACGGCGCATCGCCCGTGTTGCGAATCAGTAGCAATTGGGGCAACAGTTTTACTTCTATCGTGCCGCCGTCTTGGTTGTGTTTGAGGGCATTAGAAAAAAGATTATTCAACAAAATGCGATACAATTCGGCACTACAAGCCACCGACACGCCGTCGGTGATTTGCGCCTGAATACGAATTTCGCGCATTTCGGCCAACTCCTCAAACGCACTAATCGTTTCGTGTACCAAGCCCGACAAATCCAGTGATTCGGTGCGCGAGTACTCATAATTTTCGAGTTTGGCCAACAACACCAAGCCTTCATTTATTTTGGAAAGCCGTTGCAACTGCTCGTTGATGGACGTAATTTTGAGCAATTGTTCTTCCGTCAGGTCGGTTTGCATGAGCAATTCTAATTTGCTTTTTATCACCGCAATCGGCGTTTGTAGCTCGTGCGAGGCATTTTCCGAAAACTCCTTGAGCACTTTGTATTCCTTTTTGGCTTTTTCGGCCATCGTGGCCAAAAACCGCTGTAACTCGTCAAACTCGTGCGTACTGGTTTGTTCCAAACGGATTTTTTCTTCTTTGTGTACGGCAAAATTGCGCATCGCTTGCAAAGTGCTATAAAACGGCGCGAGAATATAGCCCGAAAGAATTTCGCTGGAAATAATTACAATGGCCAACAAAAAAATAAACGTCCAAGCAAACACCAACAAAATCCCTTCCCAATAAATCGTATATGGACTGATAATGAACGTGTTGGACGTAACAAGTGCATACCGCGAGCCGATGGCGTGCAGCGTGGTTACGGCAATGTTTTGGGTGCTATCTTGCAATTGCGGATTCCAACGCAGCCTTTTTTTGACAATTTCTTTCGGCCAATTGGCGGGCTGTTTGTCCAAAAACTGATGCGAAACATTTGGCTGCACGAAAGGCTTTTGCGCCGCCAAATCTGCCGCTACTTTGGCGTTGAGCTTGCGAAGTTTGCCGATGGCTGTTTGCATGGTGCTGCGCTCTAAGGCCACATATTCGATGGAAAAACCAACCACCAAAATCACCAAAGAAATCACCGCGTAAGCAACCGTATATTTGTAGTTGAGGCGCATGACTAAGAACTCATTTTATAACCCAGTCCGTAAATGGTTTTGATATAATCTTCGCCGCCTGCGTCGGTGATTTTCTTGCGCAAATTTTTTACGTGCTGATACACAAAATCAAAATTGTCGAGATTGTCGGTATAGTCGCCCCACAGGTGCGAGGCGATGGCCTGCCGCGACAACACCCGATTCAGGTTGTTAAGAAAATAAATAAGCAAATTCACTTCCTTGCGCGTGAGCACGAGCAGCACTTCTTTTACGCGCACTTCCAACGAAAGCGTATCCACCACTATTTCGTTAAACTCAATCAGGCGCGAGGCGCGTTTGGCCGTGCGGCGTGTTACGGCTTTGATACGCGAATACAATTCGGGCAACGGAAACGGCTTGGTGATGTAGTCGTCTGCGCCTTCGTCCAAGCCCAACAGTTTGAAATCCAGTGAGTTTTTGGCCGAAATGATAATTACGTTACAGTCGTAGCCTTCTTTTTTGATGAGTTTGAGCAACTGAATCCCGTTGCCGTCGGGGAGCATAATGTCGAGAATAACACAATCGTAACTGTACAACATGAGTTTTTCGCGAGCTTGGTCAAAGCTCATGGCGCGTTCGCAAATGTTGTTTTCGTGTGTGAGATAATCACACATACTTTCCAGCAATTCTTGGTTGTCTTCGACCAGCAATAGTTTCATTTTGTGTGGTAAAATTTGGTGGATAATGCCTCATTTTGAAGCGAAAACAACAATATTAACACATATTCCCACCAAAAAAAATCTGATTGTGCATTTTATCTGTGGCCGAATCTGCAGGTATTGGCCGAGCGTAGCGGCGGTTTATGGCTGTTTTTTCTACCTTTGGGCAAATATTTTTGATTTAAGAAATAACATTCAATCCCTTTTGATAAAATGACCAAAGAACAAATTGCCGATTGGTTTGCAGACCTACAAAGCCGTATTTGTGCCGCCATTGAGCAGGCCGACGGAAGCGGAAAATTTGAAGCGGAACACTGGCAGCGCGAAGGCGGCGGCGGCGGAAGGTCGCGCGTACTACAAAACGGAACTGTTCTGGAAAAAGCAGGCGTAGGTTTTTCGGCGGTGCATGGCACTTTGCCCGAAAATATCCAAAACGCGTTGCGTGTCTCGGACAATCGTTTTTTTGCCACGGGCGTTTCCATCGTGATGCACCCGCGCAGTCCGTTTGTTCCGATTATTCACAAAAATGTGCGTTATTTTGAACTACAAGACGGCACTTGTTGGTTCGGTGGCGGCATTGACCTTACGCCGCACTACATCAACGACGAGGACGCGCGTTATTTTCATAGCCAACTCAAAGCCGTTTGCGACCGCCACGACGAAAACTATTATTTAAACTTCAAAACGTGGGCAGACGAATATTTTTTCATTAAGCACCGCAACGAAACGCGCGGCATCGGGGGCATTTTCTTCGACCGCCTCACCCCTACTTCCACACATTCCAAAGAACAACTTTGGGCGTTTGTGCAAGATGTCGGCAACACGTTCGCGCCTGTGTATTCGCATCTTATCCAAAAAAATAAAGATTTGCCGTACACGGAAGCGCACAAACATTGGCAAGGCGTGCGTAGGTCGCGGTACGTGGAGTTTAATTTGGTCTATGACAAAGGCACAAAATTTGGCCTCGACACCAATGGCCGCACCGAGTCGATACTAATGAGTATGCCGCCACAAGCCATTTGGCCTTACGATTATCATCCTGCCCCACACAGCCCCGAAGCCGAAACCCTCGCCAAGTTGGTAAAAGGCATTCATTGGGCGGAATAAAGATTTTATCACACGCCCCATAAAATAAGCTTATGGGGCGTGTGATAAACAAGCACTAAAGAAGAGCTTTGCATTACATTTTCTTGCAAGCTGCCGTACAATTATGTTCTTTTTCTCCATGCACATAAACACAATGCCCCTCATCGTGGCAGGCCTGCGTGCAAACGTGAGATTTTTCTTGTGTTTTAACAGGCATTTTAGCCGTTTTAACTTTCATTTTTTTAGATTTAGTTTGTTGCTTTGGGGTTTCATTTTGAGCAAAAGCACCAATACAAATACTTGCGACAAGGGCCATAGACCACATTACATTTTTCATGGTAAAATCGTTTTAATGTGAAATAAACTATTTTACTATTTAGTCGCAGTTACACGCCAATCCTGACATTTTTTTTTCAATAAAACGAAAAAAGCCCGCAATCCGAACTTCGAGCTTTTTGGGGGCTAAATAATGTTATGGTTTTATTCGGATAGGAGTTCCGACGCGTACAGACTCGTATAACTCGTCCATTTCGGCATCCGTAACGGCAATACAACCATTCGTCCAATTATACCAACGCTGAAATTTCCCCACAAAACCCAATCCATTCCGAAGGCCATGTATTTTTACCTGCCCTCCTGCCCTTTTATTTTGTTTGCGGGCATTTTTGGTGTCGGCTTTATTGGGATAAGAAATTCCTAAATTTTTGTGATAACCACTTTTAGGGTTTTTGTCATTGATAAAATACAACCCTTCTGGCGTGCGTTCGTCTCCTTCAAACGTCTTTTTTCCGACAGGATTTGCACCAAACGATACAATATACGTCTTCATTGGCTGCTGGCCAGCAAAAACAAGCAGCTTATGCTGGGATTTATAAACAACCAAACTATCTACGGAAGCGGTTTTAGGCAACTTTTTTTCGGGATAGAAATAATAACCGCTAAGGCCTACAAGCAAGACAACTACAAGCACCGTACTTAATTTCATGAGCCATTATTTTATTTCTTTTACCATCATGGCTGCGCTTTTGCGAATTTTCTTTTGCGTGCTACGCCAGTCTTTGGCCTCATCGCGGTAGCCCAACGGCAGCAGCAACACACTGCGCAAACGCTGCTGGTCAAAGCCCAATAGCGAGTCTAAAGCCTGCGCATCAAACCCTTCCATCGGCGTTGCATCTACTTTTTCGATGGCAGCGGCAGCAATACACAATCCCAAAGCGAGATAAGCCTGCTTTGCCGTATGATGATAATTTTCGTCGGCGGGCTGATTCGGATACGAATTGAGCATCGCGTTACGATATTTTTGCAAATTATCCGAGTCGCCCCCCAATTCCGTCACGGCCACATCGAAAGCCTCGTGTATGCGTTCGGGTGTATAAGTGTCCCACACGGCGAATACGAGCAAGTGCGAACAAGCCACAATCGGCTGTTGTCGGTAGGCAATCGGAAATATTTTTTCTTTTAACTCTTTATTGCTAATTATCAGAATTTCAAAAGGTTGTAAACCATTAGAGGTTGGGGCAAGCCGAGCCGCTTCCACGATGTTGTGTATTTTTTCGTCGGGAACAACCTCGCCATTCATAAATTTTGGCGCGTACCGCCACCACAAATCACTGATGAAAGAAGACATAATTTATTGTATAGGTTAGAGGTATAATGAAGTTAATATCACTTCTATGCTATTAACTTTATTACTCCCCAAACAGTTCTATTTTTCGCGCCCCATGAGCCACTGTACAAAATCCAGAAGTTCTTGTTTAGCCACATCAGCTACTTGCACTTGCGCCAAAGCCGCAAAGCCTGCATCAAAGTAAAATTGGATTTTTTCTTGCGTTTTTTCTTTGATATTCAATTGATTATAAATATCTGTAACGGCTGCCACTTTTTCGTTTTTTTCAAAATTTTGTAGCGTAAGCCAATGTGTAAGCGTTTGTTTTTGTGTCGGGTCGGCAGTGTTTAGAGCCTCCAGCAACAAAAATGTTTTTTTGTTGGCCACGATGTCGCCACCCACAAATTTCCCGAATTTGGCACTGTCGCCGTACACATCCAGCAAATCATCGGTAAGTTGAAACCCAATGCCTATGAGCGTGCCAAACTCACGCATACGGATTTGGTCTTGTTCGCTTGCGCCAGCCGCCAACGCGCCCAGTTCCAAACTAAAACCCAACAAAACCGCCGTTTTCAGGCGTATCATTTCGATGTATTCGGCTTGCGAAACACTGGCTTTGTGTTCAAAATTCATGTCCAGTTGTTGGCCTTCGCACACTTCGGCAGCACATTTACTAAACAGTGTAAGGGCTTTATGTAGCTGATTGGCAGGCAAATGCAACATCATTTCGTAGGCTTTGACCAGCATCACATCACCCGACAGAATGGCTACATTTGTATTCCAATGTTCGTGTACGGTAGCTTTGCCGCGTCGCAATGGCGCGTTGTCCATGATGTCGTCGTGCATCAGCGTAAAATTATGAAACACTTCTACGGCCATCGCGGGCATTAGCACGGTTTTATAATCTTTTTCCCAAAGTCTGTACGAAAGCAATGTGAGCAACGGACGCAGGCGTTTGCCGCCCAAATTCATCAAATAACGAATCGGTTCGTAAAGTTCGGGTGGATTTTGGCCGTATTCCAGCCCCTGAAAAGATTGCTCGAGTTGGTCTAATAGCGGTTGAAACGAAAGTTTTGGTGTTGTCATGGCGCAAATATGGGATTATAACAAAACAACAGCTTTACCGTCGGGAATGTTCGTACTCGGCGATAAAGCTGTTGCAGCAATATTTTTTATTAAAAAAAACAACTATTAAACGGTCATGATTTCGGCTTCTTTGGCCGCTACCAATTGATCCACTTTGGTAATGTAGTTGTCGGTAAGCGTTTGCGTTTTTTCTTCTGCATTTTTCACGTCGTCTTCCGAAGCACCTTCTTTCAACAACTTACGCAAAGATTCGTTGATTTCTTTACGCACGTTGCGCACGCGCACTTTGCCCGCTTCAGCTTCCACTTTCACTTGTTTCACCAAGTCGCGGCGACGCTCTTCGGTCATTGGCGGAATGCTCAAACGCACGATTTCGCCGTCGTTTTGTGGGTTTAGGCCCAAGTCGCTATTTTTAATAGCTTTTTCTATTTCAGTGATAAGTTTTTTCTCAAATGGCTTAATGGCGATGGTACGCGCATCAGGCGTAGTGATGCTCGAAGCCTGCGAAAGCGGAGTAGGAACGCCGTAATAGTCCACTGTCAGGCCATCAAGCATAGCAGGCGAGGCTTTGCCCGCACGAATTTTATTAAACTCTACAGCCGTATGTTTCAGAGACTTTTCCATCATCTCTTTGGCTTCATCTAAATAAAACTTAATTTCTTCCATTGTCTTATTATTGTAAATAAATTCTGTTGGTGCAAACTGTGCGCACGCTGCAAAGCACGCGCCGCAATTGGGTTGCGAAAATATCGTAATTTCGGCAAAAGCCCAAACGTTTATTTGCTATATTTTTGTTTGATAAACTGCACGATAGGCGGCATAACCGACACTACCACAATGCCTAAGGCAATAAAAGTAACATTGTTTTTAATCCATTCTACCGAACCCAAAAAGTAGCCGCCAAGCAAAAACAAAGCCACCCACACGAAACCGCCAATCACATTAAACGATAAGAATTTGCCATAATTCATTTCGCTAATGCCCGCCACAAACGGCGCGAAGGTGCGCACAATCGGCACAAAACGCGCGTAAATAATGGTTTTTCCGCCGTGTTTTTCGTAAAAAGCGTGCGTTTGCTCCACGTATTCTTTTTTGATAAAACGATAATTTCGGGAAAGAATCGTGTTGCCGAGCGTTTTGCCAACGATATAGTTAAGTGTGTCGCCCAAGAAAGCCGCCACAAACAAAAGGCCAATTAAAGCCCAGATATTCAGCGGATTGCCATCGCGTGCGGCAAACATTCCCGCGACAAATAGCAGCGAATCACCTGGTAAAAATGGCATCACTACCACGCCCGTTTCCACAAAAATAATCAGAAACAAAATAAGGTACGTCCAAGTACCGTAGTCCAAAAGAATTTGGTCTAAATGTTTATCTAAGTGCAAAAAAAGGTCAATAAATTCTTTCAGAACGTCTAACATTGGAGCAATTATGCTTTAAAAATGAAAAAATCGGACAATGTGGCAAATGTAAAGTTTTTTGCGCACAGCCCAACACCTCACCGATTTTTTTACGATTTGGTAATATTTTCTCCAAAAAAAAGACTTCACCTTTCGGCAAAGTCTTTTTTGAAATATAATGACATTCAGATTTATTGTTTCACAATTTTCTGAACAATTTTTTGTCCTGCTATTTCCATTTGCAAGAAATAAACACCTTGCTTTATTTGTGTTGGCAGGTTTAGCGTATGTTCGCCCGCTTCTTGTTGACTCTCGTTTTGTTCCCAAATTTTGCGACCAAGTACATCAGAGACCATCACTTTCACCGACTCAGGGCGAGGCAATGTATAATTCAACTGAGCTGCATTATCAAAAGGATTTGGCGCAACACTCACTTGGAACGCGCGAATCGCTTCTTCCATACCCAACAATGGATTTTTGGAAATCATTACATCGTCAATGAACAAACGATTACCCGTACGGCTTGTTACTTCAAATTTAAAACGCACGTTGCTATAACTTGCATAATTACCCAAATTAACCAATTCTCTGCGCCATTGGGTAGCAGTTGGAGTAAATGTACCTGTGTAATAAGTAGTTCCAACAGTACTAAGCGGAGTTGTTACATTCGTCGCCGACTTATTATACAAAGCCGAAGACCATGTTCTGCCACAGTTGGTAGAAACATATACCTTCAGAATATCTCTGCTGGTACTGCTGATACGAGCATAAGCCACCTTAAAGCTCAAGTAAACGGGTTGAGCAACACTTGTTAAATCAAAACCCGAAGAAATAATATTACTTACGGTTTGATCAGGCAAAGAGGCGTTATCTATCATCAAAGAAGCCTCACCAGTAACCGAAGCTGCTGTAGAGCGTACAAATGACAAGCCTTCAGGCGAAGTTACAGTCCAACTTTTATGTACATTCGTTAGAAAATTAGGAAAACTGCTTTCCTCAAAACTTTCTACAGTATCTAATTGTGCTGAATAATGAGGGGTTCCATCTCCGATTGTAAGATAATCTTCTTTGGTGATAGAATCTTTACCCGCACTATTGCTTGTTACTAACATAACAGGATATACGCCAGGGGTAGAATAAATAGCAGAAATCGTTTGTCCGTACATAATTGGAGAATCTGCACCAGCCAATACCCATTTATACTTCACGCTTGCCAAAGAATCAGCCGATACGTTATAAGCAGAGCCTGTCAAAGAAAGTGGCGAACCCGAGCAAGCCGTTCTGATATTTATATTAAAATCAGGATTTGGAGCACATAGTGCCGTTACATAACCATTGTTTGTACCAGTTAATATACGGTTGCTCTGTGTCCAAAGGTTACTACGAGCACCTATAGAAGAAGCCAAGGCAGTACGCATACGCGTTACCTGTCCTTTGGTGTACATACGCTCACAAGAAGAATAATCCATGTAGTTTTCTACGTTAGCCGTCTCACCTGCATTACAACCAGCCATGGTTTTATTACAGTTTTGCCCCGCCACACCAATAGTGTTAGGGGTATCCGCTACACCGTCATCAATATTACAATTACTTGCCGAACCAGGTGTATTAGAACTGCCCCATGTATGCGCTAGGTTAAAAAAGTGCCCCGTTTCGTGAGTCAGTGTACGAGCAGCTAAATTGCTACTGCCACTAGCCCCAATACTTCCAAATTGAGATGCACGACAAACAATACCCTCATACTGAGCGGCTACCGAACCAGGATAATGCGCATAAGCACCTGCACCCGAAGCGATATTAGCGACAACCCAAATGTTCAAATAACGTGTACCCCAACTCTTAACTACATCTTTTATGGTATTGTCAGCGTTATTAGTAAGTTCTGATACTGTGCGTGTTACACCCATAGTACAGTTACCCAAAGGATCTTTTTTGGCCAAACGAAACTCTACATTCGGATTACCAATACGCGACTTAAACATCGGGTACACTTCACTGGTATCGCTATTTAATAATTGAAAATCTTCGTTAAGAATACGGATGGCATCCAACACTTGGTCGTAACTAACATTTTCTACGCCGTAGTTATGTACTACGTGCACGACCACAGGAATAACTAAGGTACTATCAGCCATATCCATTACACTAGCCTGTAAATTAGGCTGTTGTAATCGTTGGCTTTCAAGTTGTTGCAACAATAAAGGATTGGCTTCTAATAGCTTTTGCATCTCCTCGTCCGTACCGCAACGACGATACTCCTGAGCTTGCACACTACCCAAACCAATAAGGGCTAAACTGAGTAAGGTTAAAATCTTTTTTTTCATAAGACAAAAGGTAAAGTAACTGGAAATGAAATCGCAATTTCCGCAAAGTTACGGAATTATCCAGAAATTTTAGCCCTACGCTTTACTCAGTTTGGCCACTATAAACAAAATTTATTACGCCAAAAACTGCGTTTTTTTATTGCATTGTCCAGTCCAAAACAATGAAACATACAAAAATAATATATTTACAATCAGTAATTTATATTATTAAAGTCATCATACATCAAACCCTTGAACACCTACCTGTCAGGCATTTAGCTCAAGGCATTAGGCAATTGTTTCGGATGGCTTTGGCCTGAGCCTCTACACAAGGAAACGCTTATCTGATTGATAAATGAAATAACCGCTTCGGTCTGCACTACATTCGATATTACGTAGTTCCGTATCCGAAATATCAGATTCTACGATTTCTTGGTGGCTCGTGCTATTTTGCAACAATGGCAGTATTCTTTCTGTTTCTTTACATAAGAAATACACGCCCGACGATTTTTTAAACGTAGAAACAGGTTCTTCAAATGTTCCTAAAGCTACTTCTATCACTCCTCGAACAAAGTCATAACCTGTTGAGAGTTTTACCAAATCCGAGCCAATAAAATCGCCGCCCATTCGTGCGCCCACTTCAATCACAAACACTTCTCCTGATTCTGTTATTTTTAATTCCGCATGACTGGCTCCGTAATGTATATTCAAGGCAGAAAGGGACTTGTAGGTTTGTTCTTTAATTTTTTCCTGAATTTCGGGACTCAACAAACTTGGCTGATGATGCTCCAGTTCCACGAAATAAGGTTCTTTGGTTGTTACCTTGTCGGTGATGGCCAAAATATAATGTTTGCCTTTCCAAGAAATTCCTTCCACACTTACTTCCGAGCCCGAAACATATTCTTCGATAATGGCTTGTTTAGAAAATGCCTCTTTTTGCGCACGCAATACCGCTTCCGACAAATCTTCAGGATTTTCTACTTTCATTACGCCTCTACTGCCAGACCTATCCGTTGGTTTAACAATCAGCGGATAACGCAAATGGGCTGCCGAATACGCTTCGCTGGCAATAAGAAAACGAGGCGACGAAACGCCAAACTCCTCAAACCGACGGCGCATTTTATACTTATCTGTTGCCACTAAGGCATCTTCGTAACCGTTGGAAAGCAATCCCATACTTTGAGCCACAAAACAAACCGTTGGTACAGCCGCGTCGGAGGCGATAGTTGTAATGCCATCAATCTGAACTTGTTGGCAAATTTTTAAGATTTCTTCTTTGTCCAGAATAGAAATCGGATAAAAATAACTGGCATAATCTTTACACACAGCTCCCTCCGCCCACGCAAAACAATGCGTTTCAATTCCCATCTCTACCGCTTTTTTCACTAAAGGTAATTGCAAATAACTTGCACCAATGATAGCCAGCTTTTTCATAAAAAATATATGTAATAATATTAAAAACAATTAATAACTTTATCAATTATAAATATTCCCAACAAAAATAATAAATATTGCTTCTAAAAAATAAAGCAAATCTACCATAATATAAATTCATTTATAGGGGAAAATGTATATTTATTAATGAACGGCCTCGCAAACAATACTGACCAATTTATTCCAAAAATAGCCAAAGCCACAACCTTCATTTTGTAGGCTATGGCTTTGGCTAAAATATCTACAAAAGACTGTCTGTCAGCTTATTGCAATGCTGCCACACCAGGAAGTACTTTGCCTTCCATGTATTCGAGCAACGCACCGCCACCCGTCGAAACATACGACACGTCATCGCCGAAACCAAGACTGTTCACAGCCGCCGCCGAGTCGCCGCCGCCGATAAGTGAGAAACCGCCTTTTTTAGTAGCTTCCACCACCGCACGCGCTACGCTTTCCGTTCCTTTGGCGAAGTTTGGCATCTCGAACACACCCATCGGGCCGTTCCAAAGCACTGTTTTAGAATCTTTTATCACTGCCACAAACGCCTCAATTGCTTTAGGACCAATGTCTAAGCCCATGTAGCCATCAGGAATCGCGGAGTTGTCGGCCAATTGCGTATTTGCATCGTTTTTGAACGCATCAGCTACCAACGAATCCACAGGTAAAAGCAAGTTCACGCCTTTTTCTTTTGCTTTGATAATCAACTCATTAGCCAAATCCAATTTATCGGCTTCCACCAACGAGTTACCAATGTTACCGCCTTGCGCTTTGAAGAACGTGTAAGCCATGCCGCCGCCAATAATTAAGTTGTCCACGCGGTCGAGCAAACGTTCAATAATCAAGATTTTGTCCGAAATTTTCGCGCCGCCCATAATGGCCGTATAAGGTTTGGCGGCATTTTCCAACACTTTTTGCGCGTTGTCAAGCTCGGCTTGCATTACCAAACCGCAAATTTTCTCCGAAACAAATTGCGCAATAATCGCCGTAGAAGCGTGGGCACGGTGTGCCGTTCCGAAAGCGTCGTTTACATATACTTCGCCCAATGCCGCTAATTTTTGCGCAAAAGCCGCATCGCCTTTTTCTTCTTCTTTGTAGAAACGTAAGTTTTCCAAAAGCAAAATTTCGCCTGCTTTCAAGCTGGCAGCCAAGGTTGTAGCTTGCTCGCCGATGCAGTCATCCGCAAATTTCACAGGACGGCCAAAAGTCGCTTCCAAAGGTTTTACCAAATGTTTAAGCGAATATTTTTCTTCTGGACCTGTTTTCGGGCGGCCTAAGTGCGACATCAAAATAACCGAACCGCCATCGTTTAGGATTTTGGTAA
The DNA here is from genome assembly GCF_900112255.1 of Flexibacter flexilis DSM 6793. Lineage (NCBI taxonomy): Bacteria > Pseudomonadati > Bacteroidota > Cytophagia > Cytophagales > Flexibacteraceae > Flexibacter > Flexibacter flexilis. Next base: position 552,966 of record NZ_FOLE01000002.1, read on the forward strand.
TCGTGGGCACAGTGGCTCTGATGCGTGTGTCGTCGGTTACTTCAAATTGAGCATTTAGTGGCACGTTGAAGTCCACGCGAATAAGGGCTTTTTTGCCTGCGAAGTTGTAATCGTTGATTGTCTTCATGTATTTTTCTTTTTGCTTTTGGTAGCAAGTAAAATAGGTAAAATATTAAAAATCAATTATTTAAGCAATTTTCTTAAACCCAAAAACCATCGCTACATAAGCCGAAGGTTTGGAGCGCACCGCCTCGTTGTAGGCTTTGAGCGCGGCTTCATATTTTTTGCGGGCTTGCACTACGCTTTGGGCTTGGGTGTCGGCCTCAGCCAATGTTTTTACATTTTGCCAAGCTTGTTCGGACACTTGCGCCTGATTCGTTTGTAATTGTTGGGCTAACGTTTGCCACTCTGGCGCGGTGTTTTGTTGGGCAGCTTGTCCCAACACCTGCAACTGTTCGCGTAAAGACTGCGCCGTGTTGCGGACGCTTTCCCGAAACTGCGATAAAGAGTAATAATTTACAATTCCCCACAAAAAAATAATCCCCAACGTTACTAAAATAATCGGCAATAATCCCATGTTTTGTTGTTTATTGATAATAATTATAAAAAAACAATTCAAATTTGGCCATACAAAAGTATAAAACAGCCCTAGTTTTACGCTATCGTTTATCTGCATAGCCAAAGGCCAAATGTAAAAAAAAGGCCACGAAGGACAATAAGAAACGTTCTTTTTATTGTGCACTTGTACACTCTTCATCCATAAATCCCCCAGCAAACTTGAACGCAGACGGCCATCTAAAGTAGTTAATATTCTTCAAAATCGCCCTCTCCCCTTTTCATCCGCTATCTGGCATTTTTGGCGCATCTATTATTCCAAACAATCACCCCAACAACCCAAAGCACGCGTTCCACACAATACTTACGCACCGATATATTTTAAAATTCGCCGTTTATCATTTATCTTTAGCATCACACACCCTTTTTCCCGAATTTTCCTTAACAATTTGGCCGTAAGGCTGGTTTTATTTCGGAAATCATCAAAAAAATATAGAGTCAAAACTTCGTTTGGAGTATGTCAGCAGAAAACAAAGTAATTATTCAGACCGAAAATATAGGCCGTCGCTACGTGATGGGGCATGAAGTAATCGAAGCCCTCAAAAGCGTAACCATCAGCATACGCCAAGGTGAATATGTGGCATTTATGGGGCCATCGGGTTCGGGTAAATCTACGCTCATGAACATCATTGGGGCCTTGGATACGCCATCGTCGGGGCGTTATGTACTCAACGGAAAAGACGTGTCCAATATGGGCGAAGACGAACTGGCCGAAATTCGTAACAAAGAAATTGGCTTTGTGTTTCAGACATTTAACCTTTTGCCGCGTTCGTCGGCACTGGACAACGTAGCCTTACCGCTTATTTATGCGGGTTACAGCAAATCCGAACGTACCGAAATGGCCATGAATGCTTTGCGCGGCGTGGGTTTGGAAAATCGCGCCAGCCACAAACCCAACGAACTCTCAGGCGGGCAACGCCAACGCGTGGCTATTGCCAGAGCTTTGGTAAACAATCCGAGTATCATTTTGGCCGACGAACCAACGGGTAACTTGGATTCCAAGACTTCTTACGACATCATGGACTTGTTCGAGGAGCTGCACAAAAAAGGCAATACCATCATCATGGTAACGCACGAAGAAGACATAGCCCACTACGCACACCGCATCGTGCGCTTGCGTGATGGCTTGGTAGAAAGCGACAAAATCAACGAAAACGTAACCAACGCACGTTTGGCCGCAGAGCAAGCCGCCGCCGCCAAAGCCGCTGTTGTTGTTTAATGTTATTTTCAATCAAAAAATAAAATGCCTGCCAACAAACTTGCCCTGATTCGCTACCAAGCCATTGACCAATGTCTGCAAAACAGATACAAAAAATGGACTTTGGACGACTTGGTGCAGGCTTGTTCGGAGGCAGTTTATGAGTACGAAGGCATACGCGGCGGCGTGAGCAAACGCACCGTGCAACTCGATATTCAGAATATGCGTAGTTCCAAATTTGGCTACGAAGCTCCCATTATTGTACTCGACAAAAAATATTATACCTACGAAAATCCGCAATACAGCATCCGCAACGTACCCGTTTCCAAGCACGATTTGCAGATACTTTCCGAAGCGGTTGGGCTGCTCAAGCAGTTCAAAAACTTTGGGTATTATGAGGATTTGGGCAATTTGGTGAGCAAACTCGAAGCCAAAATCAGCAAGAAACAAAACGAAGGCCGTAGTTTTATTGACCTCGAAAAAAACGAGCAAGTGAAGGGCTTGCAATGGCTCGACGTGTTGCATAAAGCCATTCTCCAACAAAGCGTTTTGCAGGTTGATTACAAGTCATTTAAGGCCAGAAATACCGAAAATCTGAACTTTTCGCCGTATCTGCTCAAAGAATACCGAAACCGTTGGTTTTTGTTGGGTAGCACAAGCAAAAATGCGGTGCGTTTGTTGGCTCTGGACAGGATTCAGGACGTAAAAGAAATGCCTGCCGCGACCTATATCGCCCCGACCAAACTCGACGTACAAACTTTTTTTGATGACGTAATCGGCGTAACCAAAGCCGTTGGCCAACAGCCCATACTCATTACGCTTTGGGCAGATGCTGCCAGCACGCCGTATTTGCTTACCAAGCCGCTACACAGCAGCCAACAAGTAACAACGACCAACCCCGACGGCTCTGTCCAGTTGCAAATCAGGGTAGTTTGGAACTTTGAATTAGAACGCGAAATCTTGGGTTTTGGGGAAACCATGCGCGTGATTTCGCCGCCGCTTTTGGCCAAGAAAATCCGAAAACGCACACAGCAAATGTTGCAACAGTACCTACAAGAAAACGAACCCAAACATTAGCCATAAAAAAAACCATTGCTTACAAAAACAATGGCTTTTTTAATAGATTAATGTATGGAAAAGTAATTTCATAAAATTCAGGGTGAATTTGGAAGGTTTAAAAAGTATCTGGATAATTATTTAGGCAATAATAGCCTTCTTTTTTTACAAAATCAAGCATCAAAAAAATAACATTTCTAAAAAATATAACATAGTTTATTCTGATTTGCTTTTTCAGAATCCGAAAAAAGCCTTCTTGCTATCTTTCCCGACAACAAGAAGGCTTCGTATTTGTTTTTCCTCAAAAAAAGCAAATTACATTACCACATTCACGCGTTTTTGCGGCACAACAATCACTTTTTTGGGTGCTTTGCCTTCCAACCATTTTTGTACGGCTTCGTTGGCCAACACTTCGGCGGCTGTAACTTACGAAGCAGCAGAATCAGAAGGTTTGTTTAAAGCGATGTAACCAATATTTTTCCTATGCCCAGAAAGTTGATAGAAATTTTCGGGGCGTTTTTTGTTACTATGATTTAGTTACGATAAAACTCCAATTACCCAAAGATTTAGCAGTAGCAAAATATGGGGATTTAGGATATTTCTTGTAAATGCTCGAAAATTTAATAAGATTGGCTAGTGAATCAATTGGCATTCGAGAAACAATGCTTTTTTCTTTCAAAATTTTCTCTATTTTCCCAAAAGAGGAATTAATATAAGAACTCCAACGACCTTTGGTAAGCATAATTTTTTTTGACTTTTCCTCCCTTGTAAGAGCTTTACCTAACGTTGCTGTTGAAGAATTATTCAACAATTCTTCACGTTTTAAATTTATTGGCTCTGTCAAATTAAAAATATCGCTTACTTTTTCGCAATAGCCTTTGTTTTTGATTTTTCTGGCAGGAAATACATAATTGTATGCTGACACATTTTTTAATTTTGAGTAATCTACTTTGGTAGATGGATACCTGATTCCGTCTATATATTCATCTTCAGCTATATATTGGGTCAGTAGCTGAGGAATGATATATTCTGGTTTAAAAGGTTTTTCGTGATGCTTTGTTCTGACAGAACAAGCAATCATTAAAGGAAATGTAGCAAGGGAACGAATTACTAGAACATAGATTTTACTACCACGATTGAGTGCCTCTAATATTTCTTGTACTCGGTCTATAGATAAAACACAATAATCGCCGCCTTTATTAAGTTTGAAAGAAGAAAACCATAATTTCTTTAACGAATATTCATTAAATTCTTTCCAGCAAACAAAAGTAGAACTACCCAAGTATAGGGCAGGAAAACCAGGAATACTATATCTTGTCGTGCCAATAAGATGCCTATTTTCAAAACCTATATGAAATAAGTCTGTTTTGGTAAATAATTTATTTTCGTCTTTCCTTGTGCGATATAATGGTGATTCTATTCCACTAAACATAGAATATTTTCTGCCAAACAATTCTTTTATTTTCGTTACTTTAAGAGTCCTTTTGAATTTTTGATAAGAGGCTGCGGGTTTTCCTTCATAATAGAGAGTTAAAACCTTTTTTAACCCATTAATTAGCGTTTTAATACGACCATTAAAGTCATCAATATTTGAAAAAGATAAATTACTTTGACTGTTATTCAATTCTATACAAGATTTTACAATGCTTTGTTGTTCTTCTTTCTTTATAAAATTGTAATAGTCATCTAATTTATTAAACAAGAAATCTTTAAATTCCAGAGTTGTGTTATTTTCCATTGGAATTTCAAAGGACTGTTGCATTTCTACTAAAAGGCTCTTTAAGTTACTCATTTTTATATATGTTTTTATACTGATAAATATACAAAATTACATTATAAATTCCCTCAAAAAAAACGGCTTCACTCTGAAAGCGAAGCCGTCCATTCATTCAAATTACATTACCACATTCACGAGTTTTTGCGGCACGACAATCACTTTTTTGGGTGCTTTGCCTTCCAACCATTTTTGTACGGCTTCGTTGGCCAACACTTCGGCTTCTATCTCGCTGGCGGGCTTGTTGGCCTCAAACGAGATTTTAGCACGTACTTTGCCGTTGATAGAAATGGCGTATTCAAAGCTATTTTCCACCAAATGCGCCTCATTCCAAGCAGGGAACGGCACCGCCGAAATACTTTCCGTGTGGCCTAACGCGCTCCAAAGTTGTTCGGTAATGTGCGGCGCGTAAGGCGCGAGTATCACCAACAAATCTTCCAAAATGGCGCGTTTGTAGCATTTGAGCGTAGTCAGTTCGTTTACACAAACCATGAATTGGCTCACGGACGTATTGAACGAAAAACGCTCGATGTCTTCTTCCACTTTCTTGATGGTCTTGTGAATCGTTTTGAGTTCGGCAGGCGTGGCCGCCGCGTCGGTTACTTGCAAAACGCCTTGGTCGTTGTAGAACAAACGCCACAAACGTTTCAGGAATTTATGCACGCCTTCGATGCCGTTGGTGTTCCATGGTTTGAACTGCTCCAAAGGCCCCAAAAACATTTCGTACATACGCAACGTGTCCGCGCCGTATTCGGCAATAATGTCGTCAGGATTTACTACATTGTATTTCGACTTCGACATTTTTTCTACTTCCCAACCGCAAACGTATTTGCCATCTTCCAAAACAAATTCGGCGGTGGCGTAGTCGGGCAACCAGTTTTTAAAACGCTCTACATCAAGCACATCATTTTTAACAATGTTCACGTCCACGTGCAAAGGCGTAACGTCGTAGTCATTTTTGAGGCCAAGCGAAACAAACGTGTTCGTGTTTTTGATACGATACACGAAGTTAGAACGTCCTTGAATCATGCCTTGATTGATGAGCTTTTGGAAAGGTTCTTCTTTGCTCACCAAGCCCAAATCGAACAAGAATTTTGCCCAAAAACGCGCGTAAAGCAAATGGCCTGTGGCGTGTTCCGAACCGCCAATGTACAAATCTACGGCTTGCCAATATTGTTCGGCTTTTTCGCCCACAAAACGCTCGGCGTTGTTTGCGTCCATGTAGCGGTAAAAATACCAGCTACTACCCGCCCAACCTGGCATCGTGCTAAGTTCGTACTCGTATTGGTTTTGGTATTTCCAACCTTCGGCGCGGCCTAATGGCGGTTCGCCCGTTTCGGTGGGTTTGTATTCGTCAATTTCGGGCAAAATAAGCGGCAATTCGCTTTCTTGGATAAGATACGGCATCTCATCTTTGAAGTAAACGGGTACGGGTTCGCCCCAATAGCGTTGGCGGCCAAAAATGGCATCGCGCATACGGTAGTTTACTTTGCGTTGGCCAAATCCGCCTGCTTCCGCGTGATTTAAGGCTTTTTCGATGGCTTCCGCCGTGTCAAGGCCATTCAAAAAGCCCGAATTTATCATGCGACCGTATTTAATTTCGGTCGGAATTTCTAAGGCTTCCGTTCCTTCTATCACAGGAATAATCGGCAAGCCGAAATGTTGTGCAAAACGGAAATCGCGGTCGTCCGACGAAGGCACAGCCATTACAACGCCCGTTCCGTAACCCGCCAACACGTAATCGGCAATCCAAAGCGGCACTTGCTCGCCCGTAAACGGATTAATCACATAACTTCCCGTAAACACACCCGAAACGGTTTTCACGTCGGCCATGCGGTCGCGTTCTGAGCGGTTTTTGGCTTTTTCCACGTAAGCGGCAACGGCTTCGGCTTGTTGCGGCGTAGTGAGTTGGCCAATAAGTTCGTGTTCGGGAGCAATAGACAAATACGTTACGCCAAAAATAGTGTCTATGCGCGTAGTGAAAACGGTCAAGCTCAAATCTTGACCTTCTACTTTAAAGTTAAGTTCCGCACCGATAGATTTGCCTATCCAGTTGCGTTGCATTTCTTTTACGGGTTCTGGCCAGTCTATCGTGTCCAACCCCTGAAGCAATCTTTCGGCGTAAGCCGTAATACGCAAACTCCACTGTTTCATTAGTTTACGTTCTACGGGGTGGCCGCCGCGCTCCGAGTAGCCGTCTTTTACTTCGTCGTTGGCAAGCACTGTGCCTAAAGCCGCGCACCAGTTTACGGTCGTTTCGGACAAGAAAGCCAAACGGTATTTTAGCAAAATGCTTTGTTGTTCTTTTTCGGAGAAATTAGCCCACTCGCTGGCCGAAAACGCGGTTACGTCTTCGTCGTGTTCGGCGTTTACGGTGGTGTTGCCTTCTTTTTCAAAAATGCTTACCAATTCGCTGATTTGGCGTGCTTTCGTGGCGTTTTTGTCGTACCAAGCCTCAAACAAACGCATGAAAATCCATTGCGTCCAGCGATAATAATCGGGCGTACAAGTGCGGATTTCGCGACTCCAATCAAACGAAAAACCAATCTGACGGAGTTGTTTTTTATAAGTATCAATATTTTTTTCGGTCGTAACGGCAGGGTGTTGGCCAGTTTGGATGGCGTACTGTTCGGCAGGCAACCCGAAAGCGTCAAAGCCCATCGGGTGCAACACATTAAAACCTTTCAGGCGTTTGTAGCGGCTCACGATGTCGGAAGCGATATAGCCCAGTGGGTGGCCTACGTGCAGCCCCGCACCCGACGGATACGGAAACATATCTAAGGCGTAATACTTGGGTTTGCCCGATTGGTTTTCGGCCTTAAAAGTTTGGTTTTCTTCCCAAAACTTTTGCCAACTCTTTTCGATTTCTCTAAAGTTATATTCCATTGTTTACACTAAAAATTTGCATTTTCTTCAAAAAACAAAAGTAGAACAATTGCAGGGGATTTGCCAATAAAACCTTGACAGCTTGTGCGCTGCAGCGTGGCTTTCGTTTTTTGTGTTTAAATCTTCTTACTTTGCAGGCACAAACTTACGATTTGACTACATGGCGCGTCCCGAAAAAAAACTTTTTTTGCTCGATGCAATGGCACTGATTTACCGTGCGCATTTTGCTTTTAGCAAAGCTCCGAGAGTAACTTCCACTGGCCTGAATACCAGCGCGGTATTTGGGTTTACCAATACATTGTTAGAGGTTTTGAACAAAGAAAAACCTACCCATTTGGGCGTTGCCTTCGATACGGCTGCTCCCACTTTCCGACACATTAATTTTCCTGCCTACAAAGCCCAACGCGAAGCCCAACCCGAAGATATTACAATCGCCATTCCGTTGGTTATCAGACTTTTGAAGGCATTTAATATTCCTGTGCTCATGCTCGAAGGCTACGAAGCTGACGACATTATCGGCACGATGGCTAAGCACGCCGCCCGCAACGATTTTGAGGTGTTCATGATGACCCCCGACAAAGACTACGGCCAACTCGTAGAAGAACACGTGTATTTGTACAAACCCGCTTTCATGGGCAATGGCGTGGAGGTGTTGGGCGTGCCTGAGATTTTGCAGAAATGGGAAATTTCCGAGATTGGGCAAGTGTGCGACATTTTGGGACTGCAAGGCGATGCCGTCGATAACATTCCTGGGATACCGGGCATTGGTGAAAAAACCGCCAAGAAATTGATACAAGAATACGGCTCTGTGGAAAATCTTATCGCCAACGCCGACAAGCTCAAAGGCAAGCAAAAAGAAAACGTCGTGAATTTTGCGGCGCAAGGAATTTTGTCTAAAGAACTGGCTACCATTGATATAAATGTTCCGCTTCCGTTTGATGAAGAAGATTTGTTGCTTTCGCCTCCGAACCGTGAAGCGATACGCGCTTTGTTTGAGGAGTTAGAATTTAAAACATTTATCCGCAAAGTGTTGGGCGAAGAACAAACCGCAGCCGCTACACCAGCCACCGCGCCCAAACCCGCCAACACCAACGGACAATTAGGACTTTTTGGGGGAGAAGCTCCCGCCACTGCTGCACCTACCCAAACCAGTCTTTTTGGGGAAGAAGCAAGCCAAGAGGAAACCCCAGCTTTACCCAAACAAACCATACACACAACCGCGCACCAATATCACATCGCCGACACGCCCGAATTGCGCCGCCGTTTGGCTTCGTTTTTGGCTTTGCAATCTGAGTTTTGTTTTGATACCGAAACCGACTCACTGGACACGGCTACGGCCGAATTAGTGGGGCTGTCGTTTGCGTATTTGGCAACTGAGGCGTTTTATGTGCCCGTGCCCAAAGGCCGCGAGCAAGCTCTTGAAGTGTTGGAAGATTTTAGGCAAGTATTTGAAAATGAAAATATTACAAAGATTGGCCAAAACATCAAATTTGATTGGGCGGTACTTCGCAATTATGGTTTTTCGCTCAAAGGGCAGTTGTACGATACCATGTTGGCGCATTATCTGCTCGAACCCGACGCGCGGCACAACATGGACGTTTTGGCCGAAAAATACTTGAATTATTCGCCTGTTTCCATTGAAACTTTGATTGGCAAAAAAGGCAAAAATCAGGGAACAATGCGCGATGTGCCTTTGGCCGACATCGCCGAATACGCCGCCGAAGATGCCGACATTACGCTACAACTCAAGCAAATTTTTGCCCCAGAAATCAAAGCTCAAGAGCTTGAAAATCTGTTGTTTGAAGTGGAAATGCCTTTGGTGAAAATTTTGGGAGAAATGGAAGCGGAAGGCGTGCGCGTGGACACGGCAGTTTTGGCCGAACTTTCCACACAATTGGGCGCGGAAGTGGCCGAAATCGAAACTAAAATTTATGGTTTGGCGGGCGAAACTTTCAACATCGCTTCGCCGCTACAATTGGGCAAGATTTTGTTTGAAAAACTCCAACTCGACCCCAAAGCCAAGAAAACCAAAACGGGACAATACGCCACTGGCGAAGAGGTGCTTTCCAAACTGGCGCATCAGCACGAAATCGTGGACATGATTTTGGATTATAGAGAAATGCAAAAACTCAAATCCACGTACATAGACGCGCTGCCGACACTGATTGCGCCACACGATGGCCGTATTCATACCTCTTACAATCAGGCAGTTGCAGCCACTGGACGACTTAGTTCTACCAATCCGAATTTGCAAAATATCCCGATTCGGACAGCCAAAGGCCGCGAAATCAGGAAAGCATTTGTGCCGCGCAACGAGCAATTTCAGATACTTTCGGCGGATTATTCGCAAATTGAATTGCGGATTATGGCCTCGTTCAGTGGCGATGAAACCATGAAACAGGCTTTTGCGGAAGGCAAAGACATTCACCGCATTACGGCAGCCAAAATCTATAAAGTAACGCCCGAAGAAGTGGATTCCGATATGCGCCGCAAGGCCAAAACTGCCAATTTTGGGATTATTTACGGGATTTCGGCGTTTGGTTTGGCTGAGCGGCTCAACATTCCGCGCCGCGAAGCTGCCGAACTTATCGAGGCGTATTTTGGGGAATTTCCAGCCGTCAAACGCTACATGGACGGCGTAATCAATACGGCGCGTGAGCAAGGTTATGTTACTACGCAACTTGGCCGCCGTCGTTATTTGCCCGATATTAATTCCCGCAACCAAACGTTGCGCGGTTATGCCGAACGCAACGCCATCAACGCGCCGATTCAGGGGACTGCCGCCGACATGATCAAATTGGCCATGATTCGGGTACAAAATTGGTTGCAAACGCAGCCGCTCCAAACGCGCATGGTGTTGCAGGTGCATGACGAATTGGTTTTTGATGCCTACACGCCCGAAATCGAACTAATTACGCCCCAGATTATCAGCCTCATGGCCGATGCCTTGCCGCTGGCCGTGCCTGTGGAAGTAAGCGTCGGGACGGGTATCAACTGGCTGGAAGCGCACTAAAATTGTATTGCTTTTTTACCAAAAATTCAATTGATTTACAGATAATTAAATCGCATTTAACTTCTACTAAAAACGCTTATGAAACTTCTCAAGATTTTGGCTGGTGTGGTGTTTGCTGGCATTTTTGGCTTTTTTATGTTCGTGCTTTTCGGGCATTATAGCGAAGGCGAGCGCGGCGGAACAGTCTCGAAAATGAGCCGCAAAGGATTTGTGTTTAAAACCTACGAAGGGCAATTGAACGTTGGCGGTTTGGCTGGCGAAACGGGCAGCCCTGCCAGTGCTTTATGGAATTTTTCGGTGGACGGCAGCGACAAAGACGTAATCCAACGCCTTGATTCTGCGCTACTTAATGGCCGTCGCGTGAAAGTGCATTATGTAGAAAAATACTATACGTTTCCGTGGCAAGGCGAAACCAATTATTTCGTGGACAAAGTGGAACACATTAAATAAAAACGAAAAAAGGCTATCTGATTCAATGGATAGCCTTTTTTTATTTTTAAAATTATTCTTTAATAAATCGTTGCAATGGAATGCTTGCGTCAGAGAATTTCACTATATAAATACCTGATGGCCAGCTTTGTATATCAATTGCAGTTTGGTTAGTGAATATGGCAGACTGCTGAAATACGGCTTTTCCTTTCAAGTCGAAGACCGAAATTTCAGGCAAGACGTAGGCCTCAACCGCGGAAATTTGCAAGGTATTGTGGGCTGGATTCGGAGAAAGATTAAGGTGAGTTTGAGCAAAGCTAACCGCTACCACAGGCGAAAACGTACTTGTACCGTCGTAGTCTGTTTGTTGGAGTTTGTAGTAGTTGGAGGCTTGGGCACGTGCGTCGGTGTACTGATAATTGCGGGTGGTGTTGGAGTTGCCCGCGCCATTGATTTGCGCGATGGCCGTCCATGTTCGGGCATCAGTGCTGCGATAAAGCGTAAATGCCTGATTATTAATTTCGGAGGCTGTAGTCCAAGATACAATTACCGTGTTGGTGTTTACGGATTTGGCGGCGAATTTGGCCAAAGAAATAGGCAAAGGAGAACTGGGAATAGAGTTGAGCCAATTGGCAAACGGAACATTGTTATTATCCATATAATCTTTGTCCGCTAAATTGGCCGTAGTTGTTCCGAAGTTATTGTTGTTCACATTGCCGTTCACGTACAAACCGTATGGACTTGTCGTATTGCTATTACTAACCGTTGCACCTGCACCTGTAAAGTTAATATCCTGATGCACATATACTTGTGCCCCATTATTAACCGTAAAATTCATGCCGCCGCTATTGCTTGTTACATTTCCAAATATTGCAGCACGAGCATTTTGATTAAAAACAATGCCATTGCTTTCCATATTTAGATTGCCTTTTACCACCAAATCAGCATAAGGTGGCGGGTTTACACTCGTGCCCACCGTAATCGGGACAGTAGAAGTAAGGCTACTTTCTGCCGTAAAAGTCCCGCCCGGATAGACATGTAAAGGATTGGATGACAAGCTAATAGACCCTATACCCGAATAGTTTCCATATATATTCATCTCCGCAGAAGAAGTAGTCGTTCCGTTGATGGTTACGCTGCCCCCAGGCATCACATTAAAAACAGCCAAGTTTGTGAAGTTTCCAGTAACTACCAGATTACCATAAACATTGATAGTTCCGCCATTGGCCGTAAAATCGCCATTTATTGTTAGCGTGTGTCCCGCCGCAACATTGAGTGGAGTTGCATTGACACTATAACTACCAGCATGAGAGACGTTATTGTTCACATCTATCTGCCCCCAACCATTGGTGGGGTAAGGGCCGCCATATCCTGATGTATTATTCCAAGTGGAAGGCGTATTCCAGTCGCCATCAGCAACTGTGGCATAATTCTGAGCCGAGAGATTTACTGTACATAGTACAAGTAAAAATAAGAGTAATTTTTTCATGGTTTTTAAGAAAGTCTGAGATGAGAAATGATATAGAGGTATCAACAATAATACACAAAGTTACTATCTATCAATAAATTACACAAAAATATGACAAGGCGCATTGTAAGGTAATAATATAAAAAATGACCGTAACAATATTCTAGACTTAAGTTATTTTCAATAAATACAATTATAGAATTGCTTCAACTCTTATTTCTCTGTTTTTTTACAATCATTTTTTTATTAAATGATGTAAGCTAATTTTATAATTAACAATAGATTGTATTTTTCATATATTATAATATAACAAACGCAAACATAGCAAACTATATCGTATCAACCTAATATTCCATAACAAAACCAATTCTTTTACAGATAAAGTAAAATTGCCACAAAACAAAAAAGGCTATCTGTCGAATTAGATAGTCTTTTTTGTTTTGTAATATTATAGGTTAAATATTGTAAATAGTGGCCAACATCATGAGTGCAACTGTTGCGGTGATGATGCCGAAAGCTCCAAACGATGTGGAAGCAATGCGCCATTTTTCGTGTATCCATTGGCGGAATGTATAAATGCCAAGCCCCAATGTGAGCAGTATCAAGGGAATAGTAAATAAGTTTACCATAGCTCCGAAAAATACCCCTGTTTGGAGATGAAAATGAGAAATGCTAATTAGGCCAGCGAAATACACGAAAATAGGAATACTTCAGCTTACTATTTTTTGAAAATCAGCTACATCACAAAACTTTGTTAGAGAAGTGATTATAAATTTTAGTGGCGTACTTGCGTGTGTTGCTTGAATTAAAACTGTTACTTTGCTTATCGAAATAAAATTTTAAAGCATAAATCAATGATTATCAATCACTATACAGTTACCGAACGCTTTTTGCGCTACGTGCAAATAGACACGCAAAGCGACCCCAACTCCCCTACTTGTCCTTCTACGGAAAAACAAAAAAACTTAGGGCGTGTGTTGGTGGAAGAGCTACTTGCCATGGGTATTTCGGACGCGCATCTAGACGAACACGGCTACGTGTATGCTACAATTCCCTCAAACACAGACAAAAACGTGCCTGTGATTTGCTTTTGCTCGCACATGGACACTTCGCCAGATTGTAGCGGTGCAAACGTGAAACCTGTCGTACATCGCAACTACGACGGATTGGAATTGCTTTTGCCTGCCGACCCGACGCAGGTAATCCGCCCAAGCGAACACCCGTCATTGCGTAAACAAATCGGCAACGACATTATCACTGCCGACGGCACTACCCTACTGGGTGCCGACAACAAAGCGGGTGTGGCCGAAATCATGGACGCGGCGCATTGGCTGATGACAAACCCGCAAATTAAGCACGGCAAAATCCGTATTTTATTTACGCCAGACGAGGAAATCGGGCGCGGCGCGGACAAAGTCAATATTGAGAAATTAGGCGCGGATTATGGCTATACAATGGACGGCGAAGAGGCTGGTCATTTGGAAAACGAAACTTTCTCGGCAGACGGCGTTGCTCTGACCATTCACGGTATTAGCGCACACCCAGGTTTTGCCAAAGGCCAGATGCTGAGTGCCTTAAAAATCGCTTCGGAAATCGTGGCGGCTTTACCCAAAACAATATTAAGCCCCGAAACCACCGAGAAAAAAGAAGGTTTTATTCACCCCGTGAGCATGAGCGGCGGCGTAGAAAAAACAACGGTGCAGTTCATTATCCGCGATTTTGAGGAAGCGGGTTTGGTGGCGTTGGAGCAGACGTTAGAAGGAATCGTAAAAGCGGTATTAGTGAATTACCCGCAAGCTCGCTACGATTTTGTGGTAAGCAATCAGTACCGCAACATGAAGCAGGTTTTGGACAAAAATCCTGAAATCGTAACCAACGCCTTGGAAGCCATTTCGCGCGCGGGACTTGAGCCAGTATTGTCGAGCATTAGAGGCGGAACGGACGGTTCGAGACTTTCGTACATGGGCTTGCCTTGCCCGAATATTTTTGCAGGCGAACACGCTTTTCACTCCAAATACGAGTGGGTTTCGGTGCAGGATATGCAAAAAGCGGTGGATACGATTGTGCATTTGTGCATGATTTGGGAAGAAAAAGCCTAAGAAATTAGCCCTACGAAAAAAAACTTTAAAGGTTAATTTATTGGTATAAAATACATTGCAAATAATTTTTATTTTTGTGAAAACAAAAGTTTGGAATTGCAAAAACAAACAACTTACTTTGTGCCCACAAAAACGGAGGATGTAGTTCAGTCGGTTAGAACGTCGGTTTGTGGTACCGAAGGTCGTGGGTTCGAGCCCCATCTTCCTCCCCAGAAAGTTAAAGCTATCTCAGCAATGAGGTAGCTTTTTTGTTTTGTTCAAATTTGCATTTATCTGACGCTTTTATTTCATCATTTCATCATTAAAGACATAAAAAACAGCGATAGAGACGCGTATCTTAAAATGAGGCAATTATTTATGATAAAACAATTCTTGATTTTTGGTATTCTCAGCGTGCTTTTGGGTAGTTGCAGCGTGTTGCAAAACATGAGCAAAAAGGGTTTGGGTAATGGTTTTTACAACGAACAAAGCAGTAGCAAAGAACGCCGTAAAGTTTATATTGACATTCAAGACGACGAGACAATTTGCGCCTATGCCACCAAAAATAACAATGGACAATTGGTGATAGACACGTCCCAAGCTTGCCAACTTTATAGTCAGGAATTAAAAAAGGATTTGACCCAAACCATTATCCTGAGCAAACCCTCATTTGATATTGATTTTCTGACCATTCCCCTCAAATACAGGCCGAAACAAACAGATGTTCCCGCGCAACTCAACGCCAACCTGAATGGCGCATTTTATTTTGGCTACCGAACGGATAAATATGTCATAAATTACAATGCCACGCCTGTTGGGAAAGCCAACCGCAACATCAATCACTTTGGCTTTTCGATGGGCGCGTTTACGGGCATCGGCACTACGTTTATGTCGCCAACCAACACCAACAATCATTTGCAACAAGAATACGATGGCATTGTTTGGAGTAAAGGCATCGCTAGTATTTTTGCGGCCAATAATTTTACAGTCGGCCTTTCGGTTGGGTTTGATAATTTATTAGACAAAAATCACAATATTTGGATATATCAAACGAAAACTTGGCTGGGGCTTGCCTTTGGTCTGAATCTTAACTAACAGAAACAATGAAAAATACCCAGTCTTTTTTCCCTGCCGAAACCAAAATCTACATGGGTTTCCCGACCAATATTGTTATTTTTTTTGCAGTTGGAGTAATATTTATATTGGTGGGATTTTCAGGTTTTTATTTCAATGAAACGCAGGCCATTTGGCCAAGTCTGATTTTGGGCAATATCTTAATCGGAATTGGTTTTTGGGAATTGAGCAGGCGTAAAAAATACAGCAATCAACCCCAAATCGTGTTGAATGAACGCGGAATACAGGTGATTGGCCATGATTTTGCGGAATGGAAAGAGATAAAATATGCGCGTGTTGCGGCTTCTGGTGCGGCAACATCTTGTTTAGTTTTCACCCACAAAGACAAAGAAATTTCGGTCTCATTGGTGGGGCTAAACGTGAAAGATGACAAACTGGAAATAATGCTTTCGCATTACAGAAAATCAGCCAAATGATGTGCTTTTGTTCCTTTATCAGGAGCAATATTTCTTAAAAATTCAGCTTTCGGCGTATCCATCTCACTGTAAAGTTGATGCCCGCTGCAATAGCCAAAAACATGAAACCGACCACTACAGGAAGCACGCCACCCACAAAATAAGTAAGGCCAAGTACAAAACCCAAAAAGTATTCGGCTTTATACACAGGAAAAAATACAGCCAATCCGAGAACAATAAAGGGGACATTTTCCAGAAAAATACTCCAGTTAAACAGTAACGCCAGCCCCAACGAAATACCAAAAGCCGCTGCGCATCCAAAAGCCAAAACCGTATTTTTAGGAAAGTTAATTTCTGTGAGATTGTTGAATAATCCAGCTTTGATTCGCTGTAAAGAAAACCACGTCAGTAACGGAATAGTCAATGCGCCCCACGCATTAGAAACGACGGGCATACTTTCGTCGGCCAAAAAATGATGCTTAGGAATACCGCCATTAAAATATTGCCACAGCAAAAGCCCGTCCAAAAGTACCGTGATGATGGCCGTAGCCCAGCGACTAAAAATCTCAAATTGCGTGATGGTGATTTGTTCCTGATTTTTCATTTTTTATGTTTTTTGATGAGAAAATTTAATAATCAGGTCTATTTTAAACAATTGTGAAGTATGGATATTTCACAAAATGACAAACGGCAGATTCTTGAATTGGAGAGGATTTGCCAAAGGATTTATTAACCACTAAAAAAAAGCCCACACCATGACGTGCGGGCTTTTTAGGGAAAATCTTACCAAATTTATAAGGAAAAATTATTTTGCAGCTTTAAAAGCCTCCGTAAGTTTCGGTATAACTTCGAAAGCATCGCCCACGATACCGTAGTCAGCAGCTTTAAAAATTGGAGCTTCAGGGTCTTTGTTGATAGCTACAATTACTTTAGAAGAGTTGATACCTGCCACGTGCTGGATAGCTCCCGAAATACCGATAGCGATGTAAAGGTTCGGGCTTACTTTAATACCAGTTTGGCCTACGTGCTCGTGGTGTGGTCTCCAGTCAAGGTCAGAAACAGGTTTAGAACAACCCGTAGCCGCACCCAATACTTTCGCCAAATCTTCTACCAAGAACCAGTTTTCAGGGCCTTTCAAGCCGCGACCGCCTGATACAACGATTTCTGCTTCTGGCAAAAGGATTTCGCCTGTTGCTTTTTCCACGCTTTTGCTTTTCACCAAGAAATCCGAATCAGCGAAAGTTGGCGCGAATGCTGCCACTGTGGCCGAGCCGCTACCTTCTGTTACTGTTACGGCATTTTTCTTGATAGAAACGATTTTTTTATCGCCTTTCAACTCTACGTTAGCAAATGCTTTGCCTGTGTAGATGCTGCGTTTTACGGTGAATTTGCCGCCGTCTGTGCTTGGCACTTCCGAAGCGTTGGTTACGAAACCAGCTTTGAAGCGAGCCGCTACGCGAGGAGCTGCACCATCTGTAAGCGATGATTTTGCGAAAATAACTACCGTTGCGCCTTCTGCTTCTACTGCTTGGCTGATAGCCGTTGCAGCCGCTACGCTGTTGGGATTTTCCAAACGGCTATCCGTAGCGTTAAGCACTTTTGTAGCACCGAATTTGCCCAAGTCAGCCAAAGCCGCTTCGCTACCGCCAAACGCCAAAGCCGTTACACTTGTACCCAATTTAGCGGCTACGGCTGCTGCGTAGGCTACCGCCTCTTGAGATGATTTTTTTACTTCGCCTTCTGCACTTTCTACAAATACTAATACAGACATATCGTTAATTTTTTTGATTATTGATTAAAATAGTTTTGGAGGTAAAATGGTGAATTAAAGCACTTTCGCTTCAGTTTTTAACAAATTCACCAATTCGGCTGGATTTTCTGCCGAAACCATTTTCACAGCACCTTTTTGTGGAGGAAGTTCGTAGCTCACAAGCGAAGTAAGGGCTTCGTTGTTGCTTACGGCTACCACTTTCAAAGGTTTCGTGCGTGCCGACATGATGCCGCGCATGTTTGGAATACGCCATTCTGCGATAGGCTCTTGGCAACCCGCCACGAAAGGAAGGTTTAATTCCAAATATTCTTTACCGCCTTCGATTTCGCGTGCCACTGTCGCTGTGCTACCCGCAAGGTCAAGTTTCATTACAGGCGATACCGACGGAACGCCAAGCAACTCACCAACAAGACCATGAACTTGGCCGCCGTTGAAGTCGATAGACTCACGTCCCATCAGGATAAGGTCGTATTTTTCGGCGCGAGCCACTTCCGCGATTTGTTGCGCTACGAAGAAAGAATCTGTTGGTTCTGCATCTACACGGATAGCGTCGTCAGCACCAATAGCCAAAGCCTTACGGATAGTTGGCTCTGTTTCGGCTGTACCCACGTTCAACACGGTTACGGTTGTACCTGCGTTTGCTTCTTTGATTTCGATGGCTTTTGCCAATGCGTAATCGTCGTAAGGGCCTACGATAAACTGAACTCCAGCGGCGTTCAATTTTGTATTATTCTCAGTAAACGTAATTTTTGTGGTGGTGTCTGGAACGTTGGTAATACAAACGAGTATTTTCATAGTTAGACGTTAATTGGGTTAAATATTAAAAGATTATTTTTTTGGAGAAATATTTTGAAAATCAATATTTTAAAGAAATTATTTTGGCTTAGGATACTTGCTTTACGCTTTGTATCTGCGCACAAAAGTAGTAAATTTGGGACTAAGTTATCAAGAAAAAATTAAAAAGAAAAAAATAAATGAAACCAAATCGCTTAGAAGCACTATTTGCACTTTTAGAAGAAACGCCCAACGACCCATTTTTATTTTATGGCATCGCTTTGGAGTATCTGAAAACCGACGAAAACAAAGCTATTTCGTATTTCGAAAAGCTGCTAACCGACTTCCCCGACTACGTGCCAACGTACTATCATGCAGCCCAACTCTACTCCGAACTTGGCCGCCGCCCACAAGCCCAACAAACCTACGAAAAAGGCTTGCAGGTAAGCAGTGCACAAGCCGAACACCACGCCTATAAGGAGTTGCGCTCGGCTTACACGAATTTTATGTTGGAAGAAGACGACGAAGAATAAAGATTTACAGGCGCACGCCCATTACCAACACATCGTCGGTTTGTTGATTGTCTTTTTTCCAATGATGAAAAATATCTTGGACATAAGCCTGTTGCAACTCGGTCGGTTGGCTGTGGATACGCGCCAACATTTCTTTGAACGACTTGGTCATGAATTTTTTGCCGTTTTTGCCGCCAAATTGGTCTTGGTAGCCGTCGGTGGCCATGTATATCATGTCGCCTTTGTGATAGACAAACGACTGTTGCGTAAATTCTTTTTCGGTTAAGGCCATTGTCCCAATCGAAAATTTGCTGGCGGGCACTACATGTAGTTCATTGTTGTGCCAATGGTAAAGCGGCTGTTTCGCACCTGCAAACGTAATTTCTTGCAAAGCAAAATTGATGTTTACCAGCACTATATCCATGCCCGACGAACCCGACTCAAACTCGTTGGAGTATTGTTGTTGGTGCAAGGCCACCACTACTTTTTTGTCCAGTTCCTGCAAAATGCGGCTGGGTTGCGTGATGCGGTTTTCATTTACGATTTCGTTGAGTAGCGCGTTGCCCATCACGGTCATAAATGCCCCTGGCACGCCGTGCCCCACGCAGTCGGCTACGGCCAAAATAATTTGCGAAGAAGCTTGTACTTCCGTAAACCAATAAAAATCGCCGCTTACGATATCGCGCGGATTATAAAACACAAACAAGTCGGGCAGCGTTTGGCGTATGCGCGGCAGCGATGGCAAAATAGCTTGCTGGATACGTTGCGCGTACAAAATACTGTCCGTAATTTCTTTGTTTTTGTATTCAACCAATTCTTTTTGATGCTGAATCTCAATGTTTTTGGCTTCAAGGTCATCTCTTTGCTCCTGAATCTCGACATTTTTTTCTTCCAACACCCGATTGGCACGCTGCTTTTGCTGGTTGCTGCGATACAAAATGAGTACCATCGTTACGATGAAAGCAAAGCCCGCCACAAACAATGCATTAAACAAACGTTGCTTATTGATTTGGGCTTCTTTTTCTTTAAGTGCCAGATTCTGAATGGCTTGGTCTTTTTCTAAGAGTTTAATACGTGCCTCTTTCTGCTCGTCGTTGAAGTGTGCTTCAAGCTGCGTGAGGCGTTCCGTTTTTTCTTTATTAAAAATAGAATCCTTTATCGAAACGTAATTTTTATAATAGCTGTAGGCCGAACGGTAATCGCCTTTCCGCGCCGACAAGTTCGACAGACTCAAATAAATTTCTTTAATTTCTTCATTAGCACCCATTTGCATCGCATACACGAGGCCTTCTTCTTGGTAGAGTTGGGCAATCGCAAAATTGCCTTGCGAGGCGTGAATGTCTCCCACACGATTCAGGGAAACGGCGATGCCGTATTGATCGCCAAGTTCTTTCTTGATTTTCAGTGAGTTAAGATGATACCGCAACGCTTCGGGCAAATTGTTGCGGTAGCGATAGATTTCGCCGATGTTATTGTACGACTCGGCCATTCCGCGCAAATTCTTGATTTTGCTACGAATCTGTAACGCTTTTTGGTAATAATTAAAGGCTTCTTTCGTATTGCGTTGGCTACGATACACGTTGCCGATGTTGTTGTACGCACCCGCCACGCCTTCTTCGTTGCCGAGTTCTTGGCAAGCGGTTAAGGCCTGATTGTAATACAAAAGGGCGTGTTCGTAATCGTTGAGCGTTTCGTAAACATTGCCAATATTATTCACAGAAGCGGCGATGCCTGCTTTGTCGCCGAGTTGCTGACGAATTTTGAGCGAATTAACGAAAGCGTCCAATGCTTCGGCGTATTGTGCTTGCAGCTTGTACACCAAACCTATATTATTCAACGCACTGGCTACACCTTGTTTGTCGCCGATGCTTTCGCGGATACTTTTCGCTTTTTCGTAGAAAGAAAGGGCTTTCACGTATTGCCCCAGCGTAAAATTAGCATAACCCAAATTGAGTAGGGCTTTGGCTTTGCCTTTTGGGTAATTGAGTTTTTCGGACAATTCGAGGGCGTAACGGCTGTGTTCGGCGGCCAAATGCGCGTCATCGGTTACTTCCTTAAAAGCAAAATTATTCAATTCATTAATTTTACTGGAATCGTCGGGCATTTGTAGTATTGCTTCAATGCTTGTATTATTCTGCGCAACGCTGGGCGTTGAGAAAAGCATAAGAAGTAATAAAAAATAAAAAATACGATTCATAACTCAAGCAAAACGCCTAAAAGTAGTAAAAAAAATATGCAAGAATGCGCTTTGGAAAAAAAATCTTTTGTTCTTTGATTTTTACCAATAAAATCGTTTGTTTTGCACCCACAAAAGATTTTTCATTTTTTTTGATGATTTAGTAAAATATAAAACAACAAAACCTGCTCTCTGTGAGGGCAGGTTTTATTTTATACCTACTCCAATCTTTTGATTAGTAAGCTCTTACCGTTTTGCCTTGCATAAAGTTGATAAATGCACGATTCACGACCTTATTACCGCCAGGTGTTGGGTAATTGCCCGTAAAATACCAGTCTCCAGAGTGCGCGGGACACGCTTTATGCAAATTATCTACGGTTTGGAATATAACTTTTACCTCAGCATTGCAATTTTTGGGGGTAACAATTTTTGCCACTTTGTCCGAAATCTGCTCGTCTGTGAACAAAGCATATAATTCTTGTACAAAATTCTGTTCGTGGCTGCGTTCTTCGGCTTCGGCTGTGATACATTTTTCATACACTTCGTCCAGTTTTTGTTCTTGGCCAGTGTCTTGCAAAAGGGCTAACATTGCCCGAAACGCAACAAATTCACGCAATTTGGACATATCAATTCCGTAGCAATCAGGGTAGCGGATTTGCGGCGCAGACGAAACAATTACGATGCGTTTGGCTTCCAAGCGGTTGAGCATGGTCAAGATGCTTTTTTCCAACGTCGTGCCGCGTACAATCGAATCGTCAATCACAACCACCGTATCTTTTTGTTTTTCAATCATTTCGTAGGTCGTGTCGTACACGTGCGAAACCATATCTTCGCGGTTTTGGTCGTCGGTGATAAACGTGCGCAATTTGGCATCTTTAATCACCAATTTTTCGATACGTGGCCTAAACGAAAAGATAGTATCCAGTTCTTCCGCCGAAAGTTGTTTATCCTGAATCGAACGTTTACGATAATCGCACAAATAGTCCTCTATGCCTTGCATCATGCCCAAAAAGGCCGTTTCGGCAGTGTTCGGGATAAACGAGAAAACCGTATTGGCCAAATCGTGGTCTATGTGTTCTAAGATTTGAGGGCAAAGCAACAAACCAAGTTGCTTGCGTTCGCGGTAAATATCTGGATCTGAGCCGCGCGAGAAATAAATACGCTCAAAGCTACACGAGTTTTTGGGGAGTTCGGGTATAAATTGTTTTTGGCTATAACTACCGTCTTTTTCGATAATGAGTGCGTGCGCGGGCTTTATTTCCTGAATATCACTGTACTGCACCCCAAAGGCAGTTTTGATAGCGGGTTTTTCGGAGGCAACGACTACGATTTCGTCGTCGGCATAAAAATACGCGGGGCGAATGCCTGCGGGATCTCTGGCCACAAAAGCTGCACCATGTCCCACAAGACCAGCCATCGCATAGCCGCCATCGAAGTCTCGGCACGAACGCAAAAGCATACGTTGCAAGTCGAGGCGCGACTCAATCACTTCCGTAATTTCTTGATTGTTATATTCTTCTTTGTAAAAATCGAACTGGCGTTGGTTTTCTTCGTCAAGGAAATGGCCGATTTTTTCCATTACAGTTACTGTGTCGGCTATTTCCGTGGGGTGTTGTCCCAGTTCTACGAGTTTGTCAAAAAGCTCATCTACGTTTGTCATGTTGAAGTTGCCAGCTACTACTAAGTTGCGGCTTCGCCAACTGTTTACACGCATCATGGGGTGGCAATTTTCTATGGAATTTACGCCGTGCGTACCGTAGCGTAAGTGTCCGAGCCAAAGTTCCCCCGAAAAAGGCATATTTTCCTTGAGCCAATGGGCATTTCGGAACTGTTCTTTGCTGGCATGCTTTTTGGCTTTTTTCACCTTTTTGGCAACTTTATTAAAAATTGCCGCGATGGGTTGGCTGTCCACAGATCGCACTCTATCTATGTAAGGAGTTCCTGGCGCTACGCCTATCTTAATGTTGGCCACTCCCGCACCGTCTTGCCCTCGGTTATGTTGCTTTTCCATTAGCAAATACAACTTGTTGATGGCATAAAGAGGCGTGCCGTATTTGTCTATATAATATTGGTACGGCTTGCGTAGCCTGATAAGGGCTATGCCACATTCGTGTTTGATGCTATCGCTCATTGAGTTAAGAAGAAAAATAATAGAAAAACGTTAATGCTTTTACTTGTCCGAAAAAGACTATACAAAGGTAATGCTTTCGTGGTGGCTTTCGAGTATAGATGTACCAAAAAAGTTTTTGCCGCCATTTCTGGGCGGCAAAATTGTCGTACTCATTTATTTTCGGTTGTCGTCGCCAGAGAGAATGCTTAAATAACTTTCGTAACGTGTCAGTGAAATTTGGCCCGCTTTTACCGCCGCCGATACCGCGCAATTGGGTTCGTGTACGTGCGTGCAGTTATAAAAACGGCATTGCCCTAACATGGCTCTCATTTCTGGGAAAAAATGCGCTAATTCTTCATTTTCGATGTCCATAATGCCCAGTTCCTTAATGCCTGGCGTGTCTATCACAAAGCTATCAGGCTCAAATTCAAACATTTCCGCAAAAGTTGTGGTGTGTACGCCTTTGTTGGCAAACGTCGAAATTTCTTGTGTGCGCAAATCCAATCCATTTCCAATCTGATTGATAAGGCTGGATTTTCCTACGCCCGAATGCCCAGAAAGTAACGTTTTTTTGTGGTGTAAAATCTCGTGCAAAGTGTCTATGTTTTCGCCCGTTACCGTCGAGGTTGGCAAACATTTGTAGCCTGCCGACTCGTACATTTTCATTACGTCGTCCAAATAGGCGCGGTCGTCTGTGTCCAGCAAATCCACTTTATTGAAAGCAATATAAGTTGGGATTCTGAACGATTCGGCACTGACCAAAAAGCGGTCTATAAATCCAAACGAAGTGCGCGGCAACACCAACGACGCCACCAAAAGGGCTTGGCCTATGTTGGCTGCGATAATATGCCCTTGTGCGGTTTTGTGTACGGATTTGCGCAAAATGTAGTTGTCGCGCTGCTCGATGTGTGTAATGGCTACGGTGTCTTCACCGCCTATTTCGGCCTCAAACTGTACGCGGTCGCCAACAGCCAGCGGGTTGGTAGTGGCTTTGTTTTGGAGCTTGAATTTGCCGCGCAAACGTGCACGGTGTAACGTGCCAGCCTCATCGCGGACGATGTACCACGAACCCGTAGATTTGACCACCATTCCCGTCATACTCAAATCGTTTTGTATTTTTTCGTTCAAATGTATTTTGTTAAAATATTGACAAACAGTAAATTAATTTTTACCTGCTATTTTTATTAAAAGCTAAACCTCTCCATTTTTTATTTTTAGGATAAACTCAACAGATACATCAAAAATCGTGGCTATATCTTCCAAACTAAATTTATCTTGTGCTAAAGCCTTTTGAATTCCTTTGATAGTTGCAATCTCAATCCCTTCTTCGCGACCAAGTTCCTTGCCAATTTCAATCCCTTCTTCTCGGCCTTCCTCACGCCCTTCTTCCTTAGCGGTATCCAGCGAGTTTTTGACATCGCGGTAATATTTCAAACTGTCCTCGTAGGCCGTGCGCTGCTGCTTAGCCATTACTAAACCTCTCCATTTTTTATTTTTAGGATAAACTCAACAGACACATCAAAAATCGTGGCTATATCTTCCAAACTAAATTTATCTTGTGCTAAAGCCTTTTGAATTCCTTTAATAGTCGCAATTTCAATCCCAAGCTCTTTGCCAATTTCAATCCCTTCTTCTCGGCCTTCCTCACGCCCTTCTTCTTTAGCGGTATCCAGTGAGTTTTTGACATCGCGGTAATATTTTAAACTGTCCTCGTAGGCCGTGCGCTCGGTTGCGTCCAATTTCGCTAATTCTGCCGTGTCGAAGGCTTGCGCAAAAACGCGTTCTTGCAATCGCACAGGACGATTTTGTAGCTTATGCAAATTTTTTAACAAATATAACCACTTGTCTTCCAGCGTTTCCAGTTCATTTTCTGACTTTTGGAAGTTGGGCATTTGCAAATACAAAAACGTGAGTTTTTCGTAAAAAACACGGTTTTGCGCCTTGTCTTTGAGTTGAACTTCTACTTTCAAATCGTCTTTGAATTGGTCTTCAAAGCAAAAATCAAGAATCGCGACGGTATAAACCGCCTTCAGTTCGTAGTTCCAATCACCTTTTTCCGCTTGCTCTTGTATCGGAAATGTGGCATAAAAAATCGAACGGTCTTTAAAGAAACTTTGCCGCGCTTTTTGTAGCTCCACGATGAATTTTTCGCCTTGCTCATTTTCACAGTATAAGTCAAAAATAACTTTTCTGTCCAAATCCGACGCACCCAAATGCTCGGTTTTCTTGTAAGTAAGCTCCACAATATCGAGTTTCAATATTTCATTTAAAAAGCTCACTAACAAGTTTTTGTTCGGTTCAGAGCCAAACAATTTCTTAAAACCAAAGTCCGTGAAAGGGTTGATATATTTTTCTTGCGTGGTCATGGGCAAAGCGCGGCAAAGTTCTATAATAAATGTATTTGATGAGTTAAAAATACCCAATAATATTATTTGCCAAAAGCTGCGGCCAATGCTTTTTTGTTGGCTTGTGCCACTTGTTGCAAAAGCGTAGGCTCGGCCAATGCCGTCGAGACAAACAAACTTTCAAACTGCGACGGGGCCAAATACACGCCTTCGTGCAACATGGCTTGGAAATATCGCCCGAATGCGGCCAAGTCGGATTGTTTGGCGGTGGTGAAATCTACCACAGGTTTATCCGTAAAGAAAACCGTAAACATTGACCCGATATGATTGATTGTCAGGTTCAAATCTAAGGCTTTGCAGTTGGCGCGAATGTCGTTCACGATGGTTTGCGAGGTTTGTTCGAGCAAGGTATAAACTTCTGGGTGTGTGTTCAGGTAGCGCAACATAGCCAAACCTGCGGCCATAGCTACGGGGTTGCCCGAAAGCGTACCCGCCTGATATACAGGCCCTGCGGGAGCTACACAATCCATAATTTCGCGTTTGCCGCCGTAAGCACCTACGGGCATTCCGCCGCCGATGATTTTACCCAAAGTCGTCATGTCGGGCATTACGCCTAAGCGTTCTTGTGCGCCGCCGCGTGCCAATCGGAAGCCTGTCATTACTTCATCAAAAATCAAAACAATGCCTTCGCGTGTGCACAACTCGCGCAAACCTTCCAAAAATCCTTCTTTTGGCAACACCAAACCCATATTCCCCGCCACAGGCTCAATAATAATTGCTGCGATTTGGTTCGGGTTGGCCGCTACAAGCATTTGCACGGCGGCAAGGTCGTTGTAAGGAGCTGTAAGCGTGTCGTTGGCTACGCCTTTAGTAACCCCTGGACTGTCGGGCACGCCAAGTGTAACCGCGCCACTACCCGCCGCAATCAGGAAAGAATCGCCGTGTCCGTGATAGCAACCTTCAAATTTAATGATTTTTTCGCGGCCTGTGTAGCCACGCGCCACCCGAATCGCGGACATAGTCGCCTCAGTGCCAGAGTTTACCATGCGAACTTTTTCCACCGAAGGCACCATATCAATAATCAATTCGGCCATTTCGACCTCGCGGCGCGTTGGTGCGCCAAACGACAAAGAAGAAGAAATGGCTTCGCGCACGGCCTCTTCAATCACAGGATTGGCGTGCCCTAAAAGCATTGGCCCCCAAGAGTTGATAAACTCAATGTATTGGTTGCCGTCCTCGTCGTGTAAGTACGCGCCTTTGGCCGATTTGATAAAAACAGGATTGCCGCCTACGGCTTTGAAAGCACGAACAGGAGAATTTACGCCCCCTGGAATCACTTGTTGCGCTTTGCTAAATAACTCGTGACTGATGGTGTGTTGCATTTTTTATAATGAAAAAATTTAATAACAATACAGAAATTTATCTTTTATAAAGATTTGGCCGTCTGCGCCAACGCCTGCAAAGCTATCAATTATTTGGGGTTTTGTGTGGGGGAATTTTGGTAAATCGTTATAAACTTTCGCCCGAATTATATAAATGAATTTTGGAATGGTTTATCTATCTTTGTGCGGATTTATAGCCATGAAACAGTATTTCGCTATCATATTGACCGCTTTTTACCTCGTGTTTGGTGCAAACATGGGCGTTTCGCTGCATAGCTGCGGCGGCAATGTGGCTGTTTCCGTATTGGGGCAAAAGTCGGCTTGCTCGTGCCCCATGAAAAAAGAAGGCAACCCCAAAAAGGGCTGTTGCCAGCAATACGAAATCAAGAACCTGACCACCGACCAACACGTACAGGCGCAAGTAGATGTGCCGTTTGAGGTGGCTGCGCTGGTGGAATGGTGGCAACCCATACAGTTACAGCAATGGGCGTTGTTGCCAGTGTTGGCCGTTCGTCCAAGCGCATTTTTTGCTGTTTCGGGGCAAGATTATCCTCCTCCCAAAAATCCCATTTGGCTTTCGCTCAATGTGCTAAGAATTTGATTTTGAACAAAATAATTCGCTTTTGTTTTTGCGGCTGCTGCCCGAAAACATTGTTTCTTATTGTTCAAAAAAAAAGATTTTTAGTAAAAAATGAAAACTTTAAAATATTGGTTGCTTGTGCTGTGCGCATGGGCAAGCGTTGGCGCGTATGCCCAACAAACCCAAACGGCCAAAGGTGTAGTACTTTCGGCTTCGAGTAATGGAACTTTTGAACCGTTGGTGGATGCTACGGTGCATTGGCAAGGTACTACGGTCGGGGCGGTTACGGACTCAAACGGTATTTTTTCGGTGCGAATTGTGCCAGAAACTAATAATTTGATAATTAGCTACTTAGGTTATAAATCCGATACTTTAAACATTAAAAATCCGCAACAACTCCGCGTAGTGTTGCAGGAAAACGGCGTGTTGGCCGAAGTGAATATTGAGCACGAACGTGCCAGTTCGTATATTTCTGCCCTCGAACCCGTGCGCACGCAAATCATGACCGAAAAGGAATTGTTTAAGGCTGCTTGCTGCAATTTGTCCGAAAGTTTCGAGACCAATCCGTCCGTTGATGTGGCTTTTTCAGATGCCGTTTCGGGCGCAAAACAAATTCAGATGCTTGGTTTGGCGGGCATTTACACGCAACTCACCAACGAAAACATGCCCGCAACGCGTGGTTTGGCCGCCGCGCAAGGCCTCAATTACACGGCAGGCACTTGGATTGAAAGCATACAGGTTACCAAAGGCATCGGCTCGGTAGCCAATGGTTTTGAGTCGGTGGCGGGTCAAATCAATGTGGAGTTGCGCAAACCCGAAAAAATCGACAAACTTTTGTTCAATGCCTACGCCAACGAAATGGGGCGCACGGAAGCCAATCTTAATTTATCCAAAAAAGTAAATAACCGTTGGGCTACGGCTTTGCTTTTGCACGGCAACTATCTGGACAACAGCATCAAACGTACATTGGACATGAACCACGACAGTTTCCGCGACATTCCCGCAGGCAAACAATTTAATGCCCTGAATCGCTGGAAATACGACAACGGCAAAGGCCTCATGGCGCAAATGGGCGTGCGTGCCGTTTGGGATTTGCGCGAGGGCGGCCAACTCGAAGACGGACACCATACAGCCGCCTACAAAATCCGTATCCAGACCCAACGCCAAGAAGTTTGGGGCAAATTGGGTTATGTTTTTCCACAAAAAAAATACAAAAGTATTGGCTTGATGGCCTCGCTGACCAATCACGAACAAGACAATATTTTTGGGCTAAAACAATACGATGCACGCCAAAAGTCACTGTATGCCAACCTGATATATCAGTCCATTATCGGCACGACGTTTCACAAATGGCGCGCTGGGGCGTCGCTGCAAGCCGACGACTACCGCGAAACGCTCAACGATTTGGCTTTTAGTCGCCGCGAGCAAAGCACAGGAGCTTTTGGGGAATATACGTTTTCGGGGGTAAAAAATTTGGTGTTGGTGGCGGGGCTGCGTGCCGACTACAATAACTTGTACGGGGCATTTGTTACGCCGCGTTTGCATGCCAAATACGACTGGGACGAAAACACAACCCTGCGCCTTTCGTACGGACGCGGCCAACGCACGGCCAACATTATCGCCGAAAATATGCCGCTGCTGGCCAGCTCGAGGGCATTGGAAGTACAAACCACTGATTTACAACGAAAAGCCTACGGCCTTACACCCGAAATCGCTTGGAATGGCGGCCTGAGCCTGACGCGCGAGTTTAGACTTTGGTACAGAAATGGCAGTGTTACGGTGGATTATTTCCGTACCGATTTTCAAAATCAGGTGGTCGTGGATTTGGACGCTTCGCCGCAAAAAGTGCTGTTTTATAACCTGAAAGGCAAATCTTTTTCCAATAGCGTGCAGGCCGAGTTGAATTATTCGCCCGTGAAACGTTTGGACGTAAAAGCGGTGTATCGTTGGCTCGATGTGCGTACCCGATACCGCCAAACGGATTGGTTGCAAAAACCGTTGGTAGCGCAGCACCGCGCCTTCGTGAATGTGGGTTATGCCACGCGCAGCCAATGGAAATTTGACGTAACGGCGCAATGGTGGGGCAAAAAGCGTTTGCCAAGCACAGCCAGCAACCCTGAAGCCTATCAAATGGGAACGTATTCGCCTGATTATGTGCAGCTAAATGCCCAGATTACGAAAAGTTTTTCTAAGAAATTAGATGTGTACGTGGGTGGCGAAAACCTAACCAGCTACCGCCAAAAACGCCTGATTTTGTCCGCCGAAGACCCTTACACGCCGTATTTTGATGCTTCGATGGTGTGGGGCAATGTGTTGGGCCGAATGTTGTACGCGGGTTTGCGGTATCGGATTTAAGGTATAAATACAAAAAAACGCAGCCCGTAAGAGTTGCGTTTTTTGTTGGTGTTTGATAATCAATTATTTGCTGATACTTATTTTCGGTTTTTAATAAAATCGAATTGCTGTTGTAGCTCGGCTGCTTTGATGGCAACAATCGTATCAACAGCCTGATTTTTAAGAAAAATCGCTTGCGTGTGAGCAAATAACGGGTTGGTTTCGGGAGCCTCCTCATCAAAATAGACATTTTGGGTGGGCTGGTCTGTAAAAATCGAAATATCGACTGCCGTACCCGATGCCGCAACCAATACAATACTGGACGTGTCGTTGATGTTGCTGGAAATAAGCCGCGAAAAACGAGCATTACAACCCACACATTCTTTTTCGGTCAGTACAAATATTCGCTTAATTGCTGGGCTAATTCTTACATCATGTTTTTGCGAAAAATATTCCGACAGTGTTTTATATTTTTCATCGGTAATGGTTTCTTTTGGGCTACACTGGCACAAAAAAACAAACGCCATAAGGCTATAAATACTTAAAAAGTGTGAAAGTGATTTGTTTTTCATTTGGTTTAGCTTTTTTGTCTATCAATAACCCATTTTTAATGGGGAAAATATATACACCGAAGTAATCTGTATTAGCAAAATTACGCTCAGCTATTTGTTTGAAAGTGCTATCTAAAGTAATAATAGAAAAGCCTCTGGCCTCAGTTCTATCGCGTGTTGTCATTTTATGATTAGTGCTATGCAATACGATTACATAGTATAGGTTTTGTTTTTCGTTAAAAAATACTCTGGTATTAGAACCAATAGTCTGAAATTTGTAATTTAACGTAGCCTCATTTCCTAAAATATCGAAGCTATCTATTGGAATTGGCTTGATACCAATATTGGTATGAGCAGAATGAATGGGGATTTTATTTTCTATTTTCAGTGTATTTTCATCGACCACAAATATATTTTTATCGTAAGGCGTAATTAAAAATAACTTGTCATTAGCATGTGTGAAAAATGGTAGTTCGGGATAAGTAAATTTGTCAGTATTATTTATTTTATAATAAAAAGAATCAGCCCCAAATTCTGCCGTAGGTTTATCTAAAATATTGGTTATCCTCAATAAATACGGTTTATACAATTGTTGTTGAGCACGATATTCATGGTATTTATCTGATTCTTGAGGTACTTTACCTGCTTTCTCATCATTTAGATTACTACTCCAATCAGCGGCAAAAAACAACGATTTTTGGATAGAAACAGGGTAATTCATATACGATGTACCGAACTCATATTGATTTATTTTGTCAGGTACAATGTCATTTAGAAATATTTTTTTTAGTATTGTTCCTTCGCTGTTGATGGCACATAACTGATTGGTGTATTCGGAATTAATTACGATAGTATCTTTGGAAACTATCTGTATTCCGCCAATATGTTGCAGAAAGCCAATGGCTTCTTTGAGCGGAATAGTATAAAGATATTGGCCTGTCGTGCTAAAAACTTTAATACATTTTCGAGAAACTGGCTCGGCAAAATAAACAAATTCTGTGCCTTTAGAATCCTGAAAAGTACCAGTAAACTTGGGTTGTGAATTAAACCCTACATCGAAGGTAATATCTTGATTTTGGGATTTATTGCAAGAAAATACAGCGAATAGTAGCAATAAGCTATAGAGGCTCATTCGGAAATAGCGCATATTTCGGGCGTTTTTTTTTAAAGAAGTAGAAAATAGGTATAAATGACTCCTGTAAATGTACAATAGCAAAAGTTAAAAACAAATATTTAGCTTTTTTTAATAGAAGGTACATTTAACAAATGCTGTCACCCCAAAAAACACCGCCCAAAGATTGAAGATTGTGTCTTGATGCCTTCCGCCTCAATTTTTTTAAGTTTTTTCGGAAAATTTTTACTGAGTCTAAATTTTATTTATAATCAACTGACTTACAGTAATTTATTTGATTAAAATTTGTATCATTTTTATGGCTTTAATGGCCGATTTCGGGGCGGTGATATACATGAAAAGCATATAGGTAATTTGTTTATCCCAAAAACGTCTTTTAGCTTTGCAGCATCAAACGTTCTTTCTAAGTAAGAAATCTTATCAAGAAAAGCAGAGGGATTTGGCCCGATGAAGCTTTAGCAACCCACTTAACAAA
The DNA here is from genome assembly GCF_900112255.1 of Flexibacter flexilis DSM 6793. Classification (NCBI taxonomy): domain Bacteria; kingdom Pseudomonadati; phylum Bacteroidota; class Cytophagia; order Cytophagales; family Flexibacteraceae; genus Flexibacter; species Flexibacter flexilis. The sequence continues at coordinate 585,154 of NZ_FOLE01000002.1, forward strand.
AAAGTGAAGGTGCTAACTCCAACCCAGAAGAAATTCTGGGATAGATAAGAGATGACTCTTTTTTATTCCAACGTAAAAAAGGCTCAACTTTTCTCCCAAAAAAGCATTCAGCTCCTCCTGAAGCTGCTCTTGATTAAGGTTTTATTGTTCAATCAATAAAATGTTAATCAATCATGAGTAGACAAACTGAAATTCTCCATTCCATTCCAGTAGATGAACTAACAGGTTCTATCTCCGTTCCTGTGTATCAGACTTCTACGTTCGTACAGTCCGAACCTGGTGTACACAAAGGCTACGATTATGCCCGTAGCAACAATCCCACGCGCAAAGTGTTGGAAGACGTAATCGCCAACCTCGAAAAAGGGCACAGCGGCTATGCGTTTGCCACAGGTTTGGCGGCCATTGATGCGGTGGTGAAACTGCTCAGCGCAGGCGACGAAATCATTGCCGTAGATGATATTTATGGCGGCGCGTACCGTTTGTTTACGCACGTTTACCAAAAATTTGGCATCAAAGTTCACTACGTGGACACGACCGACGCAGAAAATATTTTGCCGTATCTCAACGAAAATACCAAGTTTATTTGGCTCGAATCGCCAACTAATCCTACGCTGAAAGTCAGCGATATAGCCACTATTTGCAGCTACGCCAAACGTGTTGGTGCGTTGGTGGTGGTGGATAACACGTTTGCCAGCCCAGTGGCGCAATTGCCGTTTGAGTTGGGCGCGGACATCGTGATTCACAGTGCCACCAAATACATTGGCGGCCACTCGGATTTGGTGGCGGGTTTGGTGGTAGTAAAAGATGCTGCTTTGGGCGAACGCGTCAAATTTACCCAAAATTCTACGGGCGGTATTCTTGGCCCTTGGGACTCGTTTTTGGTGATTCGCGGCATCGAAACCATCGAGTTGCGTGTGCGCGAGCAGTCGGCCAACGCCCTGAAAGTGGCGCGATTTCTGGAAAGCTGTCCGCAAGTGGACAAACTCTATTACCCAGGCCTCGAACAGCACAAAAACCACGAGATTGCCAAAGCCCAACAAAATAATTTATTTGGTGGCGTGATTTCGTTCAGCCTCAAAAACGACACGATTGAAGCGGCCAAAAAAGTGGTTTCTTCGACGCAATATTTCAAATTAGCCGAAAGTTTGGGCGGCGTGAAAAGCCTTGTGTGCCAACCTGCCCTGATGACGCACGCATCTATTCCGCGCGAAAAACGCCTGCTTTCGGGCGTACAAGATTCGCTAATTCGTCTGTCGGTGGGCATCGAAAGCCCTGAGGATTTGATAGACGATTTGCGCCAAGCCCTTAGCCAAATTCCTGTGCTGGAGGCTGCCGAACTACAGAATATTTAATGATAGTTTATAGTAATCGGTTAATATTATTGTGCAATAGGCTTTAGGTAAACATTGTTTGCTTAAAGCCTTTTTTCTTTGGTGGCTACTACATTTATCTGATTTTGTGTTGGAAATGGACGCGTGTATTTAAAATCTAAAGCCTTTTTTTATCTTTGAACAAAAGGCTTTGTTTTAATTCAACCTACAAACATGAAATATACAAACGTTCTAAAAATCAGCTTGTTGGCTGTTGCATTGGCCAGCTTTGCGGCTTGCGATTTGCTCAAACCAAAGCGCACTTATAGTTCTACTGCCGATTGCGGCGGCCCCGACGATGGGCGTTTTACCATTGGCGCAAATGGCATTCGCTTGATGTACGGCTTCCCGATTCCTGCTTCTACTTCGCATTTTGTGATAAAAGTAAACGACAAATACGCCAGTAATTATGGCGGCTTGGGCGGCAACGTGCAGCATATTTGTACGACAAAAAAAATGAAAGTGGTTGGCAAAAAGAAGTTTAGTGAAATGGAGTTTGAATTTGAGGGAATAAAACTTTTGCAAAGGCTCATTCCCGTAGATAACAACTTGGCCGAAGTGGATAGCACAGGCGCGGCGCGTTATTATCGCATCGAATACGAATTTACGAACAAGACTTTGGTTAATAACACTGTCGGACTTTTGCTCCTGATAGACAACATGATAGCCGACAACGATGCGCCCAAACTTGACGCAGACGGCAAACGCGTAACCGTCGAAACCAAATTTGAAGGGGCGCAAATTCCCAAGCAAGTGTTTTTGTACCGCACGGAAGGCGATTTAAGCGACCACACCGCCGAAATCCTGACGCAGCAAGCCGAAGCCACCAAACCCGACGAGTTGGCGATTGGTCGTTGGCCGTATTTTCATCGCGTCGTTTGGGATTACACGCCAAGCGGCAGCGGTTACACCGACGCGGCGGTACTGATGCGCTGGAATCCGAGAGAAATCACGCCTTTGCAAAAAGTAAAATACGCTACTTATTATGGCATGGCGCGTAAAACCGACAAAAGTAAAAAGCTACTTACCAATGAAAGCGTCAATATTTCGGCGGTATTTTCGGAGAAAAAATCCCCTGCGTTGCTGACCGACACCGTATATTTTGACAATGCAGACACGGAACTTAGCCCCAAATTCAAAAAGGCATTGGACAGGCTTTTGCAAGGTAAAAATCCGCAAAATGTAGTGGGCGCAATCGTGGAAGGCCACACCGACGCGGTGGGCGGCGACGATGCCAACGTGGATTATTCGCGCAATCGCGCTAAAGCCGTACTGACGTATTTGGGCAAAAAAGGCATTGCGGCGAACAAAGTAGTACCGAAAGGCTACGGCGAAACCTATGCCGACCAAAGTGCCATTGCCCAGAAAAAAGGCAAAGCCAAAGACCGCAAAGCCGTGATTATCATTTATTATCAGGAAAGATAAATGTTTGGCCAAATATTTGAGAGGGTTCGGGTGCATTATCCGAACCCTCTTTTTTTTGAAATCATCACAAAACTTTTATCTTTACTTACACACTTAAATCGTCGGGAAAAATATGTTACAAAAAATCAAACTCTTTGGTGTGGCGGTGATGGCTGCTGCTATATGGTCTGGGGCGCAAGCGCAAAGCCTTGATTTGAATTATGTTTTTAGGCCAAATATCAAAATTGGCGCAGAATATACACCAGAACAATCTATCCAAAATTCGGGCGACTCACTCAAATTTGGGCTGATTCGCGGCAACGTGCAATTGGTGATACCTCTTAAAAGTCGTGTACAAGTCAGTTTCCCGAATTTGGATGTAAAAGCCAAACAGATTTTTTGGAACATTAATGCAGGCTATCGCCAACCGCAGTTGGGAAGTTTGGTACAAGACCAACGTCATTTGTATTCATTTTCGACGGGCATCACGGGCGTAAAAGTCGGGCTGCGCAGTAGTTTTTGGTTTTATAATGTGTCGGTGGGCTTGAGCGAAAGCGAAAATACATTGGAAAAATGGAAGCCAACGGCTGGCGGATTTTTGGCCAAAATTCACGTTCATAACCTCAAAACGGCTTATGTGTACGGGATTGGGGCATTTTATAGCAATGGCGCGTTTGTGCCTGCTCCGATTTTTGGGGTGGTGAAACGTTTTTCTAAAAAGTCAAATTTCGCCCTGATTCTGCCCGCGCAAATCCGTTATTCGTATGCCCCGAGCAAAAGTGTACGACTAAGTTGGCAAATTTCGCCAAGCGGCCTAAGAGCTGGTTTTGCGACGGCTCCCGACTCGCTTTTTGGTCGAAAATCAGAACGTATTTTATTTAATTACAGCCAGTTGCGCGGCTCAATGGGCATTAATATACGTTTTTCCAAGCAAGCACAATTGCAACTGGAAGGAGGTTGGGCTACGCGCCGCCGCCTTGCGTTTGCCGATGCCGACCGCAACACCATTCACAAATACAAAATCAATGCAGGGGCTTATGTTGGCGCAACCTTGCAGCTAAGTTTGGGCAAATCCTTGCTGGATTCTCAAAATTTTGGGTTTGATTTGTAAAAACATTAAATACACCCAATGAAAAAAATAATACTGGCCGTATGGCTTCTGTTTGTGTTGCATTTTAGCGTAAATGCCCAAACAACCAAAGTAATGACTTATAATATCCGACTAGACGTGGCATCGGACGGAGAAAATGATTGGAATCATCGCCGCGATTTTTTGACTTCCCAAATTAAGTTTTATGAACCTGACCTATTCGGTGTGCAAGAGGCTACGCCCAATCAGGTACAAGATTTGGATGCAATCCTGACCCAATACGCACACATCGGCATTGGCCGCGAAGGCGAAGGAAAAGGCGAGGCATCGGCTATTTTTTTCAAAAAAGAGAAATACACGGTTAGCAACCAACAAACTTTTTGGCTTTCCGAAACGCCCAACACGATTTCTAAAGGTTGGGACGCGTCCTATCTTCGGGTTTGTACTTACGCGCTATTTCGCGACAAACAAACCAAAGAAACATTTTGGGTTTTCAATACGCACTTAGACAATAACGGCGTGGTGGCACGCCAAAAAGGAATTGAGTTGATTTTGGCAAAAATAAAAGAAGTGAACAAAGCGGGTTATCCTGTGATTTTGACGGGAGATTTTAATGCAACGCCAAATTCGGAAGTCATTAGTAATCTGCGCAAGGCCATGACCGACACGCGCGACATTTCCCAGACCAAAGCCTTTGGCCCAAACGGGACTTTCAATGGTTTTAATTACAGTCAGCCCGCAACAGAATTGATAGATTATATTTTTGTAGATAACTCAAAGAAAATCAGTGTAAAGAAACACGCCACTTTGACCGATTCTAACAATTTACATTTTCCGTCAGACCATTTCCCGATACTGGTGGAATTGTCTTTTCAAAAATAAAAATGCGGCGCAAATACGGACTGTTGTCCGTATTTGCGCCACCACATAATATTATCCGATATGCGTAAACTGACGCAAAAAGCGTACATCATTTTCAGTGAAAAGGCGCAAATCACGAATTTGATATTTTAGGTTCGTGATACGTTCGATGCCCATTCCAAATGCAAATCCTGTATATTCTTCTGGGTTAATGCCGCAGTTGTTCAATACGTTAGGGTCAACCATGCCTGCGCCGCCGATTTCTACCCAACCGCTATGTTTGCACATTTGGCAGCCGTCGCCGTTACAGATGCGGCACGAAATATCTATCTCGGCACTTGGTTCCGTGAACGGGAAAAACGAAGGGCGGAAACGAATTTTTACATCCGAACCAAACAGTTCTTTTACGAAATAATAAAGCGTTTGTTTCAGGTCGGCAAAACTCACGTTGCGGTCGATGTACAAACCTTCTACCTGATGAAACATACAGTGCGCACGCGCCGAAATGGCTTCGTTGCGATACACGCGACCAGGCGAAAGTGTACGAATAGGCGGTTTGCTGTTTTCCATCACGCGCACCTGCACCGACGAAGTGTGCGTACGCAAGGCAATATCTGGGTTTTTCTCTACGAAAAACGTGTCTTGCATATCACGTGCGGGGTGGTTTGGCGGAAAGTTCAAAGCCGTAAAGTTGTGCCAATCGTCCTCAATTTCAGGGCCTTCCGAGATGTTAAAGCCGATTCTTTCAAAAATACCAATGATTTCCGAACGCACCAACGAAAGCGGGTGGCGTGTGCCTTGCGCAAACGGAATGGCTGGCAAAGTCAAATCTTTGGGCGGCGCAACAAAGCTGCTGGCACTGTTTTCCAGAGCGGCAGCGGCCTCATCAAAACGAGTTTGTGCGGCGTTTTTGAGGTTGTTGAGTTGTGCGCCAACGGCTTTGCGGTCTTCGGGCGCAATGTCTTTGAGGCCTGCCAAAAGCTCTGCAATCACGCTTTTGCGGTTAATGAACTGCAAACGGAATTGCTCTAATTGTTCTTTGTTTTCTATGCGGAAGTCGGCAATTTGTGCCTGTATCTGTTCTATGGTCTCTTTCATGATACGCAAATATAATTCTAAAACGATATGGCCGCGTTATTTTTCCAAAATCTTGGCTTTGCGAGCAAAGATAAAAGCATTTTACAAAATTTTGTTTTTGAATAACTCAGTGTTTTAGTCAAGAACTTTCCTTTTTCTCTAAAAAGAAATAGTCCCTTCCGCCACAGCGAGCGAGAGGGACTATTTTAATATTCCTTTAACAAAAACTATTTGCCGTCTTGTGGCTTCGTTTCTGTACCTTGTTTTTCTTGTTGCATTGGGTTTGGCTGCGGGCGGCGGCTTTCCTTAAACAACTGAAAACGAGTAGGTGTAAGTTTGGCTGGATAGCTGTTGTTGCTCAAATCCGCGTCGGCTGTTTCCAAATACGGGTCGAGCGTGAACGACGCAACAGGCTTTTTGGTAACAAACACTTTGCTAATGTTTTTGTCGTTGAGTTTCCATACTTCGGCAGGAATACGTGCCACCGAGTCGGTGCCGTCTTCAAATTCCATGCGCACAATCAAAGGCATAATCATTCCGCCAATGTTTTCAAATTCGACAGTATAGAAATTCAAACCTGAATTAACGGTTGCTTTTTCATCTTCCGACAACGAAGCCACATAACGTTCGTATTTTTGTTTGTCTTGCGGCGTTACTTTCAGCGGGTCGTAAGTCGTATAAAAATCTTTAAGCTCTGGTTTCTCGTCGGTAAGCGTAGATTTCAACAGCTTTTCATTTTGCATCGTAGCATAAGACTTTGGTTGTGCTGCCTGCTCTTTGCGCGTAAGGTCGTTTTCTGTTTCAGGATTTTGGGTGTTGATGCGCGACCATTTTACACTTTTCAGGGCAATGTCCACGTGGTCGGTGGTATAGAACCAACCGCGCCAGAACCAATCCAAATCTACGCCAGAAGCGTCTTCCATCGTGCGGAAAAAGTCGGCAGGTTGCGGGTGTTTGAACGCCCAACGTTCTGCATACGTTTTGAAGGCAAAATCGAAAAGTTCGCGCCCCATAACGGTTTCACGCAAAATATTAAGCCCAATCGCTGGTTTTGCGTAAGCGTTGTTACCGAACTGCAAAGCCGATTCGGAATTGACCATAATTGGAGCTTGCAAAGATTTATCGCTTTTCATGTACTCGGCAATTTTGGAAGGTTCGCCGCGCGAAGATTTGTAATTTCGTTCCCAAAGTTGCTCTGTCAGGTATTGCACAAACGAGTTCAAACCTTCGTCGAGCCAAGACCATTGGCGTTCGTCGGAGTTGATAATCATGGGGTAAAAATTATGCCCCACTTCGTGAATAATTACCGAAATCATGGCGTGTTTGAGGCGTTCCGAGTAAGTGCCGTCTTTTTCTGGACGACCGCCGTTAAAGCAAATCATCGGATATTCCATACCATACACAGGGCCGTGTACCGAGATGGCCACAGGATACGGGTAATTGATAGAATATTTGGAATAAGATTTGAGCGTATGCGCCACCACTTGCGTCGAATATTGCCCCCAAAGCGGATTTCCTTCTTTCGGGTAATACGACATGGTCATTACTTTGCGGCCTGCTACATCAATTTGCATAGCATCCCAAATGAATTTGCGTGAGCTACAAAAAGCAAAATCGCGGACGTTTTTAGCCGAAAACGACCATGTTTTTGTACCTTTTGGCTTGCCTTTTTCGGCTTGTACGGCCTCGTCTTGCGACACGATTAGGACGGGTTTGGTAGCTTTTTTGGCTTGCTCCAAACGTTGTAATTGCTTGGCAGATAACACTTGCGAAGCGTTTTGCAACTCGCCAGTCGCGCCGACTACGTGGTCTGCGGGAACAGTCAGACTTACTTTATAGTCGCCGAATGGCAACGTAAATTCCCCACGCCCCAAAAACTGCTTGTGTTGCCAACCGTTCACGTCGTCATAAACGGCCATGCGCGGGAAAAACTGGGCAATTTCATAGACATAATTACCGTCTTCTGGGAAAAATTCATAACCACTACGTCCGCCCAATTTTGGTTGGTCGTTGATGTTGTAAGACCATTCCACCGAAAAACTAACCGAACTTTTCGGGCGCAAAGGGCGTGGTAAATCCACACGCATCATGGTTTTGTTGATGGTGTACGGCAATGCCTTGCCTGTATTGTCTTTTACCGAAAAAATCTTGTAGCCACCTTCAAATTTGTCTTGTTCCAAGAAGCGAAGCGCGCCAAAACTTTGCTGTCCGTCACCGATTTTATTGGTTTCGGTTAGCTGTGCATCAGAGCCTTTGGCATTAATGTTTTGGTCGAGCTGCAACCACAAATACTCCAACACGTCGGGCGAGTTGTTGGTATAAGTGATGGTTTCGCGACCTTTGAGGCTTTGTTTTTCGTCGTTCAAAGTGGCCTCAATTTGGTAGTCGGCTTTTTGTTGCCAATACTCATGGCCAGGAGCACCAGAAGCGGCGCGGTAAGTGTTAGGAGTTGGAAGCTCCGTCCCTAACTGCTTTAGTTTGGAGTTGTCTCCGTTGGTTTGAGCCCATAGCGTGTGCGCTGCGCAAAGCAGAAGCCCACAGGTAAATAATTTTCTCATAAGCAGGTAAAAGAAAGGTAAAAACGGTTCTGTTCATCAATGATTTTGAAACTGCAATCTACTAAGGTACCATTGTTTTTGTTTAAAATCAAAGGGTAAACGGCTTTATTTGTGTTTAAATGGCTAATAATTTGGGGGATACTGGCCCTAATATTCAATCATTCAAACTGTTTTATTATTTTTGCCGTAATTATTTTTATTTTTTCAAAAAATCAACTGGTATTATTTTTCAAATGCGCAATCGCACAGCTATTTATCTCGACCTCTTACACCATTATTTTTCCGATTATGTACTTGCGCTGCCCAAGGCCGAGCGTGCGAAAATGGCTGGTTTCACCCGCAAAGCAAAGCTAAGACATATCGCTCTTAATTCGGCTTTGGAACTAAAGCGAAACCTAAAAACAAAGTCGGTGGCCGAAACAGAGTTGCACGATAAAATTTGGGTATTTGCTTACAGCCAAAATGATTTTGATGCCTTAGCTTTTGCAAAAAAAATAGATGGAGCAATTTTTGTGGCCGAACGTGCCCGCAAACTCAAAAATTGCGATAAATTATATGTACTCCCGTATCCGTCGCGGCTACCATATTTGCGCCATTTCCCATCATTAATCAAAGGTTTGGTAGAGGCAAAAAACGAACGCGCCGCTGATTTGTGGGATTTTATCTGGACGGTAACGGGTTGGTACGAAATCACACTCGAAGTTTTGAAAAAATATCGCCCCAAAGCCTTGCTTATTACTAATGACCATTCTTGTATCCCGAGAGCTTTATTGTTGGCTGGCAAGGAGTTAGGCATCCCAACTATTTTTGTGCAACACGCCAGCGTAACAGCGCATTTTCCGCCATTAGCTTTTGACCTGAGCTTGCTGGAAGGCCAAGCCGCATGGGACAACTATAAAAAAATTGGCGAAATCACGGGGCGTGTCGAGCTTATCGGAATGCCCAAATTTGATAAATTTGCTCCATTGCGCAAGAAACCAACCGAAATAAACTCTTTGGGTATTGCTTTTAACCTAACTGATGATTTGGGTAAAATCCTGAAAGTTTGTGAGGTTTTGCATGCCAAACTTCCTGATTTGGCCTTATGTGTGCGCCCTCACCCCAAAGACCCGACAAAGCATGATTGGTCTGCGACACATCCCTACATCAGCAAATCTACGGGTGCGCAAGAAAGTGCCTTCGAGTTTTTGGGCAGACATGATGCCATTATCGCCAATAATACCTCTATTCATTTGGAAGCGTTGCTGCTCAATATGCCAAGTTTTTATCTGGATATTAGCCGCCCCGATTGCAAAATAGAAGATTTGTACGGTTACATTGCCAACAAACTCGTTCCTGTGGCGCAATCTGCCGACAATATTATTACCTTCATTCAAAAGCATAACCAACACCCCGAAGACGTGTACCAAAAAGCAAAATATTATAATGCGCTGGTCGGTACGCAAGAAGAAGGCCATAGTGAAGAACTGGTCATTAAATACATTAATGATTTTTTAAATAAATAATAAAATTCCCTATAAGTCCACGAAAAATCTTATAGGGAATTATCTTTGATAATCAACTACTTATAACGTTCGTTCAGGTGCGCCAATGCTTCTTGACGGTCTATTTCGCGTTGACGTTTGAGCATCACCGTTGGCGGAACCATGCGTTCAGCGCAGTTTTCGGCCTTGCAACGTTCGCACGTTTGGCTTACTTGGTAGGCGTGCAAATGCTCTTCGTCGGTCAGCGATGGCATTGTTTTGCGTAGGTCATTGTCTATCTTGATACCCAATGCCACACTACTAAGCCGCTCTGGGTGCAAGTGCGACGGACGCGCCAAAGCCACTATCAAATATTCGCTTTTCGTACCGATGTATTTGGAAATCTGTGCTTTGGAAATCGTTTCGGGGTTTTCGCCTTTGGCCTGCATTTCGGCCAAATCGTAGAGAATCGTCAACGAAGCCCAACGGCGGCAATAATGTTCTTTCAGTACGGTAGCGTGCGGATTGTGCAAGCCCGCAAAGTGCATTTCTTTAATCAAACTCAACTCTTTGCTTTGTTTGTGATAATCAAAACGCAAGAAAAAGAGGCGATTGATACCAAAACTACGCGGCAAAATGCTGGTCAGGCGAACCATAAACACTTCTGGCGACACGTCGTAACGTTGCGCCAAATCTGCCCACGCTTGCCCGTCCCAAATCGGATTGGCAAACAATTCTTTTACGTCTTGCTCCAGCGTAACGCGGTTGATGAGCAGCCCCGCCGCAAAATACGAAGCCTTATAACTATTCAACACTTTCTCGAAAGAATTTACTTTGGTAAGCGAAAACGTAAGCGGTCGGTCGGTCAGGTGCAGGCGATTAAAACCAATTTCACGCGCCAACACAAAAGCCTGTTGGTACGGTTCTAAATGGCTGTTAATGATGAGTTTAGGGGCTTTGTCGTGTGGAACAAGCACCGAACGTGTTTTTTGTAAGGCGGGTTCTTCCGCAAAATCATCGTAATACAGCGTGTAATGATATTTGGATTGAAGAATTTCGATCAGCGAATCTAAGTTATGAAAATCAAAATCTTGGCCTTTTTCCGCGCGCAACTCGTCGATAGACGTTTCTATTTCTTCAAAATAATTTTCTTGTAGCTCGATATACGAACGCAAAGCCGAAAAATAAAAGTCTTCGACCTGCATGTCATAGCCTCTACTTATTTCTGATAGCGTACTGACAAACGCACCAACTTTGGTGGGCGTGTCGGAAAGTATATCCAAAATATCGCTTGGCTCGATGCCAAAAATCTCAAAAGGTAGCTCACTTAGGATATTTGATTTGAGCAAATCGCCGATAGGCTTGAGTCTTTTGTTGAGCTGAAGGGACACGAGCCAATCATAATTCACGTCCAAAGCCTCCGCCAACACCGCAATTTTATCGCCCTTCGGATATTTTTTTCCTTTTTCCATTTCATTCAGATACGAAACAGAAATGCCTGTCTTCTCGCTTAATTCCACAAGTGAGAGACTTTTGTCTGTTCGTAACTGTTTGATTTTCAGACCAAAAATAAGTCTTATATTTTCTTCTTTGAGAGTCATAGTGCAATTTTTTTACAATTTTACGCTTTTTCTTGAATAAAAAATTTTTGCGAAAAATAACCTTTAGCGAAATTTCGCTTGCAAATTAATTTTCGCTGATATAGCTTTGCATCATCAAACGACGAAAACACCTCAATACAAATTCATTTCAACGAACAGAACCATGACGACCATCACCAAAGCTCATGCAGTTGTAGAGATTACAGGCAAAATTTTGCCAGAATACGAAACAGTATTGACCCGCGAGGCCTTACAGTTTGTGGCTCTATTACATAAAAAATTCAATAAACGCCGTGAGGAGTTATTGAGTGCGAGACAGGTGCGCCAACGCAAAATCGAGGCTGGCGAGCTTCCAACATTTTTGGAAAGCACCGCGCACATTCGCCAAAGCGAATGGAAAGTAGGCAATATTCCTGCCGACTTGCTCGACCGCCAAGTCGAAATTACGGGACCCACTGACCGCAAAATGGTTATCAACGCCCTTAACTCTGGTGCTAAGGTTTTTATGGCCGACTTTGAAGATGCCAATTCCCCTACATGGACTAACATGGTGGAAGGGCAAATCAATCTTTACAAAGCCATTCGCCGTGAAATAGATTATACCGCCGAAAATGGCAAAAATTATGCACTTAAAGAAAAAGTAGCCGTACTTTTTGCTCGTCCGCGCGGTTGGCATTTGCTCGAAAAACACGTGTTGGTGGACGGTGAAGCCGTTTCGGGTTCGATTTTTGACTTCGCTTTGTATTTCTACCACAACGTACACGAACTCACCAAACGCGGTAGCGGTCCGTACTACTATTTGCCTAAAATGGAAAGCCATTTGGAAGCGCGTTTGTGGAACGATATTTTCGTAGAAGCCCAAATGCAATTGGGTATCCCACAAGGAACTATCAAATCAACGGTACTTATCGAAACAATTTTGGCCGCTTTCGAGATGGACGAAATTTTGTTCGAGTTGCGCGAACACATTGTTGCGCTAAACGCTGGCCGTTGGGACTATATATTTAGTGTGATTAAAAAATTCCGTAACAATCCAAATTTCTTGTTGCCAGACAGAGGCCAAGTAACCATGACGGTTCCGTTCATGCGCTCTTATGCCAAACTTTTGGTAAAAACTTGTCACAAACGCGGTGCTTTCGCCATGGGCGGTATGTCTGCTTTCATTCCGAGCCGCAAAGACGAGGAAATTAACAAAGGTGCTTTCTCTAAAGTACAGTCGGACAAGGACTTGGAATCTACGACAGGTTTTGATGGCACGTGGGTAGCTCACCCAGATTTGGTGCCAGTAGCTGCCGAAATTTTCGCGAAAGTGTTGGGCGGCAAGCCCAACCAAGTAGAAAAACAATTGCCAGAAGTAGAAGTAACAGCCGCTCAGCTACTTGACACCACCATCGAAGGTGGCCAAATCACAGAAGCGGGTTTCCGTGCCAACATCAACGTTGCGATTCTTTACATCGCTTCTTGGTTGCAAGGCGCAGGCGCAGCAGCTCTTCACAACCTCATGGAAGATGCCGCTACTGCCGAAATCTCAAGAGCGCAAATTTGGCAATGGTTGCACCTACCAAACGTGAAAACGGCTGAAGGCACTGCCATTACGACTGAATACTACAACAGCATTTTTGCGGAAGAAGTAGCTAAAATTAAAGAGACTGTGGGTGGCGAAGAAAACTTCAAAACACAACGTTACGCACGCGCCGCTTCGATTTTCGACCATTTGGTAAAGAGTCCAAACTTTGAGCAGTTCCTTACGCTTCCTGCTTACAACGTTTTAGATTTAAAGAACTAACCTTCTGATTTTATTATCAGATTTTAATAAAAAAACGGGTGGCTTGCCACCCATCAAATTCCTATAAAATTCAACATTCCCATTAATCCTAAAATTTACATAATAACATGAAAGCCCAAGACATCAACGCATTAGTTCAAGATTGGTCAACCAACCCACGTTGGAAAGGTATCGAACGTCCTTACACTGCTGAAGACGTATTGAAACTTAGAGGTTCAGTAAAAATCGAATACACTGTGGCACAATTGGGTGCGGAACGCCTTTGGAACTTGCTTAATTCTGAAAGATATGTAGCGGGTTTGGGTGCACTTACAGGCAACCAAGCGATTCAGGAAGTACAAGCTGGCTTGAAAGCTATCTATTTGAGCGGTTGGCAAGTAGCTGCTGATGCAAACCTTGCTGGTCACATGTACCCAGACCAAAGTTTGTATCCTGCGGACAGCGTTCCGAACGTAGTAAAACGCATTAACAATGCGCTTTTGCGTGCAGACCAAATCCAATCGGTAACAGGCGAAGGCGATGTACATTGGTTAGCTCCAATCGTGGCAGATGCTGAAGCTGGTTTCGGTGGCAACCTCAACGCTTTCGAATTGATGAAAATGATGATTGAGGCTGGTGCATCTGGCGTTCACTTCGAAGACCAACTTTCTTCAGCTAAAAAATGCGGTCACTTGGGTGGTAAAGTGTTGGTTCCTACGCAAGAGGCTATCAACAAATTAGTTGCGGCACGTTTGGCGGCTGACGCAATGGGCGTTTCTACGGTATTGGTAGCGCGTACGGATGCTGATGCAGCAAACTTACTTACAAGTGACGTGGACGACCGCGACCGTCGTTTCGTAACTGGCGAACGCAGCAGCGAAGGTTTCTATTATGTAAAAGCAGGTATCGAGCAAGCAATCGACAGAGGTTTGTCTTACGCTCCTTATGCTGACTTGGTATGGTGCGAAACTTCTCACCCAGATTTGGGCGAAGCACGCGAATTTGCGCAAGCAATCCACGCCAAATATCCAGGTAAGTTATTGGCTTACAACTGCTCACCTTCATTCAACTGGGCTTCTAAATTATCGGAAAGCGAAATGCTTACTTTCCGTGAAAATATTGCCGACATGGGTTACAAATTCCAATTCATCACGTTGGCTGGTTTCCATGCACTCAATACAAGTATGTTTGAATTAGCGTCTGCTTACCGCGACCGCGGCATGGCTGGCTACTCAGAGTTGCAACAAAAAGAATTTGCACTTCAGGCGAAAGGTTTCCGTGCAGTTAAGCACCAAGCCTTCGTAGGAACAAGCTATTTCGATGCCGTTCAGACCATCGTTACAAATGGTTTGTCTTCTACTACAGCATTGAAAGGTTCGACAGAAGAAGCGCAATTCTAAGAAGTAAGAAAATTTTTTGAAAATAATATTTTTTGAAAAAAGCACCTCGTACAAGTGCCAAATTTCGGGAAAGTGTTATTAACCTATTGATTTTCATTACTTAAGATTTTTTTGAAATTATTTACTGTTTTCTCTCATCATTTATAGTTATAAAAAGGGAGTCGGTTGTTTGCAAACGTTTGAACGATGCGTTATCTTAGCACTCAATACCGACTTCTTTTTTCCTTCAAAAACATTTTTAGCACCACAAGAAGCGTAACGCCCCTTTGTAATAAGGCTATTTTGGGTGGTGTAAGAAATACTCAAACTTTTAACATAATTTCAATTCAACAACTGACATGTCATCTGTTCATTCAAACATCCTAAAAGGTGCAGCTAACTTCGCACCTTCGCAAGTATTGTGGAATCTAACACCAGCAGAATTAGTAGAGGAAGCTCTACGCAATGGTGAGGGAGTATTAGCCGACAACGGCGCATTAATGGCCGACACTGGTAAATTTACTGGTCGTTCGCCTAAAGACAAATTCGTAGTAAAAGACGCTAACACCGAAAAAACAGTTTGGTGGGGCGACGTAAACAACGTATTTGATACCAACAAATTTGAGCAACTCTACAAAGACATGGTTGCGTTCTTGGAAGGTAAGCGTGTGTATGTTCGCGAATTGATTGCTGGTGCAAATCCGTCGCACAACTTGCGTGTACGCGTGGTAAACACGGTAGCTTGGCACAACTTGTTCTGCTACAATATGTTTATCCGCCCAGCTGCTGAGCAATTGGCAGCATTTGACCCAGAGTTCACGATTTTGTGTGTACCTGAGTTTCAAGCAGACCCTGCCGTACATGGCACACGTCAATCAAACTTTGCGATTTTGGATTTTACGCGCAAAATGATTTTGATTGGTGGCACGGGCTACGCTGGCGAAATGAAAAAAGGCATTTTCGCAGTATTGAACTACATGTTGCCACACGAACAAAATGTGTTGTCTATGCACTGTTCGGCAAACATTGGTAAAGACGGTGACTCGGCTGTATTTTTTGGCTTGTCGGGTACTGGTAAAACTACGCTTTCGGCTGACCCACTTCGCAACCTTGTAGGTGACGACGAACACGGTTGGGCTGCTGACGGCATCTTTAACTTTGAAGGTGGTTGCTACGCCAAAGTAATTGACCTTTCTCGCGAAAAAGAACCGCAAATTTTCGATGCCATTCGTTTCGGTTCGATTCTCGAAAATACGCGCTTCTATCCGAACACGCGTACTCCTGATTATGCAAACAAATCAGTAACAGAAAACACTCGTACTTCTTACCCACTTCATTATATCCCAGGTGCGGTAGAACCATCGGTTGGGCCTGTTCCTAAAAATATATTCTTCC
Source organism: Flexibacter flexilis DSM 6793 (assembly GCF_900112255.1). Taxonomy (NCBI): domain Bacteria; kingdom Pseudomonadati; phylum Bacteroidota; class Cytophagia; order Cytophagales; family Flexibacteraceae; genus Flexibacter; species Flexibacter flexilis. The sequence goes on from NZ_FOLE01000002.1 coordinate 601,117, forward strand.
TTACAGCTGATGCTTTCGGTGTATTGCCTCCAATTTCACGCCTTACACCAGGCCAAGCGATGTATCACTTCATTTCGGGTTATACCGCAAAAGTGGCTGGTACAGAAGTAGGCGTAGTAGAACCACAAACAACGTTCTCGGCTTGTTTCGGTCAGGCTTTCTTGCCTTTGCACCCAACTCGCTACGCTGCGATGCTCGGCCAAAAAATCAGCGAAAATAAAGTAAACGTATGGCTTGTAAACACTGGCTGGTCTGGTGGTAGCTATGGCGTTGGTAGCCGCATCAAATTGCCTTACACTCGTGCCCTTATTACGGCGGCATTGTCTGGCGAATTGGACAAAGTGAGCTTTACCAAACACCCAGTATTCGGTGTGGAAATGCCTGATAGCTGCCCTAACGTACCAACAGAGTTGTTGCACCCACGCAACACGTGGTCAGACAAAGCCGCTTACGACGAAAAAGCACAACAATTAGCGAAAGCATTTGCCGATAACTTTGAAAAATTCAGCGATTTCGCAACAGAAGAAATGTTAGCGGGTGCGCCTAAAGTAGGAGTTTTGGACTAATAACCATTGATTTTAGACAAAAACAGAATTTCTATGAAAGGCAATCGCGCTTGTACAACGACACAGGTGTAAAGTGTTGAATTGCTCCCAACCACTCTTTTTTTTACTACGTTTTCTTTCGGGAAAACGTAGTGTTAACTTCTGTTCAATTGTTTAATTATCAAAACGTTATCGTTGCAAAGCTATGCTATCTGAAGAAGACATTGCAGTCCCCGTAGGGACTACCCTTGACCGCTTCATTATGCGCAAGCAAGAAGCGTTTCCGTATGCTACTGGCGAGCTTTCGCAGTTGATTCGTGATATAGCCTTAGCCTCTAAGATTATCAATCGCGAAATTAACCGCGCAGGGCTTATCAATATAGCGGGCATGTACGGAACACAAAACATACAAGGCGAAGAACAACAAAAGTTGGATGTAATCGCTGACGTGCGTTTTATCCGTGCCCTCAAAAATGGCGGCGAAGTATGTGCCATCATTTCGGAAGAACAAGATAAGATTATTGATACGGGCAATCGCCATGGCAAATATGTGGTGGCTCTTGACCCGCTGGACGGTTCGTCGAATATCGACGTAAACGTCTCGATTGGAAGTATATTTTCGGTGTATCGCCGTGTAACGCCTGTTGGCACTGTGCCTAACGAAACCGATGTATTGCAGTCGGGTCGCAAACAAGTAGCCGCTGGCTATGTGTTGTATGGCTCTTCTACGATGTTGGTTTATACCACAGGGCATGGCGTGCATGGTTTCACTTACGATGCTTCGCTGGGTGAGTTCTTTTTGTCTCACACCGAAATCAAAATTCCAGAGAAAGGGAAAATATTCTCTTACAACGAAGGAAACTACGACGATTTCTCACCAGCGATACAATCGTACATTACGGACTGTAAAACTCGCCGTTATTCGGGGCGTTATATTGGTTCGTTAGTGGCTGATTTTCACCGTAATATGCTCAAAGGCGGAATTTATTTGTACCCTCCAACGCAAAAAGCTCCAAACGGAAAATTGCGTTTGTTGTACGAATGTTATCCGTTGGCGATGCTCATTGAGCAAGCAGGCGGCATGGCCACAGACGGCAAACAGCCGATTTTGGACATCGTGCCAACCGACTTGCATCAGCGCACGCCACTGTATATCGGCTCGGCGGACATGGTTCGCACCGTAACGCAAGGTTTGGAAACCGAATATGCAGCACAATAACACACAAGGATTTATTTGCGAAAAATAAATATTAGGGAATATCAAATTTGGTGTTTGGTTGTGTTTACCCCGTCAGGACTTTGTCTGGACGGGGTTTTTTGTTGTTTAAAGAAAATTCGCTTCTGATTTTTAGCTCAAACAAAGAGTTTATATAGTTTTCATTCTGATAACATACCGCTAATACAAATATATTCTGTGGCTTGCCTTCAAAACTTGCCAAAAAAAATTTAGTTTAGCAGCATGAAAAAACTTTTATTAGCTTGTCTATATATGTGTTTGGGCGGCGGTGTGGCTCATGCACAACTTACGGATACATTCGCCGACGGCGACTTTACCAGCAATCCCACTTGGAGCGGCGATGCAGCGGATTTTACGGTAGCTTCCGAAAAATTGCGTTCCAATTCGGCTACGGCCAACGCTACTTTTGCGCTGAGCACTCCTTCCACACTGGCCACGCAAGCGCAATGGGATTTTTCTATTGAATTACAATTCAACACGTCCAGCACCAATTACGTGGACATTTGGCTCACGGCTTCCGAAGCCGACCTCAAATCCACGACCAACGAAGGATATTTTGTGCGCATCGGCAACACCGCCGACGAGATTAGCCTTTACAAAAAAGTAGGCACTACCAGCACCAAACTCATCGACGGAACGGACGGCGTTACTAATTTTTCATCTAACAGTTTCCGCATTTTCGTCACCCGCGATGCGGCAAACCTCTGGACGCTCAAACACGCACCTGTTAGCTCTTCGGCTTTCACCACCGAAGGCACAGCCACCGACGCCAGTTTTACGACCAGTGCTTATTTCGGGTTTTCAATAAAACAATCTACGGCCTCGTTTTTCAGCAAACATTTTTTTGATGAAATAAACGTTGGCAATTTGGTCATAGACACGCAATTCCCTGACCTTTCATCGGTTACGGTGCAGTCGGCCAATACGTTGCGTTTGGTATTTAATGAAGCTGTACTTTCGGACTCTGCCCAAATCGCCAGCAACTACACCGTAAACAATGGCGTAGGCGTGGCCACGAGTGCTGTCATGGATGGCGCGTATGCGGTGTTACTTACTTTCGCAAACAATTTCGCGGCCAACCAACTTTCTACCCTGACCGTTACAGACATTGCAGACCTGAGTGGTAACGTAATGCCTATCGAAGCAGAAATTAATTTCACGTATGTACCGCCTTACGTGGCGCAATACCGCGACATTGTGATTAACGAAATTTTTGCCGACGAAACCCCACAAATTGGGTTGCCTGCGGCGGAATTTTTGGAACTTTATAACGCCTCCACTACACAAGCCATTAACCTACAAGGCTTTGTCCTTTCCGACGCGACGGGTAGCATCACGTTGCCCAGCTACACCATGCAGCCCAACAGTTATTTGGTGCTTTGCGCCACCTCGCAAGTAGCTAATTTTCAAGCGTATGGAAATGTGTTGGGTGTTTCGCTCCCAAGCCTCAACAACACAGGCGAGTTACTGACGCTCAAAAATGCGGCGGGTACGGTGCTCGATGCCGTAGATTACAAAACCGCTTGGTACAACGATGCCGTAAAAGCCAACGGCGGTTGGAGTTTGGAACAAATCAATCCCCTGACGCTTTGCACGGGTTCTAATAACTGGACGGCTTCCGTAAATCCTGCGGGCGGCACGCCAGCCACCGCCAATTCTGTGCTAAACACTGCGCCTGATGTGGTTGCGCCGCTTATTTCGGCGGTTACGGTACTTTCCAGCAATCAACTACAAATCACTTTCAACGAACGCATGGACAGCACCAGCCTCCAAACGGGTGCTTACGCAATTTCGGGCGGTTTGTCGGTGGCTACTGCAAAATCTGTTTATCCAGACTATAAAATTGCCTTGCTTACGTTGGCCTCGCCGCTTACGGCTGGTTTGTTGTATGAACTCAATATCAGCAACGTAAAAGATTGTATCGGAAATCTTATTGGAACAAATACAAATACTTTTGGTTTGGGCGCAAAAGCAGCGTATAACGAGTTGGTGATTAGCGAAATTTTTGCCGACGAAACCCCACAAGTTGGTTTGCCTTTGTACGAGTTTTTGGAAATAACAAACCGCTCAGCCAAAGTCATTGATATTGGCGGAATGTTGGTAGCTGATACATCAGGCGGTGGACATTTACCCACCAACACGACTTTATTACCCAACGAAAAAGTAATCGTATGCGGCACGACGGCTGCCAGCCAGTACGCTACATTTGGCCGCACTTTTGGCATTTCAAATTTCCCGTCCTTGAATAATACAGGCGAAACGCTGCTTTTGCGTAACACAGATGGCACTTTGGTTTTTGCGGTTACTTATTCGGATACATGGTATCAGGACGAAGTGAAAAAACAAGGCGGCTGGACATTAGAAATGATTGATACACAAAATCCGTGTGGCGGTGCAAGCAACTGGCGAGCTTCCTACAACACCAATGGAGGAACGCCTGCGGCCACTAACAGCATAGTCGCCTCCAACCCCGACAACACGCCGCCACAACTCACAGGCGTACAAGTGCTTTCGGCTACGCAAATTGTCGCCATTTTCAGTGAACCACTGGACAGTTTGCAAGCACTTTCGGCTACTTACCAAATTAGCGGCGGTATTGGTGTAAACGCTGCAACGGTGCGCCGTTACCAATACGACCGCGTTTATATTACCTATTCGGGAACGTTGGTTACAGGTGAATTTTACACTTTCACGGCTTCTAACGTCCGTGATTGCGCGGGCAACCTACAAACTTCCACCACTTATAGTTTTGGACAAGGCGCAAAACCTGCTTATAACGAGTTGGTGATTAGTGAAATATTAGCCGACGAAACGCCGCAAGTTGGTTTGCCGCAATACGAATTTTTGGAATTAACTAACCGCTCTAATCGTATTTTGGATGTGAGTGGAATGTTGGTAGCCGATACATCAGGCGGCGGACACTTACCCGCCAACACGACTTTATTACCCAACGAAAAAGTAATCGTATGCGGCACGACGGCGGCCAGCCAATACGCGCCATTGGGTCGCACGTTTGGCATTGCAAGTTTCCCGTCCCTGAACAATTCGGGCGAAACCTTGCTACTGCGTAACACGGACGGCACATTGGTATTTGCGGTTACTTACTCGGATGCGTGGTATCAGGACGAAGTGAAAAAACAAGGCGGCTGGGCATTAGAAATGATTGATACACAAAATCCGTGTGGCGGCGCAAGCAACTGGCGAGCTTCCAACAACGCCAACGGAGGAACGCCTGCCGCTACCAACAGCGTAGCAGGCACAAACCCCGACAACACACCGCCACAACTCACAGGCGTACAAGTGCTTTCGGCTACGCAATTGGTGGCCATTTTCAACGAACCGCTGGACAGCTTGCAAGCTCTTTCAGCTGCTTATCAAATTAGCGGCGGCATTAGCGTAAGCAATGCTACGGTGCGCCGCTACCAATACGACCGCATTTACGTTACGTTTTCGGGGGCGTTGGTGGCTAGACAAACTTATACGTTTACGGCTTCTAACGTTCGCGACTGCGCGGGCAACCTACAATCTTCTACGACCGTCAATTTTGGGCAAGGTCGCCAACCGCTTTGGCACGAATTACTGATTACGGAGATTTACGCCGACGAATCGCCTTCGATGGGTTTGCCCGAATACGAATTTTTGGAGTTATACAACAACACGGATTTGACTATTAGCCTAGACGGTTGTACGCTTTCCGACGCGACGAGTAGGGTAAAATTGCCGTCCGTGAATTTGTTGCCACGCCAACGCGTCATTGTGTGCGGCACGTCTGCCCAAACCGCTTACAGTGCCTACGGTACGGCTTACGGCATTTCGAGCTTCCCGACCCTGAACAGTTCGGGCGACAACATGAGCATTCGCAACGCCGCAGGCCAGTTGATTTGCAGCGTAAATTATACAGATGATTGGTACGGCGATGCCGCCAAAGCCGATGGTGGTTGGAGTTTGGAAATGGTGGATACACAAAATCCGTGCGGCGGTGCAAGCAATTGGCGAGCTTCCGAAAACCCGCAAGGCGGAACGCCTGCCGCGCCTAATAGCATAGCAGCTTCCAACCCCGACAACACACCGCCCCAAATCCTGACGGCCAGTGTGTTAGATGCCCAAACCCTGCAACTGCAATTTTCGGAGGCACTCGACAGTGCCGCGACTGCTTCCAGCGCAACGGTATTTAGCATCGACAACGGCCTGACCGTTACCAGCCAAACCATACCCGCCGCCCAATTCGATGTAGTAACGCTGCATTTGGCTGCGCCAATGGATTATAACAAAGTTTATACGCTTACTATCAGCAACTTAAAAGATTGTGCAGGCAACGTGGCGGCCACCGCTTCCATTACGTTTGTGCGCCCTGAGCCTGCCGATACGTCCGATATTTTATTGAATGAAGTGCTATTCAATCCGCCTACTTCGGGCGTGGATTTTGTGGAACTTTACAACCACAGCAACAAATACATTGACCTGAAAGGCTGGGCTTTGGCTAATTGGTCGGATAATGTTTTGAGTAATATTAAAACCATTACCCAAACCTATATTTTGCCGCCCGCCGACTACGTGGCCATTACCACCGACAAAAACGCCACGCGCCGCGATTTTCCCAAAGCCATTGAATCCAAAATGTTGGAAATGCCGTCCCTGCCTTCTTATAACGACGGCGACGGAACGGTAATTCTGGTAAATCCACAAGGCAAAATCGTACAGCGTTTTGATTATGATGAAAAATTCCACTTCCCGCTGCTCGACGATGTGAATGGCGTTTCGCTGGAACGTATCTCTTTTGATGCGCCCGTAAATCAGCCAAGCAGTTGGCAATCTGCCGCCGCCAATGCGGGTTATGGTACGCCTACATTGCCCAACTCGCAGCGCATCAACAACCTGACTTCGTCGGGGACAATGACCATCGAGCCGAAAGCCTTTACACCCGACAACGACGGCGACCGCGATTTTACGACCATTCGTTACAAATTTAATTCGGGCAACGCCACCATCAATCTAAGTATTTATGATGACCAAGGCCGACTTGTTCGCCGCTTGGCTCAAAATCAGTTGGTTGGTTCGGAAGGTTTCTACACTTGGGACGGTGCTTTTGACAATGGCCAAAAAGCCCGCATCGGTTTGTATATGATGCTAATGGAAATTACAGAACCCAACGGCCACAAAGCCAGCTACAAGGAAAGTGTAGCGGTTGGTGCAAAATTCTAATGCCATTACTTCCCAACAAAAAAGCCTCTTGATATTTTTCAAGGGGCTTTTTTGTTTAAATAAACGCCCTTCCGCGACTGCTGTTAAAGTCCTCCCCTTGGGGAGGATTTAGGAGGGGTTTGAATATATCCCTTCCTAAATTCCTGTTATTACTTTGTGGACTTCTGTTATTACTTGGTGGATTCCTGTTATTGCTTCCGCGACTTCTGTTAAAGTCCTCCCCTTGGGGAGGATTTAGGAGGGGTTTGAATATATCCCTTCCTAAATTCCTGTTATTGCTTTGTGGACTTCTGTTATTGCTTGGTGGATTCCTGTTATTGCTTCCGCGACTTCTGTTAAAGTCCTCCCCTTGGGGAGGATTTAGGAGGGGTTTGAATATATCCCTTCCGCGACTTCTGTTAAAGTCCTTCCCTTGGGGAGGATTTAGGAGGGGTTTGAATATATCCCTTCCGCGACTTCTGTTAAAGTCCTTCCCTTGGGGAGGATTTAGGAGGGGTTTTGAATATTCTTCACTCATAATTCCTGTTATCCTTCAGAATTTTAACGTAAGAGAGTGGTCTATATTTATCTTTGAACAATCTTTACATTGCCAATCATTTGCAATCAATTTTTATCAGAGAATAAAATGCCTACCATCACCGACCAAATGGGGCGGCAAGTACTTTGTCCCCAACACCCGCAACGCATTATTTCTTTAGTGCCTTCCCAGACCGAATTACTAATGGATTTGGGCTTGGGCAATAGACTTGTTGGCCGAACAAAATTCTGCATTCACCCAGCCGACCAGTTGGCCAATATTACGGTCATTGGCGGCACAAAAAACTTTCGATTCGAGCAAATAGACGCACTTTCTCCTGATTTAATTATCGGCAACAAAGAAGAAAATTATGAAGAGGGCATTGCGGCTTTAGCTGAAAAATACCCAGTGCTAATGTCGGACATTTTCACGCTCACCGACGCGCTGCAAATGATACAAATGGTCGGTACAGCCACAGGCACAGCCCCGCAAACCGCTGATTTGCTACAAAAAATTGAACAAGAATTTAATTTATTAATGCAGGCACAAACAGCACCCAAACGCGTCTTGTATTTGATTTGGAAAAATCCGTACATGGCCGCAGGCGGCAACACTTTTATTTCGGACATGATTAGCCGTATGGGTTGGCATAATGTTTTAGGCGATACGGAGCGTTACCCGCAACTCACCGACGCACAAATACAAGCCCTGCAACCCGATGTTATTTTACTTTCGTCTGAGCCTTATCCGTTTAGTTTGTCCAAAGATGCTGCTGCATTGGAAGATTTATGTCCTTCGGCCCAAGTGTTGCTTGTCGATGGCGAAATGTTTTCGTGGTACGGAAGCCGCCTTCGGTTTGCGCCACGTTATTTGATGGATTTATTATCCTAAAAATATAAAGCCCGACCTCTTAAGAGGTCGGGCTTTATATTTTATTCAATTAAACTGATTACTGAGCAGGGGTAGAAAGAATATCACCCAAGTTAGTTATGCCATTAGCATAAAGTTTAATGTTTGTAACTTTATTAGTTGTAGACGTAGATGGATCTAAACGGAAAATATAATTTTTATTATCACCTGATTTAGTTGCCAAATAATCTTCCATTACAAAATTTGCACTGATAGATCCATCAGTTGTTGGGTATAAGTTTGGAATGTCAATAACACCACCATCACCGCTGTAAGCAATAACAACAGTTGGTTCGATACTTACAGACGTTAGTTTACCCAAGCCAGTACCTTTGTCATAGTTAGCGGTGTTGTAAATTACACGCACTTTGTTATCTGCTGGCAACAAGTTTGTTCCAGCAGGCTCAACAGTAGGAAGACTTGGGTTGATTGTAAAATTACCATAGATACGAGCCTGAAGTGTAGCTGATTTTGGATATACCGCAACTTTAGAAGCAGCAAATTGTACTTGATCAGAATCACCAGCTGCTACAGTTGGAGTAAGATCTGATGTAAAGTTTACAGTAGAATAACCAGATACCTTTACAAAGCCACTTACAGTACCTGGAGATACGTTCGTGAATGTAGCAATACCGTCTTCTGTTACAGGAGCAGAAGATACTTTACCACTTGCGCTTGTAATCGTAACTACAGCACCAGCAACACCCGCAACTTTACCGCCAGTAGCACTAACTGGGTTTACAACTTGTACTGAGTAAGTAATTTTAATACGTCCGTTAGGTACGTTGTTTTCTGCCACTACTGCAGGAGGGTTTACATCTTCATTGTCGCAAGATGCTGTGAAAAGCATACCACCCATCATAAGTGCCAAAACGTAGCTGTTTAATTTTTTCATAATACTGAAAAGGAGAAATTGGTTTGAAAAATTAAAATAGTTGATTGTGAAAAGTATTCGCCATAAAAGGCATTACGGCCACAATGTTAAACAAAAAAATGTATTATAACGTATTTTTATACCTGAAAAATTGATTTTCTTTGATATTTTCTACGGAAGTAGGCTTTTGGGGTAAGATAGGCGCAGCAATACCATTACCAAAGTTTTCGTTACCAACGAACTGCATTGCCTCATCCCAGTAATTTTCCTGTACAAACATTTGTAGCAGTTGACTACCGCCTTCCACCACTATCGCCTGAATTTTATGCAAATACAAGGCCTCTCCTATCTGAACAGCACTAGTGCGTTCTGTGTGTAGAGCAATGTATTCCACCATTTCCGATGAGTGTTCGGGCAATTCCTTACAAAGAACCAATGTGCGTTGCTTTCCGTCAAAAAGATGCAAATGGCGCGGCAAACGATTATGCCAATCCAGCACCACGCGCACAGGATTACGGCCTTGCCAGTCGCGGGCATTAAGTTGCGGATTATCATAAAATGCTGTTTGCGTCCCGACCAAAATTGCGTCTTCTTCCGTGCGCCATTTGTGTACGAGTTTACGTGCCAGTGCATTGCTAATCCATTTAGAATCAAAGTTTTCTCGCGCTACAAAACCGTCTGGCGTTTGTGCCCATTTGAGCGTAATGTACGGACGTTTTTTTTCCATAAAACACAAAAAACGGCGATTCAACTCACGCCCTTCAGCTTCCAAAATACCCGTAATTACTTCTATTCCAGCGTTTCGCAACTTGTCGAGGCCTTTGCCAGCCACTAACGGATTGGGGTCGTAGTTACAAACCACCACGCGCCGCACGCCACTACTCACCAACAAATCCGCGCAAGGTGGCGTTTTGCCAAAATGCGAGCATGGCTCAAGTGTTACATAAACCGTTGCTTCTTGGAGTAATTCTTTATTAGTAACACTGTTTACAGCGTTTACTTCGGCGTGCGCCTGTCCGTAACGTTTGTGCCAACCTTCGCCAATAATCTGACCATTGGCTACAATCACGCAACCGACCAAAGGGTTTGGACTGACGTGTCCCGCGCCCAACGTGGCCAACTCTAAGGCACGGCGCATATATAATTCGTGATTTTCTTCCATTTTTGGGTAATCTACTAACCTTATCGGTTCAATATTCTTTTTAAACAAAAAGCATCGTCACCACGCCCAACAGCATGAGTATTTTGCAAAAGCTGCTCAAATACCGATAATCTCGGATTTTGTCGGCGGCTACCAGTTTTCGGATAAAATAAACGAGCGGCAAAGCCAGCCCCAGCAAATAATACATCGCCAAAGTGGGCAACTTGTACGCGCCAATCGGCAGTCCCAACCCAAAACCGACGGCCAGCACCACCAAAAGCCATTTGGTACGGCGTATGCCCCACACGATGGGCAGCGTGCGACAACCGTAACGCGCATCGCCGCGCATATCTTCCATGTCTTTGACGATTTCGCGAATCAGCGAAACCAAAAACGCATAACCCGCAAACAAGCCAATCATTAACAACCTATTTTGGAAATAATAAGCAGGCAACCACACCGCCAAAGCCGACATAGCCGCCACCGCCACATTGCCCCAAAGCGGTTGGCGTTTGAGAAAATTAGAATAAAACCACAGCACAAAGGCCGACCCTGTTACGATAAGTCCCATTTTTGTACCCAACCCAAAAGCCAAGAAAATGCCTAAAAATGTGCAGATTAGGTGTAAAACAATGGCAATACGGCGTTTGAGATGGCGGTCGATGACCACGCGACTGGGTTTGTTGATAATGTCTATTTTGATGTCGTAATAATCGTTGATAATGTAGCCGCCTGCCGTTACGAGCACCGTTGCGGCAATCAGCATCCACAGCGAAGGTTTGAGCAATTGCGGTAGCCAATCCGTTCCCGCAGGCCGAACCACCACGCCCACAATGGCTTGCGTGAGTGCCACAATCAGCAAATTGGTGGCGCGTACCAGTCGCAAAATGGCAGGCAACGAAAAATTTTGGGGTTGTTGTTGGTTGGATTGGATACGGCTGTACATATTTTTGGTAGCGGGGAAAGTGGTATGGCAAATGGCAGCAAATATAACAAAGGATTGATGCAGCCCAACGCCTCATTGCAAATACTTGCTGCGATTCTTTCTCTAAATTTTCTTAGGTTTGGGTAAAATTTTCGGGACAAATTAGAAATGCTACAAATAGGAATTACGGGCGGAATCGGGACAGGAAAAAGTTTGGTGTGTGCGATGTTTGCGGAATTGGGCGCACCCATTTACGACGCCGACACGGCAGCGCGTGAACTCATGAACAACGACCCAACCATTAAAGAAGGTGTAATCAAACATTTTGGTGCGGAATGTTATAACTCCGACGGGCTTAATCGTGCGTATTTGGCTAAAATTGTTTTCTCTGACAGTCAGAAAGTTAAGGTGCTCAATGGCATCGTTCATCCGCGCGTAGGCGAGCATTACGTACAATGGCGCGAAAGCCAAACCGCTCCGTACATTTTGAAAGAAGCGGCCTTAATGTATGAGTCGGGTTCGTGGGAAATGCTCGACAAAGTGGCCGTAGTTACAGCCCCGCTACCCGTGCGGCTGGAGCGTATTCGCCGCCGTGACCCACACCGCACCGAAGCCGAAATCTTGGGAATTATTAGCAAGCAAATGCCCGAAGACCAGAAAATCGCGCGTGCGGATTACCTCATCAACAACGACGGAGAAACGCCGCTTCAACCCCAAATCATGGCCTTACATCAGCGTTGGGCGCAAGGACAGTTCTAACTTTTCTCTAAAAATCACGTCGCTTTTATGATGCAAACTCCGTTTCTCAAACAACTGGCTCAGAGCCTTTTGGCCAAGCATGGCAACCAACTTTCAGATATTTGTTTGGTGTTCCCCAACAACCGCGCAGGCGTTTTTTTCAGGCGTTTTTTGTCCGAAAGCACCGACAAACCCGTTTGGTCGCCTGTGATTCTGAGTATCGGCGATTTGGTGGCGCGTCATTCGGCCTATATCAAACCCGACAAACTCACGCTGGCTTTTGATTTGTTTGAAGCGTATAACACACTTTTTAAGAAAAAATTTGGGCAAGAACAGACCTTCGAAAAGTTTTATTTTTGGGGAGAAATGTTGCTCAAAGATTTTGATGAAATAGATAAAAATCTCATCGACGCGGCGCGTTTATTCGAGGATTTGAGCGAACAAAAAGAGCTTGATTTTACGTTTGAAGATTTCTTGGACGAAGACCAAAAACATTTGATTCAATCGTTTTGGAGCAGCTTTCAGGCCGATCAGCGCGGTTCTGATTTCAGAGAGCAATTCCTGCAAATGTGGCGAATGTTGCCAGAAGTGTATGAGTTGTTCAAACAAAAGTTAGTCGAGAAAGGCCGCGCCTACGAAGGCATGATGTTTCGGGAACTTTCCGAAAAAATGCAAAACACAGATTTTACGCCATTGTGGTCAAACGTTATTTTTGCGGGCTTCAGTGTGCTCACGCGCTCGGAGTTGAATTTGATAGAAGCCTTTGTAAAACGTGGCGGTGATGCTTTTTGGGACGTAGATGCGCATTATGTGAGCAGTTCGCGGCAAGAAGCGGGTATGCCTTTTCGGAAAATCGCTAAAAACCCGATACTCAAAAACACGTTGCCCGACCCACTGCCCAACCATTTTCAGCCCGAAACCGAAAGCAAGCAAATTGAACTTATCGGTGTTCCGCTACAAGCCGCACAAGGCAAAGTAGTCGGCGAATTGCTTTCGCAACTGCCTGCGCCAGATTTGCGCCTTAATACGTTGGTGGTGTTGCCGAGTCAGTCACTTTTGTTCCCGATGCTGCACGCATTACCCCAAAACATTGCCAGAATCAATGTTACGTTGGGTTATCCGATTCGTAGCACGCCCGTGTATAGTTTGTTTTTGCATTTGAGGTCTTTGCACAAAACCGCCAAAATCAGTGCCAACGGCAACGCCGCATTTTTCTACAAACCTGTTTTGGACTTGTTGCGCCACCCCTTTATTTTGTATTATAACAACATGAAGGCTGTGGCCAATATTCGCGACATTGAGGAAAGTAACCGTATTTATACTTCGCTTTTCAGGCTCAAAGAGCAAGACGATTTTTATAGTTTGTTGTTCAGGCCGATAGCCGACACCGACGCGCTTTTTGAGTATTTGCTTACGCTTTTCCCAATGTTGGCCACGAGTATGCGCGGCAGCCTCAACGAAGACAGCCACACGATGGAAGAGGAATATTTGTTTGTGGCGTACACGCAAATTCAGGCGTTTCGGAACTTGCTCACGGAGCGAAAAATTACGATTCCGCTCGAAAATGCGTGGGTTTTGCTCAAAAAAATGATTGAATCGTTGAGCATTCCGTTTCGTGGCGAACCGCTCGAAGGCTTGCAGGTAATGGGTTTGTTGGAAAGTCAAACGCTTGATTTTGAGAATATTATCATTCCTGCCATGAACGAAGGCCAGTTGCCGCCCACACCGCCGCAAGGTTCGTTTATTCCTATCAATATTCGCCGCGCTTATGGGCTGCATTCGCCCGAAGAACACGACGCGCAATATGCCTATTATTTTTACAGGCTTTTGCATAAAGCAAAGCGTATCTATCTGATACACAACACCGAATCGACCGCCGACCTGAAAAGCGAAATTAGCCGTTTGGCTTATCAGGTGCAGTTTGAATTGGGCTATCCCGTTACGATTCGGACGGCTTCGGCGCAGGCCATGCCGCTTGCCCCAACGCCGATAAGCATCCCGAAAACAGGCGAAGTAAAAGCATTGTTAGAGAATTTTTTAACCAAAAATAATCAGGAAAAAAGACGTTTAACGCCTTCGGGTATCAATATGTACCTGAATTGTTCGCTGCAATTTTATTTTGCTCAAATTGCACAATTACAAGAACCTGAAACTGTTTCGGAAAGTATAGATGCAGCCACTTTCGGCAATTTGCTACACGAAACAATGCAGTATTTGTATGTGCGGTTGCGGGCAAAGAAAAAAAATAGAGATGTAGAGGCGCAAGATTTTGAAACGTTATTTAGCTGGATTCCAGAGATTTTTGCGGAAGTTTTTCGAAAAGAATTTGATATTCCGCAAAAAGAAGAAATTATCTGGGAAGGTAAAAATCTGATTATCAGAAATGTAATTTACAAATATGTTCGCCAAATCCTGAAAATAGATAGCACGTACGCGCCGTTTGAGATTTTGGGCTTGGAAAGCGGCAAAGATTATCTACATGATTTCCCGCTTACAGTCGATGGGCAGCCGCAAGCCGTACAGCTCAAAGGCATCATTGACCGCATAGACCGCAAAGGCAATTTGGTGCGCGTGTTGGACTACAAAACGGGGAAAGAAGAAATGTATTTTTCGGAGATGGAAGAGCTTTTCAAATCGGGGGTGCCCAAAAAAGCCATCATGCAGACGTTTTTTTATGGTTTGCTCTACTACGAAACGCAACCCGAAGCCCGCGACGCGGAAACGGTTTTGAATGTGGGGCTGGTGCTCACGCGCGATCTTTTCGACAAAGAATATTCCGCCGAAAATTCCTATAAATTTGAAATGGGGGCAAAAGCTCCGCGCCAACGCCTGAGCGAAATCTCGCATCTTTTGCCCGAATTTAAACAGCTTTTGGAAGGGACGTTATCCGAAATTTTTGATGATACGCAGGCTTTTACCCAAACCGACGATTTATCGCGTTGTGTTTATTGTGCTTACAAATCGCTGTGTCATAGGTAGTTCTGGCAAGTTTCGGTTTGCTTGCTGAATGTGGCGTTCGTTGTGCGTAATCAGAAATTCGAGTGCGTCGGAAAGGTACAAATGCAGAAACGGCGCAATCGAAATCGGGATACGGGCGCGTGTAATGTCGCGGTCGCGTGCCTGCAACAGCAGTTTTTGGAGTTGTTCTTGTTGGGCAATAAAAGTGGCTACGACGGCCAGCGCGTCGAGTTGAGGAGAAGGCGAATGTTTTTTAACGGCCTTGTAGTTTTTCTTCGATTGCGTAACGTCCATGGAGCGCACCGCCCAACGCCCCAGCCACGAGGTTTTAAGTAACTGATTTTCATTGCTTACCGCCGATTTTTGGATAGCTTTTTCAAACAAAGGCAAATAATGAACACCGTAAGTATTGAGGTGTTCGAGGCATTGCGCCACGCTCCAACCACCTGAAGCAGAAGGCCATAGCAGTAAATCGGGCAAGGTATTTTGATAAACAGTAATGGCCTGTTGCAAATGATTTTCGGTTTGGGCGTAAAGGCGGTCGATGAGCGAAAATTTATCTTGTGTATTCATAACAAAGCATTGTTTGGGGTGAATGTTTCATTTTTACAAAGGCAAATTTCGGCCAAGCCAGCCATTTAATTTTTGGTAAAAACCAAGATTTATATTTTGATGCTATTGAGCAACTTGCTGAAATTACTGGCATCAATGCCGATGTAGTCGGCCAAATATTTGTGCGGAACGATTTGCAAAATATGTGGGCTGCGCTGCAAAAGTTTACGAAATTTTTGTTCGGAAGAAAAGCATTGCAACTCTACCAGCCTTTCCAAAACGCCCGAAAATGCCCCAACTAATCCTTTGTGAATGAGTGTATTTATTTCTGGTCGGCTTTGGGCTAAGGCTTCTACTTGGCTGTATGGCGCACGCAAAAACACAGACGGCGTGAGCGTTTCGTAATAGTAGCGCGAAGGCGTGTGCATAAGCATCGCGTCCAACACGCCCCCAAAATTGCCTGTATAAGTAAATACCAGCGTGGCTTCGCGTTGGCTATCGTCCAGATAATAAAGGCGTTGCAGGCCTTCGACCACAAAATACAAATGCTTTTCGGCCTCGCCCGCGCTGGTAAGCACGTGTTTGCGTTTGCTCTCAAAGGATTTGAACAAGCCAAAAAAATCTTCAAAATCTTGGGGCGTAAGCGGGTGTATCGCCGCGATGGTTTGCTGGAATAGACTTTTCATTCAATCAAAATTTTTCAAAAATATAGCCAAAGCAATGCATATAAACGCAGTATTTGCCTACTATTTTGAGGCTATCCAACAAATGTTCCCAAACAAGCCGTAGCCAGCCGCCAATTTTGCAACATCATTACACGATTGTACTCAATCACAAGCAAACAGTATGATGTACGCACAAATTAGAACGGTAAAAACATTCCCCAAATCGCTGTTGGTCGGCTTGCTTTCGGCGGCGGCTTTGTGGCCAGCGCACGCCCAAGACTCTACCAAAGTCCTGACCTTAGAGCAGGCGGTTAGCACGGCTTTGCAATCCAACAAAAACATCAAGATTGCCACCCTCGACAAAAACGTAGCAGAGGCCAATTACAAACAAACCAACGCCATGTTTTTGCCGCAGGCCAATATTTCTTATACGGGTTTTACGACCAATAACCCGCTGAATGCCTTTGGTTTTAAGCTGCAACAGCAGTCCATTGCGCAGTCGGATTTTGACCCGCGCTTGCTCAACGACCCCGACCGCACCACCAATTTCTTGACCAAATTGGAAGTGCAACAGCCGCTTTTCAACATGGATATGTACATGATGCGAAAAGGCGCAAGCAAGCAAGTGGAGATTTACCAACACGGCATACAGCGCACGCAAGAACATATCACTTACGAAGTAACCAAAGCCTATCAGCAGGTGCAAACGGCCTACAAAGCCGTTGCGGTGTTGGAAGAAGCCTTGCAAACGACCAAAGCCATGAACAAACTCGTTGGTGATTATTTGGCGCAAGGTTTGGTACAAAAGTCCGACGTGCTGAACACGCAAGTACACATCAGCACAACCGAAGCGATGCTTTCGGAAGCACGCAACAACATCAAAAACGCGTCGGATTATTTGAGTGTACTCATGGGAACGCCTTCCAACTATGTTTATACCGTAGCCAGTGTTGCACCCGTAGCCGCGCCAGCCGCCGCCACTTTGCCCAACAATCGCGCCGACTTTTTGGCCATGAGCAAAGCCGCCGAAGCCTCCGAAATGATGACTAAGTCTATGAAAATGAGCTTTGTGCCGCGTCTAAATGCTTTCGGACAATATACTTTTAACGATAAAGACGCTTTGGGGTTTGGCTCAGATGCCTATATGCTCGGCGTGCAACTTTCGTGGAATGTGTTTGATGGAACAAAAACCAATCACGCCATCAAAGCCCAAAAGCTAAGTACCGAAAAATTGAGCAAACAATTAGAAGCACAAAAAGCTGAAAATCAAATGCTTTTGGATAAAACGTTGCGCGACATCGAAAACGCAGGTTTCACGGCACAACAATACCAATCGGCCATCAATCAGGCCACCGAAGCACTGACACTTTTGCAAAATCGCTTCAAACAGGGTTTGGCCAAAACAACCGACGTACTCATGGCGCAAAGCCAGCTTTCGCAACAAAAACTCATGTACGAGCAAAGTCAAATGAACATCAATATCCTGACGGCATACTTGCAATTCCTGACGGCTTCTTCTTCTAACTAAAAATTATTTCGTCAAAATATGAAATCAGAATTGTCTATCATAAAAGCACAAGCTCTTGTAGGCGTTGGACTTGCGGTGCTAAGTGCGTGCGGTTCAAAACACGAACAAGGCGCAGTAGAATACCAATCAAAACTCCCAGCCGTACCCGTTGTAGTGGGTAAAGCCTCTACCACCAACACGGCGGGCATTAGTGCCAGTGGCCAAGTGGAAGCCCTCCAAACCGCCAACATTAGCACACGCCTCATGGGTTTTATTACGAGCATCAAAGTAAAAGTAGGCGACCGCGTACACAAAGGTCAGGTGTTGGCCACCATTAGCAGCCAAGAGATTTCGGCCAAACGCGCACAAGCCCAAGCCATGATAACAGAAGCAGAAGCCGCCGTAAACAATGCCCAAAAAGATTACGACCGCTTTACCACTTTACTCGCGCAAGGCAGCGCAACCCCCAAAGAGATGGAAAACGTAACCTTCCAACTCAATTCGGCAAAAGCACACTTGGAAGCGGCCAAACAAATGCGCAACGAAGCAGATGCGATGTTGGCTTACGCTACGCTTAAAGCTCCTTTCGATGGCATTATTACTCAAAAAATGGCTGACGAAGGAAACATGGCCGCCCCAGGTATGCCACTTCTTTCTTTGGAAGAAAATGACGGCTACCAAGTGCGCGTAACTGTGCCAGAGTCGGACATTGAGCAAGTGCGCGAAGGCGCAACAGCCACCGTAAACATCAAATCTACGGGCAAGCAACTCAAAGGCCGCGTAACGCAAATCAGTGAGTCGTCGCAGTTTACAGGCGGACAATATGCCGTGAAAATTAGCCTTGACAATCCCAAAGGTTTGTATGCGGGTATGTACGTGAACGTAAACATCGAACCCAAACAAAACACACAAGCCCAAGCAGAAACAGAAGCTACACTCGTGCCAGTGAGCAGCGTGGTGTACCGCGACCAACTCACGGGCGTTTATACGGTTAGCCAAAAAAATACGGCCATGTTGCGTTGGGTGCGTTTGGGCAAAACCTTCGGCGATAAAGTAGAAGTGGTTTCGGGCTTAGATAAAGACGAAAGTTTTATCCTGAAAGCAGACGGAAAATTAGCCAACGGCACACCCGTAAAAACCAATTAAAAAACCCCATCTAAATCTTCCCCATAGGGAAGACTTTTAGTCAAATAAAAGGTTTTTAAAATTTAATTTATTCACTATCAATAAAATAAAGAATTTATGCAAGAAGGTTTTTCGGGGAATGTCGCCAAGGCGTTTATTACCTCAAAGCTCACAATATTGCTCATGATAGCGTTCTTGCTCATTGGCGGATACAGCACGTTTCTGATTCCGCGCGAGGAAGAACCACAAATTGAAGTGCCAATGGCCGATATTTTCATAGGTTTCCCTGGGGCATCGCCGCAAGAAATGGAATCGAAAGTAGTCGCGCCAATGGAACGCATGATTTCTAATATTAAAGGCGTAGAATACGTGTATTCGACGACCATGAAAGGCCAAGCCATGCTCATTGTTCAGTTTTATGTAGGCGAAGACGTAGAACGCTCGCTCGTGAAACTTTACAACGAGATTATGAAAAACATGGACAAAATGCCGCAAGGCGTTACGTTGCCGCTTGTGAAGTCGCGCGCCATCGACGATGTACCCGTGCTGGGGCTTACGCTTTGGAGCGAAAAAACCAACGATTACACGTTGCGCCAAGTGGGAGAGGTGCTGACCAATGAGATAAAGAAAATCCCCAACATTGCCGACGTAAAAATTATTGGCGGACGTAGTCGCGTGGTCAATGTGGTATTGGATAAGGATAAAATGGCCGAAAATCATGTAGATTTCTTGACTATTAGCAAACAAATTCAGGCCAGCAATATGCAAATGATGTCGGGCGTGATGTTGCACAACAATATGGCTTTCAGTGTAGAAACTGGCAACTTTTTGACCAGTGCCGACGAAATAGGTAATTTGATAGTTGGTTCTAACAAACAGTTGCCTGTGTATTTGCGCCAAGTGGCCAAAGTAGAAGAAAGTCCCGCGACGGCTTCGCAATATGTGTCGTTTGGATACGGTCGTGCCGACACGGCCAAAGCCAATGCCAACGCTTCGGAATACCCAGCCATTACGCTTTCGGTAGCCAAGAAAAAAGGCGCAGACGCGATGCACCTTTCCGAACAGATTTTGCACAAAATAGACCACCTCACACCGCAACTTTTGCCCGATGATATTCACTTAGAGCATACACGCAACTACGGCGAAACGGCTTCGGAAAAAGTATCCGAATTGCTCATGCACTTAATGGTGGCTATCGTGGTGGTTACGCTTTTCGTGATGCTGGCGATGGGTTGGCGCGGCGGTTTAGTAGTGTTTTTGTCCGTGCCAGTTACGTTTGCCCTTACGCTGTTTAGCTACTATATGTTGGATTATACGCTGAACCGCATCACGTTGTTTGCGTTGGTGTTTATTACGGGGATTGTGGTGGACGACTCCATTATTATTGCCGAAAATATGCACAGACACTTCAAAATGAAGCGTTTACCATTCTTGCAAGCGGCTATTTTTGCGATTAACGAAGTAGGCAACCCCACGATTTTGGCGACGTTTACGGTAATTGCGGCGGTGTTGCCGATGGCTTTTGTGTCGGGTATGATGGGGCCGTACATGAGTCCAATGCCGATTGGGGCTTCTATTGCCATGATATTGTCGTTGGTGGTGGCCTTGACGCTTACGCCGTATTTGGGCTATTTGTTTTTGCAAGAAAAAGAAAAACATGGCCACGAACACCAAGAACACGGCCACAACTTAGAGGACAGCGGCATTTATAAAATTTACAAAGCCTTTATAAATCCGTTGCTCGAATCGCGTTGGAAACGTTGGACATTTATTTTGTCCACAACTTTTATTCTGATTGGCTCAATGGGCTTGTTTTATACCAAAAGTGTAGCCGTAAAAATGTTGCCTTTTGACAATAAAAATGAGTTTCAGGTGGTAATAGATATGCCCGAAGGCACGACGTTGGAACAAACCGCCGCCGTAACGCGCGAAATAGCCGAATACATGGCGGGGCAACCAATGGTAATGAATTATCAGAGCTATGTTGGAACGTCTGCACCGATTAGTTTTAATGGTTTGGTGCGCCACTATGATTTGCGTAGAGGCGAAAACATGGCCGATGTGCAAGTGAATTTGGTGGACAAAAAGAACCGCAGCATTCAGAGCCACGACATCGTAAAACAAATGCGCCCAGCCGTGCAAGCCATTGCCAAAAAATACAAAGCCAATGTAAAAATGGTAGAAGTGCCGCCCGGCCCTCCTGTACTTTCGACGTTGGTAGCGGAAATTTATGGTCCTGATTACGAACAACAAATGGCCATTGGCAAGCAAGTAAAAGACATTTTTGCCAAAACAACCGACATCGTAGATGTGGATTGGATGGTAGAAGACGACCAACCCGAATACAAAATTGAGGTTGATAAAGAAAAAGCCATGCGTTATGGCGTAGCTCCTGCGCAAGTGGTGGCTTTGGTCAATGCCGCACTTTCGGATATGAACGTGGGCGTAATGCACAGCGCGACAGCTTTTGAACCCGTAAATATCATTCTCAAACTCAACGACGCGGACAAATCCGACCTAAACGGCATCAAAAACCTAAAAGTAATTGGCCAGCAAGGAAACGCCGTTCCCGTAGGGGATTTGGTGAGTATCAGCCAAGTAACGAAAGCCAAAAGCATTTTCCGCAAAAACCAAAAACGTGTGGTATATGTGTTGGCAGATATGGCGGGTTCGCTGGAAAGTCCGTTTTATGCCATGAGTGCCGTGTCGGAAAAGTTGGGAAGTATTCAGTTGCCGAAAGGCTACCAACTCAAAGAAGAATACAGCGCACAACCTGAATTGGAAGACGATTTTACGTTGAAATGGGACGGCGAATGGCAAATCACTTACGAGGTTTTCAGGGATTTGGGTATTGCGTTTGTGGTCGCGATTATCATTATCTATATGCTCATTGTGGGTTGGTTTCAAAACTTTACCGTGCCTATCGTGATGTTGGTGGCTGTGCCGCTTTCGCTGATTGGTATTGTGTTTGGCCACTGGATGATGGGGGCGTATTTTACAGCAACTTCGATGATTGGTTTCATTGCATTGGCTGGGGTAATGGTTCGTAACTCACTGCTTATCATTGATTTTGTAAATATCCGTCTGGACGAAGGCGTACCGCTCAAACAGGCCATTATCGAGGCGGGCGCGGTGCGTACTACCCCGATTTTGCTCACGGCTGGCGCGGTGGCGTTGGGTGCGGTGGTTATCTTGTTCGACCCGATTTTTCAAGGCTTGGCCATCTCGCTGATGGGCGGTACGGTTACTTCTACGTTCCTGACCTTGCTTGTCGTGCCGTTGCTGTACTTCAAGATGATGCGCTCGAAAGAAGCCCAGAAATAAATCTTAACCCTTGTAGGTTGTAAAAACCTATGAGGGTTGGTTAAACATCTTTCCCCCGAAAAAATATGAAACTTTTTATTCTGACTTGCCAACAAGACGACCGCAAAGCCGCCGTCGCGACCTTCAAAAAAGCAGGCATTGGCGCATACAGCATGGCCGACATTACGGGTTTTAAAACCTTCGCGCCAGAAGATTTATCGGACGAATGGTTTGCGGCCAGTCCCGTAGCGGCGGATTCGTTACTGTTTTTTAGCTTTTTAAGCGAAACACTCGCCGCCAAAGCCCTTGAATTGGTCTTTGAACACAACCAACAACACCCCTCAGATTTTCCGTTGCGCGGCTTTGTGCTGTCGGTGGACACGTGGGTAAACTAATTTTTTAGCGAAGCATCCAAAAATATTATGAGAGAAAGAATTGTGAGAGCTGTGGCGGGCGTAATGGTGCTGCTCAGCATTGTGTTAGCGTATTTTGTGAATATCGGTTGGCTCGGCCTGACGGCTTTTGTGGGGCTAAATCTTTTCCAGTCGTCTATGACGCGGTTTTGTCCTTTGGAAAAAATCTTGGACGCTTTCGGTGTAGAAAAGTCCGAAACGGGCTGCGGCTGTTAAAAAAAAGAACTCATTCAGTTTGTTTGTGAATAGGCCTCGCCCTCGTAGCTGTGTATGCTGCGGGGCGAGGTTTTTTTTATTGGAATTTAACTTATCTTTTTCCGATACCATTGGTACAACAAAAAGCCACAACCTCATTCGTTATTGAGGCTGCGGCTTTTGTGTTTGAATAATTTTTATTGATAGTTACCTAATCCGAACGTATTAGGCTTTTTCTCCTCCGCTACCCAACACAGCATCCGTAATTTGAGCAATTACTTTTTCTGTGCTAAAACCTGCAAACGAAGCTGGCATACCAACTTCCACATTGCTGATTTCTAATACTTCTGTCGCTTCGTCGTATTTGTAATCTGCCGAAACACCCATTTTAGAGATATTTCCTTGTTTGCCTGTAATTTCCAAACCAAATTTCTTGAGTTGTGTGGCAACTGCATTAAAAACGTCTGTGCTTACTTTTACGTAGCGTGCATTATTTGACATGAGACCAATAAGATATAAATGAAACAATTGTTTAACGTGCGAAATATAGTTATTTTCAGCAACAAGCAAGTATATGCGCCATAAAAAGTATTCTATTTGTACAAAAACAAGAACAAGCAAAAATACAATATAGCATGTATCTATACTTCTTTTGCAAGCAAATAGTCTGTTATGGTTTCTTTACTTTGTTGAAATATTTGTGCGGCAAGGGCTTGTTTATTCTGCACCTGCTCCCAATCTATCGTCTCTGCTTTCAGTAAAGACTCCAACTCCCTCAAATTCATTTCTAAGGATTCTAACCCAACGGCGGCGGCCATCCCCACCACACCATGTGTAGCCTGTATGGCTTTTTCTGCTTCTTTTTGGGCTAATAGAACATTGGCCTCCTCCCACCGCGACTGCGCTTCTACCAAAAACATTTGCAATAAATCTCGGAGTAAATCGCTGCTTTGCAAACGTGCTAAGGCTTTTGCAGCATCAAAAACAGGAATTATATCTGATTGATTTTCGGTGGGCAGCGGTACATTATCAAAAGCACCTTGCCACTGTTCTAACACTCCGTACAATACTTCTACCTGTAAGGGCTTGGTCAAGTATGCGTCCATACCTGCGGCCAAACACCTCTCCTTGTCTCCTTTCATGGCACTGGCTGTCATGGCTACAATAGGCGTGTGGCGTGTGGTACTGGCTTCGGCATTACGAATAATACGAGCTGCCGTAAGTCCATCAATCACAGGCATTTGTACATCCATCAGAATCAGGTCGAAAGGCTGCGCGTTATATTGCTGAATGGCTTCTTCGCCATTGGTAACAATAAGCACTTTATGACCAGCTCTTTCCAATAATGTTTGGGCTAATTTTTGGTTAACGGTATTGTCTTCTGCCAACAAAATACGGAAATGCTTCTTGGGGCGCGGCGGTTGACGCAAAGTAGCCTTTTCCACAGCAGCCAAAATAGCGCGTTGCAATTCAAAAGCCATGACTGGCTTGAGCAAATAACCATCAATTTTGGATTTATTGGCGCGTTGTACCTCGCCCGCCACGTCCGAAGACGACAGCATCATAACCACCAAATTAGTATCACAACCCAACTCTTTGGCTTGTTGCACCAGCACAAAACCGTCACTTTCAGGCATATTGCTATCCGTCAGTAATAACTGAAACGGTGTATTTTCTTTTTGCGCTTTTTGCAAATGAGCCAACGCCAATGCAGTGTTACTTACCGCCACGACTTGCATTTTCCAGCCCGTCAGCATTTTGGACAAAAGCTCCAAATTCAGTTCGTTATCATCTACAATCAGCACTTTCCAACCTGCAACTTGGCCAATAGAAGAGGATTGATTATCTTTTTCCAACAAAAATTCGGAAGCCAAACCAAATGGCAATTCACAAACAAAGCTACTGCCCAGCCCTACCACGCTTTCCGCGCGAATAGTACCGCCCATCAAGTACGCCAAGTTGCGGCAAATCGAAAGCCCAAGTCCCGTGCCACCATAAAAACGAGTCGTAGAACTTTCGGCCTGCGTAAACGGCGAAAATATATGTTCCAACTGCCGCGCCGAAATACCAATACCCGTATCTTTTATCTTGAAAACAAGGCCAACATTGTCCGTTTCGACGGCTGCTGGATTAAGACCAATTTCTAATTCTACTTGCCCTTTGTGCGTGAATTTAACGGCATTGCTCAACAAATTCATCAGGATTTGGCGCAAACGAAACACATCACCCACCAAGAAATTAGGTACATCTGGAGCAATGTTACAAATCAGTTCAACATTTTTAGTATGCGCTTTCAGGCTAATAATTTTCATCGCTTCGCTTACAACTTTCTGTAAATCAAAAGTTACTGGCGATATTTCGAGCTTTCCAGCTTCTATTTTAGAAAAATCCAGAATGTCGTTAATAATGGTCAGCAGCGAATCAGAACTATTTTTGATAGTTTCCAAATAATCGCGTTGCTGGGCGGAAACAGGCGTTTCGAGCAACAAATCCACAAAACCCATAATCCCGTTCATTGGCGTACGGATTTCGTGACTCATATTGGCCAAAAACTCCGACTTGGCTACATTGGCTTGTTCGGCTTGCTTTTTGGCTTGCTCTAATTTCTGCTCGATTTCTTTACGATGCGTAATGTCTTGCGCCACTGCAATAATTTGTTTTGCGCGGCCTTGTCCATCGCGCAGGAAAAGCGTGTTGCGCAAATGAACCCAGCGATACAAGCCATCTTTATGCAAAACACGGTACTCGTATTCCTGCACAGCGTTGTTGTCCATGCCATCAAACAAACTCAATTGATAACGAACAATGGCTACATCGTCGGGATGAACCAAAGCAGGCCCTCCCTTTTCCTCCTGAAGCTGTGCCACCTCCTCTGGTGTATATCCAAGCAAAGCAGTCATTTCTCTATTGCTATAAATATTGCGTTTAAGTTGCATGTCGTACACAAACAGGACACCAGGCGTCGTATCGGCAATTTTCTCAATAAATTTCTGCTTTTCGAGTGCGTCATTTTGTGCCGTATTGCTTTCCTCCAACGCCTCATTGAGTGCATTCACCGACTCGCTCAAACGTAGAATAACAGGCCTGAAAATATAGTATCCCTCCAAAAACAGAAGAATTATGACCAAAATGGTGGTGATAAGATTGGCTATTTGATGCTTTTGCGCCAACACTTCCGAGCGTTCGTTGTAATGCGTAATCACATTATCCATCGTACGCATCCATGCCGACTCGTTTTCAAACAAAATTATGATGTTTTTACTCACAAATTCCTTGTCGGTCGGATGAGTCAATATAGCGTCAAAAGTATGCGTAAGTGTCTGAAAATAAGGCTCAGTCTCTTGCAAAAGTGTTTGTGCCTTTTGGTCATTATTGGCAGGCAAACGCAACGAGTCGTCGCCTAATCTCAAGCCTTTTTGATGATTTTTCCAGCGGCGTAACCCCCTACTAATGCGTTTCAAAGTCTCTTGTTGCTCTGCGGGTGTGTTACGACCATGTTCTAATATCAACACATTTTTTTCTAATTTCTGAAAAATCATGCGCTGCGTTCGTGCCACATTGATATAATGCAAACAATCTTGTTGCTGTTTGCTAATCGGGACAGTAAAAAAGAAGCCGACAAAAGCCACCAATGCAATAAGCGACAAGGCCACTATATAACTAATGACAAGCCGCCGTATATAAAACTGGGTTAGTTGAATGGCCATAAGGTAACACAATAGATGATTGAAAGATAAAAAATATAAGCATCAGGTAGCTGAAGCCTGACGGATCGTGCTAAATGCCGATGTGATAATGTATTGCGTAAAGTTAGTCTTTTCTACACAATATAGAAAAAAACTAATAGCAATTACCTTTTTTATCCTTCAAAAAATAAAAAAAAATGGGAGACCTTTTTCGGAGGCGGTAATCATAGCACAGAAACAGCCTAAAAGCTGAAAATAAACAGGTGTATATTTTTTGAAAAATTAATCCAAAGCAACCCCATGAAAACAAGTTATCAACTCCTCGCCATTGGCCTTCTGGTGGCTACCAACGCCTGCCAAACAGAACCTAATCCAGTACAACAAACAGATAACGTTGCTATCTCAAATGTTGGTACACTAAAAAAGAAACCTTTTGAATCAATAGATATTGTATTCCAACAATACGAAATAAATACCAGCCGCGACACAACCATCATTTATCCGAATGGCTCTACTTTGGCCATTGCCAAAAACTCATTTGTAAAAGCCAATGGCCAACCCGCCACAGGAACATTGCAAATTCAGTACCGAGAACTACACAACCCGTACGAAATTTGGCTTTCGGGAATCCCGATGGCCGTCCAAAACAAAGCCCAAAGTCCACAACTGGAGTCGGCGGGTATGCTCGAAATACACGCGTCCCAAAACGGCGAAGCCCTACAATTGCAAACAGGTAAAAGCGTAAAAGTTGCGATGATTTCTGAGCAAGCAGACACAAACTACAATTTATATTACTTGGATTCGGTAGCGCAAAATTGGCAGGAAACAGAAAAAAATTTGGCCGTAACCGAAATGCAATCTTCGAGCGATAAAGCCAATACCGACAGCAAACAATTGCAAGCGGCTATTGAGCAAGTTCGTGAAAAAGCCGCTGAGAAATTGCCCGTTCAGCCACAAGTGGCCGCACCGCAACGCTATCGGTTTCATGTAAAACTTGACCTTTCTACTTTCCCCGAAATGAAAATTTATGACGGAATAGAATGGGAATACGCCGACACCAAATCCAGCAACAACCCGATAAACAACCCTTGGGTAACCGATAACACATGGCTGAGTATGGAGCTGGAACGCACCAACAAAAAAGACATTTATTTGCTCACGCTTCGCGACCATACGCGCAGCTATTCGGCTAAAGTACGGCCTGTATTTGAAGCGGCCGACCTTGCCGACGCGCAAGCCATTTACGACGAGCATTTTGAAATTTATCAAAAATATGTAGCTAAGAAAGAGGCGCAAGTACTTGAGCAACAAGCTCTTATCGCTCAACGCAAAAACCGCGAACAAGCCTTACAAACCGTTAGCCGCACTTTTGAAATTACGGCAATGGGCGTATGGAACAGCGACCGCATCATCAGTGAGCCAAATACTTCGTATGTAGTAAACGTTAGTTTTGAGTTGGATAAACAACCTTGCAAAGCCGTCAAAGTGTATATGATAGACCGCGCCCTCAATTCGGTTTATTACGCCTACGAGTTGCCGCGCTTGAGCTTCCACAGCGAACACGACAATACTTTGCTGGTGGTTACGGACAAAGGCGAATTGGGCATTGCTACCGCCAAACAGTTTGAGAAATTGGGCAGCCGCACTGAACAACACGCCTTCCAACTGAAAAAAATTGCCTTCAATGCCACAGACTCACCCGAAAAGCTCCGCGATATTATCAACAAGCATTTGACAGGAAAAAATAGAATTTAAAGAAAAAGCCTATAAGACTTGATACATCTTATAGGCTTTTCGCTTTTTATTTAAGCTCAGAAGCTTTTATTTGATATTGGGTTAATTCTTTACCCATCGTATCAAACATTTTGATAGACAAAACTCTATCGTTTTTCGCGCCTGTTACTTCAAAAATCGAGTAATTGCGTTCGCCTACCAGCGTATTCGGCAAACGGAAAGTATTGTTTTCGGAAGGGTCGGCATGCGGCCCAGCCGTAAGCGGCGAGCAGGTAACATCATACAACGGGTATGTTCCTTCTCTATTCATTTTACTAATTTCGCTATGATGGCGGTCGCCTGTCAGGAATATAACACCTTTAATACCAGCCTTTTGAATGGCCGAAAGTAGTTTTTGTTTTTCGTCTGGGTAAGTAGAGAATGTCTCGTATTTGGCTACGTCGTTGAGCATTTGGCCGCCAGTTGCCACAAATTTAAAAGTTGCTTTGCTGTTCACGAGCGCGTCTATAAGCCATTGGATTTGCTCGTCTCCAAACATTTGTCTTGATCGCGTTTGGTCGTCGTTAGGGCTGCGGTGATAGCGATTATCCAACATAAAAAACTGAAGGTCAGACCATTGGAAAGTACCCGTAACGCCTCCTTTTCCTGTAAGATTGATATTTGGATTTGCCCAAAACAAATTGAAGGCTTCTTCCGTCAGGTTCTTGCCCCAATAGCTGCGGTCTGCGTCATTTACGCCGTAGTCGTGGTCGTCCCAAATGGCATAGTGGTGCACACTTCCCCAAAACGGTTGTAATTCGGGCAGCGAACGCGTGTGCGTATATCGGTGCAAAATTCCTGTGCGTGTACTCCAGTCGGCTTCGCGCAAATAAACATTGTCGCCGAGCCACACCATAAATTCGGGTTTAGCCTTCGCCAAAGACTGAAAAATTTCGTAATGGCCGCCGTAAGTTTGGTTAGGTCGGTCGTATTCGGGTTCGTTTACGTACGCACAACTGCCAATCGCGAAACGTACATTTGGCGCATCGGTACGCCATTGCCATAAAGTTTGGGTTTGAAATTCCAACGGATACGGACGCGGTACAACTTTGTCATTAATCAATAACTCATACTCGTATTTGCGTGTCGGTTGCACTTGGTCGGCAATGAGATGCGCCACAAAAGCCGTTTCCTTTTTCGTCTTTACGACATCTGTTTTCCATTTTTTTTCGGGTTTTCCTTTTTCCCAATAACGAATAGCCACTTGTGCAGGAGCATTGGTTTGCGCCCAAAGTTTTACTTCCATCATTTCGGAATAGCCTACCATCGGGCCAGACTGCAATAAGTTATTTTGGGCATTGAGATTAATTCCCATCAATAACAACGCAAAGAATATAATTTTTTTCATACAAAAATAAGGATAAAAGTATTGTGCAAAAGTACGAATTAGGCGATAGCAAGAAAGTTAAGTTTTTGTTATAAAAACAAAAGACCCCGACACCGCGAAGGTATCAGGGTCTTTTGTTTTATGTAAATTTTGAGAAATAAATACTATTTCAAAGAAATATTATTTACCAGTCAAAATCATTTGTCGAGTAGCGACCCCTTCCGCAGACATCACTTTCAAAATGTATGCGCCTTGTGGATATGCACTCAAATCTAATTGTAACACGGCCTCTTGACTTACTACTTGCTCGCCTGACAGCACTTGTTTGCCTACACTATTGTAAACAACATAGTTCACAGCACCACTCAAGCCTGCTACATTAACTAGACCCGTCGTTGGATTTGGATAAACACTTAATTGTGCTAGCTCCTGACCCAAACGCGCAGCACCTGTCGTAAACGTACTGATAGAAGACCATTCGTTCCAATCTTCCGCCACTGGCAAACAAGCATTACGAACACGCCATTCATAAGTAGTATTTGGGGTAAGACCCGTTACGCGGGCAGCCAAAGTTGGCGCTCCATAACCTGTAGATTGATAGCCGTACCAAGTACTTGTACCCTGTACTCGGTAATGGATTTGGTACATGTAGGTATTGGTGGTGTAAGATGGCCAGTCAAATCGAACTGCTGTCGCACTTGGTGTTGCGGTAACAGTAAGTGGCGC